>CAYNLG010000001.1:0-26048 GCA_964397995.1 uncultured Anaerolineales bacterium
ACTGCATGACCTTCTGGCCGCGTTCCAGATAGGTATTGCTGATGAACTCCACCTCGTGCCGCTTTCCATCGCGGCCCTCCAGCGCCAGGTCATCATACCGGATGAATTCCTTCTGCTGTAGCTCGGAAAAGTTGGCCTCGTTGGCGACAACATCCGCCAGGAAACCGAGATCCCAGACTTTCTTCTGGACCACATCTTCGCGCGAGTAGCCCAGCAAAGCCAATAGATGCGTATTGGCATCCGTGATCATCCCGGTCTCGGCGTCGAGGATCAGAATACCGTCGTTGGAAGACTCGAAGAGTCTGCGATAGCGGCTTTCCGAGGCACGCAATGCCTCCCACGCATCGGCACTCGCGGGTGTCGAGCCATGACGACGTCCCGTCTCGCAATTCGGTCCCTTGTTTGGGCTCATAGTGCTTGCCTGGCCCGCCAACTTTTTTTACAGACACCTGCCTTGTCGGGACACAAAAAGTCATTATACCGCCGTTCCAAGTCGAGTCAAGACTGAAACGTTCTGTAAAATGGCATCTCCGTCCTTTTGCCGGCTGGCCCGCTCCCGCGGCGCCCCTTGGCGTCAGGCCCTCGGCCGGCGCCTCCCGCAGCGACCCGTCCATGGCCTCCGCGTCCATGCGCAGGTACCGTCGCACCTGCCATTCCTCGCGTGTTTCCATCGCCAACGCCGTCATCAGCCGCGGACACGAGGCCCCGTTCGGGAAAATCCACACCACCCGCGTCCGACGCGACGGCGACGCGGTTCCCGTCTCAGCCGCCCAGCACGTCGAGGACACCAACGGTGCCAACCGCACGTTGATCGCGGCCATCGCCAAGGGGCACCACTGGCAGGCCCAGCTGGAATCGGGCGAGTACGCCGGCCTCGAAGACCTGGCCAAGGACGTCGGCTGCGACCGCCCCTGTGTCGGCCGCATGGGGCGCCTGACCAGCCTCGCGCCGGACATCATCGAGACGATCCCGCGGGGCGACGAACCCGACGGCCTGAGCCAGGAGAAGCCGCGGAAGCACCTGCCGGTGCGGTGGGAGGAGCAGAGGAAGGCCATGGGCCGCTGAACGACGAAGGTCACGACCGCTGTCACGCGTCGCTTGGAACGCCCGGGTCGGACGCCTCATTCCGCGTGCTGAGTTTCACGAACTCCTGACACATGGCGTCAAGGGCTTCCTGGCTGTGGCCGGCCCCGGCGCGATCGCCGTACGCCTTGGCGATGAACCCGCCCTCAGGGCGGCCAAGTGTCCCCACGAGCTTGCGGCAATAGGCCCGGATGTCGTCGAGAGACCCATGCACCATCGTGGCCTGAATATCCACGGGACACCAGAACGTGATCCGGCCGCCGAACCGTTGCCCCAACCGATCCAGCCCCATGTTCTCCTGCTGATCCATTTGGATCACGTCCAGCCCGATCTCGATGAGGTCATCGAGAATGGCCGTGATATCTCCGCAACTGTGCAGGAATGTGAGGAGCCCGGCTTCGTGCGCCGCACGATAGACACGGGCGTATCGCGGCTTCCAGATGTCTCTCCACGACTGGGGCGAGATCATCAGGCGGTCCTGCAGCCCCCAGTCGTCAGGCCACATGTAGCCGTCGGCCCCGGCTCGTGCGAACCGATCGACGGCGTAGAGATTCATGTCGACCAGCACATCAATCAGACGCCCCAGTTCCGCCGGGGCAGCGAGGATGTCGACCCATGTGTCCTCCAGACCCCTGAGGAAATGAGCCCGTTCGTAGAGGGAGACGCCAGAGGCCAGAAGGAACTTCCCGCCCGCGCGCTCGCGTGCGCCGTCGAGCGACTGCCATCGACTGGGATCACGAACATCCGGAACGGACAGGGCGCCCCACTGATCCCACTCGGTGAGGATCGGTTGCTTCACTTCTCCTAGACTGGACACGCCGATGTTTTCCCAGACGCACCCCCATTCGTCGACACCGCTCCTGGGACGAGCGTCCGGCGACGGACTCATCGCGACATGGGCGAAATCCGATCCGTATTCAGGCGTCAGTGCGTATGGGATGCGGGCCGCACCCGCGAATCGTATCGTCCTGCGGACAACCTCGCGTGGTGTCATTGACATGGCGTTCTCTCCTGCCCCGGGATTATTCGCCAACCTGGTGCGGGCAGCATAGATCGGCCGGATGAGGTCTTCAAGGAGGATCGGGCAGGCTGCGCAGGGCCGTACCGGCGGTAGCGGGGCGAACCACCCCCTTTCCCCCAAGGCTTGGAAGGTCGTGTGCCGCCCTCGGTTTCTTGGACACGTCGTTGCCGGTAATCATGCCGCGACCTCCCGCGTGGAGCAAGCCTCTTTTCGGGCCTGGGCGGGCGTCCGGTAGCCGAGACGCCGGGAGAGCGTTTCGAGGTCCTCCCCGCGAAGCCCCCGAAGGCCTGGGTTCCATCTTGGCCATGATGCCACTCCTTTCCGTTCGGGCCTGTTCATTCTACCCAACGCAAAGGAGTGTCCAAGCTGTCCCTGGGGCGGGAGAGGTGCTGCTTGCGCCATAAACAGATCGCCAAGGGAGTGGCGCGAAGGGGCATGGGCACACGAGTCCGGAATCGCTGCTGGTCCCGGTGCGGACGGGCCTGTTACCCCCCGGCAAGAACATCGGAACCAAATGGCCGCCAGGGCGTCTAATGTTGCATGATGAAGATACACGCGGCCATTTCCCGAGTGAGCCTGCATCCAGCCCTGTTCCTGGTGGTGGTGCTTTTCGGGTGTTCCAGATCCGACCCGGTCCCCAGCAGCAGTTCGCCGATTGATGGGACGGCAACTCGGCCGGCCCATGTGCTACACATGGCGGCATCGGCGGATGAATTAGATCCGGGATTCCCTGTCAAGCCCGCCCTCGAGTTGCAAGAGTGGGTCGACGATTACGAGGACGCCGTCCTCGACGAAAAGCTGTCGGCTCGGCTCAAGGAAGCGGAAGCCCAATGGCTTGAAGCCAAGAAGAATGGCAAGACCCGGTGGAACTCCCGGCAGTGGATGAAGGAGCCGAGCTATTACAGAGCACTCGATACGCCCAATCTGGCTGAGGAGTGTTTTGAGCGGTCCATCATCGCCAATGAACTGGACATATACAACGATCCGGCTTTTGGCTTGCGGTGTGTGCGAATCATGCACAATGGCTTCGCCGAGCTGTTCTCGCGGGCCGACCTCTGGCAAGGCATTCTTCATGTCCTCGACCAGGCCTCCGCCACGATTGCAGACCCGAAGAGCGACCTGATGCAGCTTGTTCATGCAGCTGGCACCATTGAGGCGATCTGCACGCTCTGCCGCCTTTCGCCGCTGCGGGAGCAGATCAAAGGGCACGAGGCAGCATTCTTGCAGGCTCAGATTCGCGTTCTCAAGGGGTTCAGGGCGAAGCTGGACTTGCCTCGTGCCGATGGGTCGATCGGCTTCTTCCGCGAGCCGTGCAGCGTGGCCACCATGGCGATGGTGTTCCTCAGGCAGATTGCCCCCGCGGAATACGCAGCATTGGCCCCCAGGATGGAACTCTTCAGGTTTCCTCGAGAGCAGAACGCGGAGATTCTCAAGGCGTACCTGGACATGGTCATCCTGGCCTTGGACTCCGCGAGCGCATCGAGTGACGGTTCGAAATGACTCAGGGGCCCGAGGCGAACGGGTCTGCTAACGGGGCGAGGGCTGTTTACGAGAGAGTTCGAGAGCTTGGCCCGTTGCTCTCGGCGTGCGGGAGAGAACGTGTAGGTTCACGGCCGCAACGTGGTGGAGGTGGGTTGAAACAGAGAGCGCGGTCAGCGCGAGCGGGTGCGTCGTAACTCTTTGTTGGCAACGAGATACGGAAACGCCCGGCCAGTTGCCTGGTCGGGCGTTCGCGTTAACAGGATCACCAGCCGAAGTTCGGTCTGGTGATTGAAGCTCCCCAGGCAGGTCTCGAACCCACAGCCCGGCGGCAAACACATGCTGACCCGGTGGCGCACCCGGTAAGCGCAGCACCCGTCGCTGGGGAGACGCCGCAGGCGGCCCCCCCATGCCCCGGGCGGGCCGATTAGCCTTGACACCCCCGGCTGGGGGGTCTTAAGCTGGGAGGCGAACGGACGCGGCACGGATTCGTGGACCCAAGAAGGAGGCCTCGCATGCCCGGGTGGCTGTATCCGATCCTCATCATCGCCCTGATCGGCCTCATCGTCCTCTGGGTGGTGATCCGGAAGAAGCAGGGATAGGGCGGCCTGTCGCGCGGCGGCCGCGGGCCGGCGTGCGGCAAGGCCGACGGGGCGGCCACGCGACCGCCCCCACCAGGCGGACCGGTGCGGCCCGTGCGGGAGGCGGCGGGCGCGACCGGTCCGTGTCGCCTTTTAGGCTTGCAAGGCGCGGCGGGGGGGCGTACCCTGTGCCGCTTGCACCACGGCCCTGGAGACGCACATGCACGAGATCCGTATCGCGACCGACAAGATCGAGATGCTGGCGACGCTGAACGACACGCCCACCGCCGAGCGTATCTGGCAGGCGCTGCCGTTCGAGAGCACCGTCAACACCTGGGGGATGGAAATCTACTTCAGCATCCCCGTCCAGGACGAGCTGGGGCCGGAGTCCCGCGACCGCATGGAAGTCGGCGAACTGGGCTATTGGCCCACCGGCAGCGCCTTCTGCATCTTCTTCGGCCGCACCCCCGCCTCCAAGGGCGACGAGCCCCGGGCCGCCAGCCCCGTCAATCCCATCGGCCGCGTCGAGGGCGACGTCAAGGTCTTCCGCCAAATCCGCGACGGCGAGACCGTGAGCGTCGAGCCGGTGACGAATACGCCGGGCCAGGCGCCGGCGCCGGTGGCGCCGGGCGACGCGGGCCAGATCGCCACGCCGGAGCCCGAGGCCGACGCCGAACCGGACGCCGCGACCAAAGCCGACGCCGCGCCCAAAGCCGACGCCGAGCGCGCCCCGGCCCCGGAGGCCGACGCCGAAACCGCCCCCGACCCCGCGCCCGAACCCGAGGCCGCCCCTGAGGGCGAGCCCCCCTCGGCCTGAACCGCCTGACTCGTCCGCCGGCCGGGTCGGCCCGGCGGCGGGCGATGCATAACCGGCCCCGACGCCCAGGCGCCGCCGAACGGACGCGCCGCCGCCCGCGGAACCGTGTTGACGTTCCGCCTCCCGGCGCGTACCATGGGGCCTTGCACGCGCCCCGCGGGGGGTGCCGCGTGCGGAGACTGAGGACGATGGCTGACGTCACACTGGACAAGGTAACCAAGGTGTTCCCGGGCGGCACGGTGGCCGTCGACGGTTTCACCCTGGCCATCCAGGACCGCGAGTTCGTGGTGCTGGTGGGCCCGTCGGGGTGCGGCAAATCGACGACGCTGCGCATGGTGGCCGGCCTGGAAGAAGCCACCGAGGGCACCATCTCCATCGGCAACCGCGTGGTCAACGACGTCCCGCCCAAGGACCGCGACATCGCCATGGTCTTCCAGAACTACGCCCTGTACCCGCACATGACGGTCTACAAGAACATGGCGTTCGGGCTGAAGCTGCGGCGGTTTCCGAAGGACGAGATTCACCAGCGCGTCCTGGAGGCCGCCCGCATCCTCGGCATCGAGCCGCTGCTGGAGCGCAAGCCCAAGGCCCTGTCGGGCGGCCAGCGCCAGCGCGTCGCCGTCGGCCGCGCCATCGTCCGCCAACCCCAGGCCTTCCTCTTCGACGAGCCCCTCTCGAACCTCGACGCCAAGCTCCGCGTCGAGATGCGGGCCGAACTGAAACGCCTCCACCACAACCTCCAGACCACCGTCATCTACGTCACCCACGACCAGGCGGAGGCCATGACCCTCGGCGACCGCGTCGTCGTCATGCACGAGGGCCGCATCCAGCAGGTCGCCCCGCCCCTGACCGTGTACGACTTCCCGGTCAACCAGTTCGTCGCGGGCTTCCTCGGGACGCCCGCCATGAACTTCGTCCCCGGCCGCCTCGAGGGTGCCGGCGAGACGCTCCACTTCGTCGCCGACGCGACCCGCATCCGCCTGCCAGGGCCGATGGCGGGGCGCGTGGCGGACTTCGTGGGGCGCGGCGTGACGCTGGGCGTCCGCCCGGAGGACATCAAGCACACCGGCGCCGGCGACGAAAACGTTCTGCCCGGCGCCGTCCGCGTCGTCGAGCCGCTCGGCGACGAGCAGATCATCCACTTGGCCGGCCCGGCCGACACGGTCCTGGTCGCCAAGCTCGACTCCCACGTGACGGTGGAGGTCGATAGCCGCATGGACGTGTACCTGGATATGAATCGCGTCCACCTGTTCGATGACGAAACGGGCCGAAACATCAGTCTGGAGCCGGCACATGTAGCGGAGCCCGTCTGAGGCCACCGGCGCGGAAGGTCCGCCACCCCCGGCCGCACGGGCGGCCGCGGGCGAGGCGGGGGAGTGGGTCTCGCGGGGCGGTCCCACTCTTTTCTTTCCGGCCCCCGGCCGCATGGCATGGCCACGACGCACCGAGACGCACCGACGGAGGGAACCCAGGCAGCATGAACGGCGAACTGCTGAGAATCGTCGACGGCATCCGGCGCGAAAAGAAAATCGACGCCGAGATCGTCTTCCAGGGCATCGAACTGGCCCTCGCCTCCGCCGCGCGCAAACACTTCGGCGAGGAGGAGGACGTCCGCGTCACCATCGACCGCGAGAGCGGCAACATCATCGCCACCCTCGACGGCCTTCCCATGGACCCCGAGGACCTCGGACGCATCGCCGCCCAGACCGCCAAGCAGGTCATGATCCAGAAGATCCGCGAAGCCGAACGCGCCTCCCTCATGGACGATTACGCCGACCAGGTCGGCACCATCGTCTCGGGCCAGGTCACGCGCGTGGAGCGCGGCAACGCGGTCGTGAACCTGGGGCGCGGCGAAGGGTTCCTGCCGCGGTCCGAACAGATCCCCGGCGAGACGCTCCACGTCGCCGACCGCATCCGCGCCATGATCCTCGACGTCCGCGAGAGCGGCGCCTCGGTCAAGATCGTCCTCTCGCGGACCCACCCGGACCTCATCGCCCGCCTCTTCGACCTCGAGGTTCCGGAGGTCGCCGACCGTGTCATCACCCTCGAAGGCATCGCCCGCGAGCCCGGCCACCGCACGAAGGTGGCCGTCTCCAGCATCGACTCCCGCGTCGACGCCGTCGGCGCCTGCGTCGGCATCCGCGGCAGCCGCATCAAGAACATCGTCGAGGAGGTCGCCGGCGAGAAGATCGACATCGTCCGCTTCAACGAGTCGCCCCAGGTCTACATCGGCAACGCCCTGAAGCCCGCCGAGGTCAAGGAAATCCTCCTGAACCGGGACATCGGCCGGGCGTCGGTCCTGGTGGCCGACGACCAGCTCTCCCTGGCCATCGGCAAGAAGGGCCAGAACGTCCGCCTGGCCGCCCGCCTCACGGGCTGGTCGCTCGACATCATGACCCCGGCCGAGTACGACTCGCAGCGCTTCGCCGCCGAAGAGCAACTCGCGGGCCTGCCGGCCTGCGGGCCCGAACTGGCCGCCGAAATCGTCGCCGCCGGCTACATCAGCCTGGCCGACGTCTGCGACGCGCCCCGCGAGACGCTGATGCAGTTGACGGGCCTGGAGGCCGACGAGGTGGAGCAACTGGTCAGCCAGACCTCGACCCTGCTGGCGGAGCTGGAGGTCAAGGCCGCCGCCGAGCAGGCCGCGGCCGCCAAGCGCGCCGAAGCCGAGGCCGCCGCGGCCAAAGAGGCCGAGGGCGAGGAGGCCGAGGAGGCCGCCCTGACCGAATCCGATGAATCCCCCGAGGCCGCCCCCGAAGGCGAGCCCGAAGGCGAGACTATCCCCGAGGACCAGGCCGACGCCGTGGCCCCGCCCGACCCGGCCGCCACCCCGGAGATCCCCGACGAAACCCGGCTCCAGGCCGACGCGCCCGAGGGCCGGGCCGTGACCGAGCGGGCGGCGCCCCCCGAGGCGCCCGCTCCGGAGGCCCCGGCCGCCGACCCCGCCGACGCGGGCCTGCCGGAAGCGGCGCCCACCGAGTCCGCCCTCGGCCCGATGGACGTGCCGACCGACGAGCCGCCGGAGGCGACCCAGCCCGCGGCCGCCACGGCCCCCGAGCCGCCGACCGAGCCCCCCGCCACGGGCGAGGGCGCCCCGGGCGCGCCGGCCCAGGCCGACCCCGAAGCGGAAGCTGAACTGGACGTGGAACCCGAGCCGCCCGCGGCCCCGCCGCGGCGATGACGTGGAGGATGCCCTTTTGCCGGTACGCATCTACGAACTCGCCCACGAGTTCGACATGCCGAGCAAGGAAATGGTCGAGTTCTGCCGCGACGTCGGACTCGACGTGAAGTCCCATAGCAGCACCATTGAGGACGACGAGGCGGACATGGTCCGCCGCCGTTTCCACGGCGAAGTCGAGGAGCCGGCGCCCGAGCCGGCGCCGGCGGCCGAGGCCGCCCCCCCCGCCGAACCGGGGGAGGCCGAGGTCGAACCGGAGCCCGAGCCCCGCCTCTCGGTCGAGGCCCGCATCGAGCGGGCCCGGTCGCTACGCGTGCCCCTGCCCCTGGCCCGGCCCCGCCGGCCGAAGGCCGAGGGCATCGCCCTGCTGCCGGTGACGGCCGCGGCCGAGGTGGCCGTCGCCGAACCGCCGGAGCCCGAGGCCACGCCCCTCGAGGCCGCCGCCCAGGTCGAGGTCGCCGAAGAGGCCGTCGCCGAGACCGAGGTGGAGGCCGTGGCCGAACCGGCCGCGCCCGAAGCCGAGGCCGTGGTCGAGGCCGAGGCGGAAGCCCCCGCCGAAGCCGCCGAGACCGAGGCCGTGGAAGCCGAAGCCGAAGCCCCCGCCGAGGCGGCCGAAGCCGAAGCCGCGGTCGAGCCGGAAGCGGCCCCGGCCGAAGCCGCCGAGGCCAAGCCCGAAGCCGAGGAGACGGCCCCCCCGGCCGAAGCCGCGGCCACGACCGGCGAGCCGCCCGCCCGCCCGCGGCTCCCGCGGCGCCCCGCGCGGCCCGGCCCGAAGCTGGCCCCGCGGCCCAAGGTGCCGCCGAAGCCCGGCCCGAAGGTCGCCCCGAAACCGACCAGGCCGCCGGCCCATCCGCAGGCGGTCGGCGCCGACGCCCCGCCCGAGCACCCGCAGGCCGTCGGCCATCCCCCGGCCGCCGGCCGCGGCCGCGGCGCCGGCGTCGCCGAGCCCAAGGGCCCCAAGGTCCCCGAGCCGCACCCCGAAGCCCCGGAGGCCCCGACAACTGAGAAGGAGGCGACGCGCAAGGGCCGGAAGCAAGGCAAGGGCCGCGAGACCGAGGAAGAGGCCGGCCGCAAGAAACGCGACGCCTTCCGCCGACGCGAACGGTCGCGCCACCGCGAGGACGTGGAGTTCGGCGCCGACCTCGGCCCGGGCGAGTCCGGCGCGGGCGTGACCGAGCGCGGCCGGGTCGGCCGCACCGGCCGGCCGCGGCGCGGCGGGCGGCGCCCGGCCCGCGGCGGGGGACGCCCCCCCAGGGCCGCCGGCCCCAAGAAGGCCGAAATCACCCCGCCCATCACCGTCAAAAGCCTCTCGGCCGCCATCGGCGTCAAGGCCTCCGACATCATCCGCTTTCTTATGGTGCCTCGCGAGGGTCGCGAGCCGCTCATGGCCAAGATCACCGACGCCCTCGATGTCGAGACCGCCGAAGAGATCGGCATCGAGTTCGACGTCGACCTCACCATCCGCGCCGAACGCCGCCTCGAGGACGTCATCCGGGCCATCGAGGAACAGGAGGACCCCGAGAAGGTTCTCCAGCCCCGCCAGCCCGTCGTCACCTTCCTCGGCCACGTCGACCACGGCAAGACCAGCCTCATGGACCGCATCCGCCAGACCCACGTGGTCGACGGCGAAGCGGGCGGCATCACCCAGCACATCGGTGCCTACCGCGTCCCCGTGGGCGAAAAGTGGGTCGCCTTCCTCGATACCCCCGGCCATGCCGCCTTCACCGCCATGCGCGCCCGCGGCGCCCACGTCACCGACGTGGTCGTCCTGGTCGTGGCCGCCGACGACAGCGTCATGCCCCAGACCGAGGAGGCCATCAACCACGCCCGCGCCGCCGGGGTCCCCCTCGTCGTCGCCATCAACAAGTGCGACCTCCCCTCGGCCAACCCCCAACGCGTCCGGACCGACCTGACACGCTTCGAACTCGTCGCCGAAGAGTTCGGCGGCCAGACCATCATGAAAGAGGTCTCCGCCGTCACCGGCCAAGGCATCGACGACCTCCTGGAGTCCCTCCTCCTGGAGGCCGAACTCCTGGAACTCAAGGCCAACCCGGACCGCGCCGCCCGCGGCACCGTCATCGAGGCCCAGCGCAGCGAGGGCCTCGGGCCCGTGGCCACCCTCCTCGTCCAGAACGGCACCCTCAAGGCCGGCGACGTCGTCCTGGCCGGCACCGCCTACGGCAAGGTCCGACGCCTCACCGACGAGGCCGGCCGACGCATGCACGCCGCCGGGCCCGCCGTCCCGGTCCAGGTGGCCGGCCTCTCCGACCCGCCCCAGGCCGGCGAGAAGTTCTACGTCCTGGACGACATCCAGACCGCCAAGGACCTGGCCGAAGCGCGCCAGCGCCTCACCCGCGAGGCTCAGCTCGCCTCCCTCCGAAAGCCGCGCACCCTCGAAGCCGTCTTCGAGCAGATGACCACCGAGCAGGTCCGCGAGCTCCCCATCGTCCTCAAGGCCGACGTCCAGGGCTCCGTCGAGGCCATCCGCGACAACCTCGAGAAGATCGAACACCCGGAGGTCGCCGTCCGCGTCATCCACACCGGCGTCGGCGGCGTCAACGAGAGCGACGTCCTCCTGGCCGATGCCTCCGACGCCGTCATCATCGGCTTCAACGCCGTCCCCGACCCGTCGGTCCGGGCCCTGGCCGAGGAGCGCGGCGTGGACGTGCGCCACTACCGCGTCATCTACCGGATCACCGAGGACGTCCGCCAGGCCCTCGAAGGCATGCTCAAGGCCCGGGAAGAGGAACGCCGCCTCGGCGAGGCCGAGGTCCAGGACACCTTCAAAATCAGCCGCATCGGCACCGTGGCCGGCTGCATCTGCCGAGACGGCACCATCCCCCGCGCCGCCCAGCTCCGCATCATCCGCGACGGCCTCGTCGTCCACGAGGGACGTATCGATACCCTCAAACGCTTCCAGGACGACGTCCGCGAGGTCCGCGCGGGCCAGGAGTGCGGCATCAAGGTGGCGGGGTTCGACGACATCAAGCTCGGCGACCGACTGGAGGCCTTCGAAACCGTCGAGGTCCAGCGGACGCTCGAATCCGGCTGACCCCGGCCAGGGACCGCGCCATGGTCATCGGCGTCCTCCAGATGCGGCTCCTTTGTCGCGACGCCCTGTCCCTCAAGGACAAGCGCCGCGTCGTCAAGAGCCTCCGCGACCGCGTCCGCAACGCCTTCAACGTCTCGGTCGCCGAGGTCGATGCCCTTGACGACCGACGCCAGGCCGTCCTCGGTGTCACCCTGGCCACCAACGACCGCGCCTTCGCCGACCGCGTCCTCGCGAAGGTCGTCGCCATGGCACGGGCCGCCCCCGGGGCCGACCTCATCGACTACGAAACCGAAGTGCTGTAGGGCATGACATGAAACCCCATCGCGAAAAGTCCAGGCGCACCGCACGCGTCGCCAACCTCGTCCGCCAGGTCGTCTCCAAGGCCATCCTCACCGAGGTCCTCGACCCCCGCATGACCCTCGTCACCGTCACCGAGGTCGACGTCAGCCCCGACTTCCGCACCGCCGACGTCCGCCTCTCCGTCATGGGCGACGAGAAAGCGCAGAACGCCTGCCTGGCCGCGGTGCGCGGCGAAGGGCGCTTCATCCGGGAACGCGTCGCCGGCGCCCTCACCACCAAGTTCTGCCCCGTCCTCCGCTTCCACCTCGACCCGTCGGTCAAGGAGAGCGTCGCCCTGAGCGCCCTGATCGCCCGGGCCCGCGCCGAGGACGAGGCCGCCCACGCCGACCGCGTGGCGCGCGGCGTCGAGGACGAGGACGACGAGGCCGAGGCCGAACCCGGCGGCGAGGCCGAACCCGGCGGCGGCGACCCGGGCGACTCCGGCGACCCGAAGAAGGAGACCCCGCCGACGGCCTGAGCCGCGCGGCATGGAGACCCATCCCCTATGGCAACCTTTACCGACAAGGCCCGCAAGCTCGAACGCGTCCGGGCCGCGCTGAAGCGCCGCTACGGCGACCCCCAGCGGGCCCCCATCCCCCACCCCGTCGAGCACGCCATCCGCGCCATCCTCGCCGAGGAGGCGACCCCCGACCAGGTCGAGGCCGCCCTGGAGCGGTTCCGCGAGACGTTCGTCGACTTCAACGAGCTTCGCGTCACGCGCCCCCGCGAAATCCGCGAGGCCCTCGGCGAGGCCTTCCCCCAGCGCCGCCACAAGGCCCGCGTCATCCCGCGCCTGCTCGACCAGATCTTCAAGCGGCATAACTCGATGATCTGGGACTTCCTCGAGGCGCTCGGCAAGACCGACACCCGGGCCTACTTCGAGGCCCTCGAAGAGGTCCGCCCCTTCGTCGCCGCCGTCATGGCCCGGGACTTCGCCGACGCCCACGCCTTCCCGGTCGACCGCGACGTTGCCCGCGTCCTCGGCCGCCTCGGCATCCTCGACCCCGAGACCGAACGCGAGGCCGAGATGCAGGCGCTGCTGGAGCGCGCGGTGAAGAACCCGCGCGTCTGGGAGACCCACGCATTGGTGAAACGACATGCGTGGGAGCTGTGCACCCCCGAGGACCCCGCCTGCGCCGACTGCCCGGTCCTGAAGGCCTGCCCCGAGGGGAAGCGCCGCCTCGACGAGGCCCGGAAAGAGGCCGCGGAGAAAAAAAAGACAAAAACCGGCAAAAAAAAGGCAAGAGTGGCCAAAAAAAAGTCAGAAGCGGGAAAAAAGACGGCCGAAAAAAGTAAATCAGCGGCAAAAAAAAGTAAGAAAAAGGCAAAAAAAGGCCGGAAAAAGGCCAAAAAGAAGGCCGCCAACGGGCGCTGACCCCCCCGAGAACCCCCGCCCCCCCCGGGGGCGGATGACCAGGAAGCATCCCAATGAGTGAAACTGCGACCGACCCCCGACGCCTCCGCTTCGGATTCCCCAAGGGAAGCCTCCAGGACGCCACCGCCGACCTCCTCGGCCGCGCCGGCTTCGACGTCCAGCTCTCCAGCCGGTCCTACTACCCGAGCGTCGACGACCCGGAGCTGGAGCTCGTCATGTTTCGCGCCCAGGAGATGAGTCGCTATGTCGAAGACGGCGTCCTCGACGCCGGCCTTACCGGCCGCGACTGGGTCGCCGAAAACGGCTCCGACGTCGAGGTCGTCTCCGACCTCGTCTACGCCAAAGCCCAAATGACGCCCGTCCGCTGGGTGTTGGCGGTCCCCAACGAAAGTCCCGTCCAGAGCGCCGCCGACCTCGAGGGCGGCCTCGTCGCCACCGAACTCGTCGGCGTCACGCGCCGCTTTTTCGAGGAGCGCGGCGTCAAGGTGAAGGTCGAATTCTCGTGGGGTGCGACGGAGGTCAAGGCCAGACTTGTCGATGCCATCGTCGACGTCACCGAGACCGGCTCCTCCCTCCGCGCCAACCGCCTCCGCATCGTCGATACCGTCATGACCAGCGTCACCCAGCTGATCGCCAACCGCGCCGCCTGGGACGACCCCTGGAAACGCGGAAAGATCGAGGACCTGGCCATGCTCCTCGGCGGCGCCATCGCCGCCAAGGACCTCGTCGGCCTCAAGATGAATGTGCCGAACTCGGCACTCCAGGAGGTGCTGGCGCTGCTTCCAGCCGAAAAGAGCCCCACCGTCAACCCGCTGGCCGACAAGGACTGGGTCGCCGTCGAAGTCATCCTCCCCGGCCGCCAGGAGCGGGCCCTCCTGCCCGGGTTGAAACGCGCGGGGGCCAGCGGTATTATTGTGTACCCGCTGAACAAGGTGATCCATTAGGTTGCGGTCGCGGGGCGAAGGCGCGAAACGAGCCTCCAAGGCCCCCGCAGCCGCGCAAACCGCCGAATCGCGCTGAACCGGCGGGCGGCGTCCGTCCGATACGACGGGCGGTTCGGACCGGGGTGACGTCTATGCGCAACCTGCGATGCTGTGCGGCCCTCGCGGCCGCCCTGTCGGCCCTTCTGCCGGCGGCGGCCCGCGCGGCCGAAACCGGCCCTGAGACCCCGTCCGCGGCACCACAGGCCCGGTTGTGCGCCGCCGAGGAGGTCCCCCAGCTGCCCGGCAGCGACACCCTCGCCCGGGCCCTCAAGCACTACGCGCGCGGCCGCGTCCTCGTCCAGTCCCGCAAACACGCCTTGGCCGCCCGCGAACTCGAGGTGGCCGCACGCCTCGCGCCCGACGTGGCCCGCATCTGGCGCCACCTCGGGGCCGCCCGCTACGACGCCGGCGACATCCGCGGCGCCGCCGAGGCCCTCGACCGGGCCCTCGCGCTGGACCCCGCCGACCCGGTGTCGCTCTACATGCGGGGGCGGTGCGCCCGGTCCGTCAGCACGCCCGCCGAGGCGATCGCCTGGTTCGAGAAAGTGCTCGAAACGGGCGAGAAGGGCGCGCCACACGCCGTTCTGGCCCACTACTACCTCGCCCGCACGCACCAGGAAAGGGAGGACGTCGAGGGCGCCATCCGCCACATGGAAGCCCTCCTCGGTCTCCTCGAAGAGCCCCAGTCCATCTTCCGCCGCTACCCCGAAGTCTACATGCTCTACCGCGGCCGGGCCCAGCTCACGACGACGCTGGCGCGGCTGCACCTGGCCCGGGGCGAGACCTCGTGGGCCGTCCCGCTGCTGGAGGACGTGCTCTCGGAGCGGCCGGGCCAGACCGAGGTCCAGGACCTGCTGATCCGGGCCTACGTGGCCGAGAAACGCTTCGACGACGCCCGCCGCCTGGCCGAAGGCATGGTCGAGCAGTTCCCCGCGGCCCCCCAGGGCTACGAGCGGCTCTTCCGCGTCTACGAGGCCGAGGGCCGCGCCGACGAGGGTGTCGCCGCCTTGGAGGCCTACTGCAACGCGCGGCCGGAGAACCGGACGGCGGCGTTCCAGCTGGCGGCCGCCTACAAGGCCGTCGGCCGCGACGAAGAGGCCGCCGCCCTCTACGCCGAGCTGGCCGAGGAAGAGGGCCCGCGGCCGAAGGCCGTGGCGGCCCTGCGCCTGGCGGAGATCCAGGTCGAGCAGGGCCGGCCCGTGGACGCCCTGCGCGTCCTCGGCGAGGCCCTGACGGGCGACCGGTCCGACTCGGCCGTTCTCGTCCGGGCGGCCAGGCTGATCGACGACCTGGAACGGCCTGAAGAGGTCTATGACACCGCCCGGAAACAGCTCTTGGAGGCCGAAGACGACGGATTCGGCCGCTACGTCCTCCTGGGCATGCTGGCCGAGCGCGTCCTCCGGTTCGACGCCGCCGTCACGCACTACGACGCGGCCCTGGCCCGCGAAAACCGGGCCGCCATCGCCTATTCCCGCAAGGCGGACCTGCTGATCCGCAACGCCCGCCTCGACGACGCCCTCCAGGTCTACCAGGGGGCCCTCGACGCCGGGCTCGACCTGCCCCTGTTCCACCGCAAAATGGGCATGATCCTGGAGCATGCCGACCGCCTCGACGAGGCCGTCACGCACTACGAGAAGGCCCGCGAGGGCGTCCCGGACGACAAGCCCACGTGGTACCTGCTCGTCCGCAGCCTGCTCAAGATGGACCGCCTGGACAAGGCCGAACGCGAGCTGACGGCCCTTCTGGAGCGGTTCCCGACCGAGGTCGAGGCCATGGTCCAGCTCGCGAGCCTGGACCTGGCGCGCGGCAAAGTGGACGAGGCCGAGCGGCTGGCCGAACAGGCCGTGGACCTGGACCCGGAGGCGGCCGAGCCGAAGGCCCTCCTGGCCGAGGTCCGGTACCGCCAGCGGCGATTCGGCGAGACCGAGCAGATCGCCCGCGGCCTCCTGAAGGCCGACCCTGGCCGCCATGGGCTGCATATCCTGCTCGTCCACGCCTTGGCCGCCCAGGACCGCTTCGACGAGGCGATCTCGGAGCTTCGGTTGCTGTTGGCGGCCAACCCGGAGCGGATCGCCTGGCGGTACCTGCTTTCGGGCCTCTACCAGCAGCAGGGCGACACCGAGGCCGCCGAGCGCGAACTGGTCCTGATCCTCCAGAAGAAGCCCGACCACGCCCCCTCGAACAACGATCTGGGGTACCTGTGGGCGGACCGCGGCGTGAACCTGGACCGGGCGGAGCGGATGATCCGGGCCGCCCTGGAGATGGAGCCCGACACCCCGGCGTACCTGGACAGCCTCGGCTGGGTCCTGTACAAGCGCGGCGAGATGGAAGAGGCCGCCGAGGTGCTGCGGAAGGCGGCCACGCTGGCCCCGTCGCTGGACCCGGTGCTGTGGGACCACCTGGGCGACGCGTACTGGCGTCTGAAACGGCCGCAGGATGCCGAAGATGCCTGGAAACGGGCCCTGACGATCCTTGTGGACATGCCGGACCTCGGCGCGGACCTGGCCCGCGTCAAGGCCAAGCTGGAGAGCCTGCAATCGAGCCGCGAGCCGCCGGTCGCGCCGCTCGCGGACGAGGCGGGGGCCGAGGCACCCCCCCCGGGCGACTGACCCCCCGCGCACCCGATCGCCGACCGGGGCCGCACGCGGCCCCAAGGAGACACGCATGGCCGGACATAGCCATTGGGCGAACATTCAGCGGCGCAAGGGCGCCGTGGACGCGAAGCGCGGGAAACTCTTCTCGCGCCTGGCGCGGGCCATCATCGTGGCCGCCCGCAACGGCGGCGGCGACCCCGCGATGAACCTCACCCTGCGCTATGCCATCGACGACGCCCGGGCCGCCAATATGCCCAAGGACAGCATCGAGCGGGCCATCAAGAAAGGCACCGGCGAGCTCGACGACGGCTCGCAGATCGAGGAGATCGTCTACGAGGGCTACGGGCCCGCCGGCGTCGCGGTCCTCGTCGAGACCGTGACCGACAACCGCAACCGGACCTCCGGCGAGATCAACAAGATCTTCGAGAAATCGGGCGGCAACATGGGGGCCCCCGGCTGCGTCGCGTGGATGTTCAACCGCAAGGGCCTCCTGACCGTCGCGGCCGACGCCGACGAAGAGGCGCTGATGGACACGGCTCTGGCCGCCGGGGCCGAGGACCTCCAGGAAGGCGACGAGGGGTACGAGGTCACCACGCCGCACGAGGCGTTCGGCGACGTGCGCCAAGCCCTTGAAGAAGCGGGGTTTGCGCCGAGCAGCGCGTCGATCAGCCAGGTGCCGCAGACCTATGTGGCCGTCGAGGGCGACGACGCCCGCAAGGTGCTCCGCCTGATGGAGGCCCTGGACGACCACGACGACGTCCAGAACGTGCACGCGAACTTCGATATCGACGACGCCGTGCTGGAGAGCATCGAGGCGGGGTAAGCCGAACCCCTCGCCGCGGCGCCGCGGCCTGTGACGCCTATCGGAACCGTTCCCACTGCCTCTGCCGGGCTTGTCGCGTGCTTGATTCGTCGCCTTCGTCCCCGTAGGATGGCCCCGCCGGAGGAAGCGCGGTGGGCACCAACCCTGTCACAAATCTCGGCGGCTTCGTCTACGACCACATTGTCGGCCTCGGCCGCTTCGCGTGCTTCTGCGGCCAAGTCGTGCGGTGGCTGGTGACGCGCGTCCCGCGGTGGCGGCTTCTCGGCCCGCAGATGGTCGAGATCGGCGTCCAGAGCCTGCCCGTCATCGTCGTCACGGGCGGCTTCGTCGGCATGGTTCTGGCCGTCCAGGCTTACCGCCAGTTCGACGCCATCGGCCGCGGCGCCCTCTCCGGCAGCGTCATCAACCTCTCGGTCATCAAGGAGCTCGGCCCGGTCCTGGCCGGCATCATGCTCGCCGGCCGCGTCGGCGGGGCTCTGGCCGCCGAGCTCGGCACCATGAAGGTGACCGAGCAGATCGACGCCATGCGGGCCATGGGGGCCGATCCCGTGCGGCACCTGGTCGTCCCCCGGTTCCTGGCCACGTTCCTGCTGATCCCCTTCCTGACGATCTACTGCGACTTCGTGGGCATCCTGGGGGGCTACCTGGTAGCGGCCCTGTACGGGGTGGATTCGCACGAGTATTGGCGATTGTCGGCCCAGGCGATCGAGAACTGGGACATCTTCGTCGGGGTCTTCAAGAGCATCCTGTTCGGGGCGTCCATCGCCCTGATCTCCTGCTACAAGGGCTTCCAGAGCCGCCAGGGCGCCGAGGGCGTCGGCCGCGCCGCCACTGAAGCGTTCGTCGCCAGCTTCATGGCCATCCTGTTCATCGACCTGCTGGTGGCCATGCTCTTCCAGTCGCTCTACACCGTCCTCTGGGGCCGGAGCACAATCTTCGCATGAGCGAGGCCCGCGCCAACTCGAACGGCGACCTGATCCGCCTCGACGGCGTCTCCAAGGCCTTCGGCGACATCGTCGTCTTCGAGGACCTGACCCTGGGCTTCCGCCAGGGGGACACGACCGTCGTCCTCGGCCGCAGCGGCGTCGGCAAGAGCGTCCTGTTGAAGCTTATCCTGGGCCTGCTCCGCCCCGACGCCGGCCGCATCTTCGTCGGCGACGACGAAGTGACCGGCCGCACCGAACGCCACCTCATCCCCATCCGCACCCGCTTCGGCATGGTCTTCCAGGAGGCGGCCCTGTTCGATTACCTGACGGTCTTCGAGAACGTCGCCTTCGGCGTCCGCGAGCACCGCCGGGTTCAGGCCGAGGAACTGGCCGACCTGGTGGCCGAGAAGCTCGCCCTCGTGGGCCTGGAGGGCACCGAGGACCTCTATCCCGAGGAACTCTCGGGCGGGATGCGCAAGCGCGTCGGTTTCGCCCGGGCCATCGCCATGGACCCGGAGGTGCTCCTTTACGATGAGCCGACCTCCGGTCTCGACCCCGTCACCGGCGACGCCATCAACCGCCTGATCCTCCGGTTCCGCGACGAGCTGGGCGTTACAGGGCTTGTCGTAACCCACGATATCGCAAGCGCTTACCGCGTCGGCCACCACCTCGTCCTCCTGCACGAGGGCAAGGTCATCGCCGCCGGCGACCCCGACGCCTTCCGCGAGCACGGCGACCCGCGGGTCCAGGCCTTCGTCGAGGGCCGAAGCGACCTGGCGCCGGACGACACCCCCTCGCTTTCCGGGAGGACCGACACGTGAACGCCACCAAGCACTTCCTGACCGGCCTGTTCGTCCTCGGCGGCCTCGTCCTCGTCTGCGTCCTGGTCGTCTGGTTCGAGGGCGTCGCGGGGTGGCTGCGCGGCGGGTACATCGTGCGCGGGCACCTCTCCAACAGCATGGGCGTGCGGCCGGGCAAACGCGTCCACCGCGACGGGATGCACATCGGCGAGGTGGCCGCCGTCGAGAGCAGCCTGCCGGAGCCCGGCGTCTGGATCGCCATGGAAATCCAGGAAGGCGAACGCATCCCCGCGAACGCCGAGTTCGTCGCCCAGACGAGCCCCATGGGCGACGTGTTCCTCGACTTCCGCTCCCCCGGGGGCCCGTCGGGCGACACCCTGGCCACGGACGGCTCCGCCCGCGTCCGCGGGGCCGCCACGCCCATCACCCTGCTGCCCAATGACCTGCTCGAAAGCCTCCGCCAGGGCATGGACCAGCTCGGGAACCTGGAGGCCATCATTCAGAACGTCAAGGAGATGACCGAGCCGCGGAGCGCCGAGGACGTGCGCGAGGGCGCGAAGCCCGCCAACCTGCCGTCGATGGTGGCTGAGTTCTCCGAGGCGGCGCGCGGCCTGACGCGGGTGATGCAGAAGCCGGAGGAAAGCCCGCTGGCGCGGCCGATCCTGGAGAGTATCGACGAGCTCAAGAAGGCCGTCGCGGAGGCCCGCACGGCCCTCGGCGAGGCCACTACCACCCTCAAGCACTACCGCGGCGTCGGCGACAACCTCAACGCCGCCCTGAAGACCGCCGACACCACCCTCCGGACCTACGACGCCGCCGGCAAGAAGCTGACTGGCTCGCTCGAGAAGATCAACGCCGTCGCGGACCGGGCCAAGGCCCTGCTGGACCAGCTGAATGCGCTGACCGCGGACGTCCGCGGCGGGCAGGGCACCGCCGGCAAGCTCCTGACCGACGATACGCTGCACCGCCGCCTCGTCAACCTGGCCGAGAACCTCGCCGTCCTGACCGACGAGGCCCAGCGGCTGATTACGATGTGGCGCAAAGAAGGTGTCCTGGCCAAGGAGGGCGACTAGCCCGTTCGCCCCGGCCGAACCCCCCGGAGAGGAACCCTATGAGCGAGACGCAACTGGCCTTCATCGGTGCGGGCAACATGGCCGAGGCGATTGCGCGCGGCCTGCTGAAGGCGAAGGTCCTGGAGGCCGGCGACATGGTTGCCGCCGACCCCGCCGACGCCCGCCGCGCCCTCTTTCAGGACGAACTCGGCATCGAAGCGGTCTCCGACGCCGCCGCCGTCGCCGGCCGGGCCGCGACCGTCCTCCTGGCCGTGAAGCCCCAGCAGTTTGACGCGGCCATCGGACCGGTGGCGGACCGGTTCGGCCCCGGGACACTGCTGCTGTCGATCTGTGCGGGGCTCTCGACGACGCGCATCGAGGCCGCCGTGGCCGGCGGTACCCGCGTCGTCCGGTCCATGCCGAATACGCCGATGCTGGTCGGGTGCGGCATGAGCGCGATCTGCGCCGGGGCGGAGGCCACCGAGGCCGATCTGGACTTGGCCGAACGCCTTCTCGGGGCCGCCTCGACCGTCGTCCGCGTCCCGGAGGAGTTGATGGACGCCGTGACGGCCGTCTCCGGCTCCGGCCCGGCGTACTTCTTCTACCTGGCGGAACTGCTGGCCGAGGCCGCCAAGGCCGTCGGCCTGCCGGAGGGGCAGGCGGTCACCTTGGCCCGCACGACCTTCGAGGGCGCCGCCCGGCTGCTCGCCGAAACCGGGGCCGACGCCGCCGACCTCCGCCGCAAGGTCACCAGCCCGGGCGGCACGACCGAGGCGGCCCTTAAGACCTTCCAGGCCAAGGGGTTAGCCGATGTGATCGCCGCCGGCGTCACGGCCGCACGCGACCGTGGCCGCGAGTTGGGCGGCTGAGGTTCAGTGGCCCGTGCCCGCCGACGCCCGGCCCCGCAGGGCGCGCGCCGCCCCCACCGCCAGGAGGGCGGCCAAGGCGTAGACGAGCCAGCTCCGCAGGGCCGCCCATGGCAGGTCGGCGCTGGTGTGCGACCCCTTGGCGGCCGTGACGAGCCACACGCCCGGGGCATAGGAGGCGGCCGAGACGAACCCGACCGGGCTCAGGCCGGAACTCACGGCGTCCAGCCAGGCCCACGCGACAAGGCCCCAGAGCGTGACAGCAACCACCGCGACGACGTCGGGCAGGTACCGCTTCAGGTGCACGGAGGTCCCCTTTCGCCGGCCCTCGACCCGCGGAGCCTACGCCCTCCTGTGGGCCGGGTCAAGCCGCGTCGCGCGGCGAAACGGTAGGCACTCCATGGGCCGCCCGGGGTTCAACCACGCGGGGGCATTTCTGGACGGTACCGGGCTGGAGGACCGCGTCATGCGCTGCACGTTGCCGGGCTGGCTTGTCGCGATCGCGCTCTGGGCTGCACTGGCCTCTGCCGCCGGGGTCGCCGACGCGGCCGACGCGGACACGGAAACGGAGGCGGCCTCGCCCGTCGAGGTCCGCGACACGCGGTCCGGGAAGGTCCTGACGACCTTTCCCGGCCACAACGGGCGGGTGTCGCTGGCGTTCGTGCCCGACAGCCGATTCCTGCTGACGGGAGACAGTACGCTGCTGCGGCTGTGGGGGGTGCCGTAGGCTTGCCGGTTCGGGTGGCATCCTGGTAGCATGCCGGCCGGTTTCTGGCTGGAGAGACGCGTGCATCGTGGGCTGTGGGTACGTCTGGCGGCCGCCGGCTTGGCGGCTGCGCTCCTGGCGGCGGGTTGCGGCGGCGACGGGGCCTCGCCCACGCCGGATGCCGCTCCCGCGGCCAGCGAGGGCGAGGATGCCTTCGAGGCCGTCCCTGCCGAGGCCGCGCCCGAGCCTCCGGTGACCCTGGCCGAGGCCGCCTATGCGGGCGACGAGGCGGCCGTGGCGCGGCTGCTGCTGGCCGGGGTCGACCCCGATACGCCCGACCGCACGGGCCGCCGCCCGGTCGAGGCCGCCATCGCCCGGGGCCACCCGGCGGTCGCCCTCCGCCTGATCCAGGCCGGCGCCAAGGTGCCGTCCGAGGCCGCCGGCGTCGCCGGTCTTCTGCACCTGGCGGCCCGGCGGGGCTGGGCGGAGGCCGTCCGGGGCCTCTTGGAGGCCGGAATCCTCGTGGACGCCAAGACGGCCGACGGCGACGGGGCCATCCACCTGGCGGCCGAGGCTGGCCACGCCGACGTCCTGAAGGTGCTCCTGGAGCACGGGGCGGCGGTGGACCTGGAGGACCGCGACGGCCGGACCGCGCTGGCCCGGGCCGTCCTGGCCGGCCGCGCCGACGCCTGCGAAGTGCTCCTCGACGGCGACGCCTCCTACCGCGACCGTGACGACACCGGCCGCGCCGTCATCGACCACCTGGTCGAGACCGGCCGCGCCGACCTCGTGCGGCTCTTCATGGCCAAGGGCCTGAACCCGGGGGTGTGGATGTGGCGGGACGCGCGGCCGATCCACGCGGCCACGGAGGCCGGGCATCGCGAGATCGTCGAGGTCTTTCTGGAGGCGGGGGCGGACTCGAACGAGGCCGACCGCGACGACCGGACGCCGCTGGCCATCGGCGCCCGCGGCGGCCGCGAGGACCTGGTCGAGTTGCTCCTGGCCCACGGGGCGGACCCGAGCGGCGACGCGCCGAAACTGGACAAGGACGCCCGCCGGCCGCTTCACTGGGCGGCCGAGGTGGGCCACGCGGGCATCGTACGGCGCCTTTTGGCCGCGGGGGCCAGGCCGGAGCCGCTTGACGACCGGCGCCAGACGCCGCTGCACCTGGCGGCCGCGTCGGGCCAGGCCGAAGTCTTGGCCGCCCTGCTGACGGCGGGGGCGGCCAAGGACGCCGCCGACCGAGACGGCTGCACGCCGCTCGCCCTGGCCGCCGCCGGCGGGCACGAGGCGGTGGTCGCCTGGCTCCTCGAGGCCGGCGCCACTCCGCGGACGCGGGACCGGGACGGCCGGTCGCCGTTGCTGGACGCCTGTGCGCGGAACGATGTGGCGGTGGCGCGGCGGCTGCTGGAGGCCGGGGCGGACGCGACGGTGGCCGACCGGGACGGACGGACGCCGCTGCTGGCGGCCGCGGCGGCGGGCGAGGCGGCCCTGTGTGCGCGGCTGCTGGAGAAGGGGGCGAACCCGAACGCGGCCGACGCCGACCGCCGCACCCCCCTCCACGAGGCCGCCGCGGGGGGCCATGCCGAGACCGTCCGGGCCCTTCTGCAGGGCAAGGCCGACCCGAACGCCGCCGACGCCGAGGGGGCCACGCCCCTGCATGCCGCCATGCCCGCCGGATCGCCGGAGCTGGTGACGCGGCTGCTGGAGGCCGGGGCGAAGGTCGACGTCCGGGACGAAGCCAACACCCCTCTCGGTCTGGCCGCCCGCTGGGGCCGGCCGGAGCTCGTGGCGTTGCTCCTTGCGGCGGGGGCCAAGGTTGACTTGGCGGGCGACGAGGGCACGCCCCTGCACCAGGCGATCGAGTACGAGCGGGGCGACGTGGCCCGTATGCTCCTCGAGGCCGGGGCGAACCCGAACGCCGTCCGGTTCGAGGACCAGCCGGTGGTCCACGTGGCCGCCGAACGCGACGTCGAGCTCCTCGGGATGTTGCTCGCGGGCGGCGCCGAGGTCGACGCCGAGGGCAGGAAGTCCGGCACGGCCATCTGTGTGGCCGCACGGGCCGGCAAGCTGGACGTGGTGCGGCTGCTGGTGGAGCACGGGGCGAGCCTGGAGGCGCGTGGCAGCTACGAGACGCCGCTGCACAAGGCCGTCAAAGAGGGCCACCTGGAGGTCGTCCGGTTCCTGCTCGACGCCGGGACGCCCGTGGATGTGGCCGCCCCCAACGGCACGGGCCTGCATTACTGTGCGCGGCACGGGGAGGCGGGGTGTCCGGAGATCGCCCGGATGCTGATCGCCCGGGGGGCGGACGTCAACCGCAACTGCCAGAACGGGACGCCCCTCCACAACGCCGCGCGCAACGGCTTCGTCGAGATCGCTCGGATCCTCCTGGAGGCCGGGGCCGACCCCGACGCCCTGCACCGCGAGACCACGGCCCTTTGGTACGCCGTCGAGCAGGACCACGGCGAAATCGTTGCGCTGCTGTTGGCGCACGGGGCGACCCCGGACCTCGGGCGCGGCGAGGAATCGACGCCGCTCTGGCGGGCCGCCGAGCTCAACCGCGTCGAACGGGCGGAGCAGCTCCTCGTGGCCGGGGCGGCCCCGAACTGCCGCTACGGCACGCTCACGCCGCTGCACAAGGCCGCCGACCGCGGGCGGTTGGAACTGGCCAAGGTGCTCCTCGCCCACGGGGCCGACCCGGAGGCCGCCAGCGACAAGGTCGGCACGCCGCTGGACGTCGCGCGGAAGGCCAAGCAGAGAGACCTGGTGGCCCTTTTCGAAGGCCTGGGCCAGGAGAAGGACGGCGAGGACGACGCCGGCTGACCCGCTTCAGGCTTCCGGCCCGAGCAGGCCGACGGCATACGGGCAGCAGACGCGGACGCGGCGGGGCCGGGCGGTCTCGGCCGGCGCATCCGGCGGCACTCGCCACCCGCCGATCCGGAAGTGGTGGTCCCCCAGCGTTCCGGCCAGCGCTCCCTGGCGGGTCGTCTTCCAGGGCGTCGACCGCCGCCGCGGATTCACCGCCACCACCAGTTGCAGTTCCCCCGGTTGCATCCCGGTCATGTCGTCCTCGGCGAGCGCGGCGAGGCCCTCGCGGCCGCGGTAGTCGGGGTGGGAGTGGAACTCGCCCAGATACTCGTACTTGGGGAACCGGGCGATGACGCGCTGGATGAGGCGGCTCTGGCGGGCGTACAGGCTGACCTCCGAAAACCGCCGCTCGGCCGTCTGGTACGCGATCGCCCCCTCGACGACGACCTTCCCCTCGAGGGGGTAGCCGAAGAGCAGGCCGTAGCACTCGCGGCGGTAGACCTCGGCCGTGGCGAAGATGAGGCCCAGGAACGCGTGCTCCGAGACGTAGACGTCGGTCATGGCACCGGCCTCGCGGGGATCCGGAGGGCCAGTGTACCGGGCCGCCCAAGGACCGGCAACGGTTCGCGCTGCCGCGCGCCATCGGGGGGTTGCGGCCGGGGCGGTCTCCCGCTAGGGTGGGCGCGCCCGACGCGGGTCGGCCGCCCGGCACGACCGGCCGCGGACGCCTCGTCCTGAAGAGGCCCCGCCCCGCCCGCCGATAGGCATGTGGTGCGGCCGCCCCCACGCAGGCGGCCGTCCAAAGAGGAGGTCCCGCATGTGCGGCATCGTCGGTTACCTCGGCGACAAACAGGCGTATCCCATCCTGATCGAAGGTCTGAAACGGCTCGAATACCGCGGCTACGACTCCGCCGGCGTCGCCTTGGCGGGCGCGGAGCCTGACCGGCTCCAGGTCGTCAAGACCCAGGGCCGCATCGCCGTTCTCGAAGAGGCCATGGAGGAGGAGCCCCAGGCCGGCACTGTGGGCATCGCCCACACCCGGTGGGCCACCCACGGCGCGCCGAACGACGTCAACGCCCACCCCCACACGGACGGTTCCGGCAAGCTGGCCGTCGTCCACAACGGCATCATCGAGAACTGGTCCGCCCTGCGCCAATTGCTGGAGAGCGAGGGGGTCACCTTCAGGAGCGACACCGATACCGAGGTCCTCGCCCACCTGTTCGCGAAGTACTACGAGGGCGACCTGGAGTCGGCGGTGCAGCGCGGCTTGCAGGAGGTCCGGGGGGCCTACGGCATCGCCGTCATCCACCGCGACGAGCCGGACGTCCTGGTGTGCGCCCGCAATGGGTCGCCCCTGATTATCGGCGTCGGCGACGACGAGTACATCGTCGCCAGCGACGCCTCCGCCATCATCGAGCACACCACGAACGTCATCTTCCTCGAAGACAACGAGATGGCCGTCGTCCGCCGCGACGGTCTCACCACCGCCACCGTCGACGCCATCCCCACCCACAAGGAGGTCCAGCAGGTCGAGTGGAGCCTTGAGCAGATCGAGAAGAAGGGCT
>CAYNLG010000001.1:26058-101218 GCA_964397995.1 uncultured Anaerolineales bacterium
AGGGCTACCCCCACTTCATGCTCAAAGAGATCATGGAGCAGCCCGATAGCCTCTCCGACACGATGCGCGGTCGGCTGGACGTGGCCGGGGGGAAAGTCACGTTGGGCGGCCTGCGCGACGTCGCCCAGCAACTGACACACCCGCGGCGGGTCATTCTGGCAGCGTGCGGCACGGCGTGGCATGCTTGCCTGTGCGGCGAATACCTCTTCGAGGACCTCATCCGCATCCCCACCGAGGTCGAATACGCCAGCGAGTTCCGCTACCGGAACCCCATCATCGACGAGGGCACCGTCGTCATCGCCATCAGCCAGAGCGGCGAAACCGCCGACACCCTGGCCGCCGTCCGCGAGGCCCGCCTCAAGGGCGCTCTGGTTCTTGGCATCGTCAATGTCGTCGGCTCCACCATCGCCCGCGAGACCGACGCCGGCGTCTACCTTCACGCCGGGCCCGAGATCGGCGTCGCCAGCACCAAGGCCTTCACCAGCCAGCTCATCGTGCTGGCGATGATATCGGTCTTCATCGGGCGGCGGCGGCACCTGGCGCCCTACCAGGCCAGCGAGTTCCTCAAGCACCTGGCCTCGATGCCCGACCTGGCCCGCCAGGTCCTCGACCTCGACCCGCAGATCCAGGAAGTGGCCGCCCAGTACAAGGACTGCCCGAACTGGTTGTACCTGGGGCGCGGCTACAACTACCCGGTGGCGCTGGAGGGGGCGCTGAAGCTGAAGGAAATCAGCTACGTCCACGCCGAGGGGCTGCCGGCGGCCGAGATGAAGCACGGGCCCATCGCCTTGGTGACCGAGGAGATGCCGACGGTGTTTTTGGCCAACCGCGGCCTCCAGTACGAGAAGGTCCTCTCGAACATGGAGGAGGTCAAGAGCCGCGGCGGGCACATCCTGGCCTGCGCCACCGAGGGCGACGACGAGGTCAAGCGGATCGCCGACCACGTCTTCTACATCCCGGACGTGCCCGAACCGTTCCAGCCGATCCTGAACGCCATTCCGCTCCAGCTGCTGGCCTACCACGTGGCGGTAATGCGCGGCTGCGCGGTGGACAAACCGCGGAACCTGGCCAAGAGCGTGACGGTCGAGTAGGGCGGAGGCGCTCGCCACCGTGACCCGCGAGATCGGGCCGCGGGCGCTGTTCATCCAGGCCGCCAACGCCTCGTTCCGGCAGGCCCTGGACCACCGGTCGACGTAGCCGGCCGGGTTGCCGCGCTGCGCCCGGCACGTTTTCCCGGAATTCCCTGTTCCAATCCCGCGCCGAATCGGTTAAATGGCCCCGCGAAGGGGCCATGGTGGAAGGGGGCGCCGATGGACTGGAAGTCGCTCCTCCGGGACGAGGCCGTCGTGCCGGCCGACGGGGCGTGCGGGACGCAACTGGCCGCCCGCGGCCTGCCGAGCGGCACGGTGCCGGAGCTCTGGAACGCCGAGAACCCGGACGCCGTCCGGGCCGTGGTCGCCGACTATGTCGAGGTCGGCGCCCGGTTCGTCCTGACCAACACCTTCGGCGGCAGCCGGTGGAAGCTTGCCCACGCCGATCTCGCTGACCGGGCGGTCGAGCTGAACCGGCGCGGCGTCGAGTTGGCCAAAGAGGCCGCCGGCGACCGGGCCTTCGTGCTCGCCTCGGTCGGTCCGACCGGCCGCTTCATGGTCCCCCTCGGCGACAAGCCGCGCGAGGCCTTCGTCGAGGTCTTTGCCGAGCAGATCGGCGCGGCCGCGGCGGGCGGGGCCGACGGGGTGTGCCTCGAGACGATGATTGCCCTGGACGAGATGACCGCCGCCCTCGACGCCGCCCGCGCCGCCGCGCCGGGCCTGCCGATTGTGGCCAGCCTGACCTACGACAAGGGCCCCCGCGGGTACGCGACGATGATGGGCGTGCGGCCGGAGCAGGCCGCGGCCGCGCTCGAGGAGGCCGGAGCCGACCTCATCGGGTCGAATTGCGGCAACGGGCCGGAGAACATGGTGGAAGTGGCTCAGACGCTGCGGGCGGCCACCCGGCTGCCCCTCTGGGTCAAGCCGAACGCCGGCATGCCCGAGCTGGTCGGGGGCGAGACCGTGTTCCGCAAGACCCCCGACGAGATGGCTGCCTACGTCGCCGCCCTCGTAACCGCCGGCGCCCAGATCATCGGCGGGTGCTGCGGCACGACGCCGGCCCACATCCGGGCCATCGCCGAGGCCTGCCGCGCTCATCGGGAGACGGCCCGCGAGGCCTCAGCCGAGGTGCTGGCGGCCCTGGCCTAGCCCGCGCCGCACGCGGAAGGGAGGCCGCATGAATCCCACGCAGCCGCGCGTCACCCTCGTACGCTGGACCGGCGCGCCAGACGAGTTGATCGCCTCGGCGGCGCGGCTCTGCTACGCCGACGACACGGCGGACCTGTTCCGCGAGGACCCCGACGGGGCGGACCGCTTCGTCCGGATGCTGCGGGCCGTCGGCCACCTCAGCCCCGTCGAGCACGCTTCCTATACCTTTTACGTCGAGGGCGTCAGCCGCGCCATGACCCACCAGCTCGTACGCCACCGGCTCGCGAGCTACAGCCAGCGGTCGCAGCGGTACGTCGGCCACGCGGGCTTCGACTACGTGGTCCCGCCGTCGCTCGAAGGCAAGACCGTGCGCCGACCGGACGGCACGGAGATTGACGCGGTGGCGTACTTCCGCGAGACGATGGAGGACTTGGCGGCGCGGTACGCGGCCTTGGTCGAGGCCCTCGGCGGGGAGGGGGAGAGCAGCAACCAAGACGCCCGGTACGTCCTGCCGAACGCCTGCGAGACGAAGATCCTCGTCACGATGAACGCCCGCGAGCTGCTCCATTTCTTCGAGGAGCGGCTGTGCCTGCGGGCCCAGTGGGAAATCCGCCGCGTGGCCGAGGCCATGCTCAAGCTGGCCCGCCAGAAGGCCCCGGCGGCCCTGGCGGGGGCGGGGCCGAAGTGCATCCGCCTGGGGCGCTGCCCCGAAGGCAAGCGGACGTGCGGCAAGTACGCGGAGGTCCGCCGCCGGTATGTCGAGGTCGAGGGCGAATAGCCCCCCCCGCGCCGGCCGGCCGGACTGCCGCAGCTCGGGAGGACTCTGTCAGGGAAGGAGGCGGCCATGGCACGGGCTCGGCGGCTCGGAGTGATCGCGGTAGGCGTCCTTCTGGCCGCGTCCGCTCCGACCGTGCATGCGGCTGATCCGGGGGCGGACGCGCCCCCGACCGACGTCCGGGCGGCCCTGGAGGCGGCCCGTCTGCCGGTCGACTTCACCGACACGCCCGTCGCCGAGGCCGTGGCCGCCATCGCCGCGGCCGCCAAGGTCCCCGTCAAGGTCTCGTCGGCCTTGGCGTCGTCCCGCGTGAACCTGGACCGCGAGACGGTCACCCTGCGGGGCCCCGAGATGCCCGCCCGCACGGCCCTCGACCTGGTTCTGCCCATGACCGTCACATGGACCGGCAAGGACGGCACCCTGGTCCTCGTGACCCCCGAGGAACGGTTCCGCGACCTGCCCACGCGGGAGCACTCGGTGTGGCAACTGTGCGCGCGGCACGCGGACCTGCAGAACCGGCGCGGCGCCACGGGCATCCGCGAGCTCGTGCTGCTCGTCCAACGGGCCATCAACCCGCAGGCCGACCGGTCTGTCGCGCCCTGGGCCGACCGTCACGGCAACGACTACCTCTCGTGCGACGGCGAGGTCCTGAAGGTGACCCAGACCGAGGCCGGCCACCGGCAGGTCCAGGCACTGCTCGACCAGTTGGAACTCGCGACGCGCGGTCGGCGGACGAAACCGGTCGTCGGCGATAGGCAGGCCGCCTTGGGCGGGCCGGCTGCCAAGGCCCTGGCCACACGCGTCAGCGTCGGCCTGGAGAACGTGCCGCTCGAGGTGGCCGTGCGGCGGCTGAAGAAGGCCTGTCCCGGGCTGGAGGTCGTCTATGACCCGGCGCTGGGCCGGAGCGGTATCCCCCTGGACCGGCGCCGCGTCACCGTGGCCGTGCGGAACGAGCCCGCGCGGACCGCCTTGGCCCGGATGCTCGGACGCGATGTCCTCGGCTACACCGTCGAGCCCGACTTCGTCCTGATCACCACGCTCCAGAAGACGTGGAGCGACCTGCGCGTGGTCATGTATCCCGTGGGGGCGTTCGTGGGCCGCGCGCGCAGCCCTTCCGCCGCGGTCGGGCGGATGGTGACGGTGCTCTACGAGCACGCGTCGCTGGACGCCGACCCGGCGATTGCGCCCTGGGATCGCGACGGGGGGCCCGCGTCGATCACGGCCTTCGGGCCGGCCCTCGTCGTGGTGCAGAACGAAATGGGCCAAGCCCTGGTGGCCCGCCTAGTGGCGCAGCTGCCACGCCTTTTGAAAGGCGCGGACCCCGCGAGCGCCGACGGGATGCCTGCGCCACGCGGGGGGATCGCGTCCGTTCGGCCGTAGCCGTTACTTCGACGGCGTCAGCTTCTTCAGGGCGTCCGCCAAGTCCGTCAGGGCCGGCTTGTTGGACTCGTAGATGACCGACTTGCCCTGCCGGGTGCCGACGACCATGCGGCCCATGCGGAGCAGGCCGAGGTGGTGGCTGACCGTGGGCTGCTTCAGGCCCAGTTCCTGGCAGATGCTGGTGACGTTCTTCGGTCCCCCCGACAGGGCCATCAGGATGCCAAGGCGGGTCGGGTCCGACAGCAGCCCGAAGCCCTGGGCCCAATCCCGAGTCTGGCTGTCCACGCGTTTCCGTGCCATATGAAAGCTCCTCCCTTGAAAAAGGTTCGTGGGTCAAGTCAACACATCATAGACCCACGCCGACATGCTGTCAATAGATTCTAGCAAAAAAAGGGGTGTCCTAGCAGGCTTGCGGACGCGTCCAGGGGCCACAGGCCCCTTGATATCGGGGCCCCCCCCCCCCAGGCCACGGTGCGAATTCCTCCGGTGGCGGCCCGCGCCCCGGTTCGCGAAACCCTTGCCCGCGGGCGACGACCGGGCTACCCTGAACCGCGTGCCGCGAGGCGTCCGCGGCCGGGAGGTGGGCAATGGCATATCCGGCGTACCGGGCCCGGCGGCTGCGGGACCACACGACCTTTCGGGAGATGGTGGCCGAAACGGGCCTGGAGGCCCGGCGGCTCGTCCAGCCCCTGTTCGTGAAGGAAGGCCTCGACGGCCGCGCCCCCATCTCCAGCATGCCCGGCCAGGCCCAGTTCGGCCCGGAGGCCCTGGTGGCGGAGGCCCGGCGCGTCCGGGAAGCCGGCGTCCCGGCTGTGTTGCTCTTCGGCATTCCCGCGGCCAAGGACGCCGCCGGCATCGGGGCGGCCGACCCGGACGGCGTGGTCGCCACGGCCATTCGGGCCCTCACGGCGGCCGTGCCGGACCTTGCGGTGCTGGCCGACGTCTGCCTGTGCGAATACACCGACCACGGGCATTGCGGGGTGCTCACGGAGCGAGCCGGCCGCACCACGGTCGACAACGATGCCACGCTTGCGCTCCTGGCGGAGGCGGCGGTGGTCTACGCCGACGCGGGGGCCGACGCGGTGGCCCCGAGCGACATGATGGACGGCCGCGTCGGCGCGATCCGGGCGGCCCTCGACGCCGCCGGCCACGAGCCCGTGCCCCTCTTCAGCTACGCCGTCAAGTACGCCAGCAGCTTCTACGGGCCGTTCCGCGATGCCGCCGGGAGCCCCCCCCGGTTCGGCGACCGGCGCGGCTACCAGATGGACCCGCGCAACGGCGAGGAGGCCCTGCGGGAGGCCGAGGCCGACCTTGACGAGGGGGCCGACGTGCTCATCGTCAAGCCCGCCCTGGCCTACGGCGACATCCTCCGCCGCGTCAAGGACGCCTTCGCAGTCCCCGTGGCGGCCTACTGCGTGAGCGGCGAGTACGCCATGGTCGAGGCGGCCGCCGAGGCCGGCGGGCTCGACCGCGACCGCGCCATCGACGAGATTCTGCTGTCGCTCCGCCGCGCCGGCGCCGACATCCTCATCACGTACTGGGCGGCGGAGGTGGCGGCCCGCCTGGCCGCCGGCCCCGGCGCCTGAGTGCCACCTCCCACGCCGTCCACGGTCCATGCTCGAACGCGTTGATCTGCCGTGTCCCGTGCCCGTGCGGCGGCTGACTGATTCGGCGGCCGGCTTCCACTGGTTCGGCTACTACGATAAGCTGGAGACCTCGCCGGACGGCCGCCCGTCGTCTGAACCGGTTCCTAATCATCGTTGACAGCCTCGCGGGCCGCCTTCTATGATATCGTTGTGGGGAGGGCGCACCTTTCCAGAGACGACCGTCGTCTCGCAGCACGCCACAAGGGGGTTGCCGCCCGGCCGGCCGGGCGGGGGCCGAGCGTCACGAGCGAACAGCCATGCGCGTGTTCATGCTGGGGTGGGAATTCCCCCCCTTCATCACCGGCGGCCTCGGGACCGCATGCCACGGCCTGACGAAGGCCTTGTCCGACCTCGGGACCGAGGTCCTGTTCGTCCTGCCGCGCGGCGGGGCGGAACAGACCAGCGGCAGCGTCCATGTGCTCTCGGTGCGCGAGCGCGTGGGCGGCCGGTCGCGGACCTACTGGACGGTCGAGGGCCTGGAACATGTGCGCCTGGTGCCGCTGGAGAGCGGCCTCGTCCCGTACGAGACGGCCGCGCAGTACGAACAGCGCGTCCGCGAGGAGCGGACGGCCGAGGTGGCCGCCCGGGCCCACACCGAGACCGAGCCCGGCCATGACCTCCCGGTCGAGGACTTCAGCCGCCCCACCAGCCTGGGCCTGACGGGCGGCCCAGGGATCCACTATGCCGGCGACCTGCTGAACGAGGTGCATCGGTACGCGCGTCTGGCGGCCGAGGTGGCGCGGCAGAGCGCGTTCGACGTGGTCCACGCCCATGACTGGATGACCTATCCGGCGGCGCTGCACGTCGCGGCCCTGACGGGCAAGCCCCTCGTGGTCCACATCCACTCGACGGAGTTCGACCGGAGCGGCCTCAACGTCAACCAGCAGATTTACGACATCGAGCGGGCCGGCCTCCATGGGGCCAGCCGCGTTATCTGCGTCAGCAAGCTGACCCAGGACATCTGCACCAGCCGTTACGGCGTTCCGGCCGACAAGTGCCGCGTCGTCTACAACGCCATCACGCTGAACGGCGATCCCATCGCGTACCCCCTCGAGCCCATCGACAAGGACGACAAGATCGTCCTCTTCCTCGGCCGCATCACCATGCAGAAGGGGCCGGAGTACTTCCTGACGGCGGCCAAGAAGGTGCTGGAGGTGATGGACAACGTCAAGTTCGTCATGGCCGGCTCCGGCGACATGATCCGGCGCATGATCGAACTGGCGGCGGCCCTCGGCATCGGCCACCGGGTCACGTTTACCGGGTTCCTCCGCGGGACGGACCTGGACCGGGTCTTCCGGATGGCGGACCTGTACGTGATGCCGAGCGTGAGCGAACCGTTCGGGCTGGCGCCGCTGGAGGCCCTGTCGCACGACGTGCCGGTGCTGATCAGCAAGCAGAGCGGGGTTAGCGAGGTGCTGACTCACGCCCTGAAGGTCGATTTCTGGGACATCCGCGAAATGGCCAACAAGATCGTGGCGGTGCTGCGGCACCCGCCGCTCCAGAAGACCCTTCGCGAGCACGGGGCGTTCGAGGTGCGGAAGTTCTCCTGGCGCGACGCCGCCGAAGCCTGCATGGACGTCTACCGCGACGCCCTGAACGCCCGATAGACGAGCCGCCCGCAACGCGAAAGAGGGACTGCCGGTCATGGCAAGCGTCTGCTTCTACTTCCAGGTCCACCAGCCGTTCCGGCTGCGCCGGTACAGCGTCTTCGACACCGCGCCGACCTACTTCGACGACTTCAAGAACGCCGAGATCGTCCGCAAGGTCGCCACGAAGTGCTACTTGCCGACCAACCGCCTGCTGCTGGATCTGGTGCGCGAGCACGACGGCCGCTTCGCCTGCAGCTTCTCCATCACGGGCGTCGTCCTGGAGCAGTTCGAGCGGTGGGCGCCGGAAGTGCTCGATTCGTTCCGCGCCCTGGTCGACACCGGCCGCGTCGAGATCCTCGGCGAGACCTACTACCACAGCCTCGCCTTCCTCTATAGCCGCGACGAGTTCCGGGCTCAGGTCGAGGCCCACGCCGCCAAGGTCCAGGAGACCTTCGGGGTGCGGCCGCGGGTCTTCCGCAACACCGAGCTGATCTACAACAACGACCTCGGCCACTTCGTCGAGGACCTCGGCTATCGTGGCATCCTGACCGAGGGCGCCGACCACGTCCTCGGGTACCGGTCGCCGAACTTCATCTACCGGCCCGTCGGCGCCGATCGCATCGCCCTGCTCCTGAAGAACTACCGCCTCTCGGACGACGTGGCGTTCCGGTTCTCGGACCGCGGCTGGCGCGAGTGGCCCCTGACGGCCGAGAAGTTCGCCGCCTGGGTCGACGACGTCAACGGCAACGGCTTCGTCGTCAACCTGTTCATGGACTATGAGACCTTCGGCGAGCACCAGTGGGCCGATACGGGCATCTTCGACTTCATGCGGCACCTGCCGGGGTCCGTGCTCCGCCAGCCCGACAACAACTTCATGACCCTGTCGGAGGCGGTGGACGCCTACGCCCCGGTGGCCGAACTCGACATCCCGCACATGATCTCCTGGGCCGACGTCGAGCGCGACCTCTCGGCCTGGCTCGGCAACGCCATGCAGTCCAACGCCCTGCACGAGCTCTACCGGCTGGAGCAGGCCGTCAAGGACACCGGCGACCCGGAACTGCTCCACGACTGGCGGAAGCTCCAGACCTCCGACCACTTCTACTACATGTGCACGAAGTGGTTTGCCGATGGCGACGTTCACAAGTACTTTAACCCGTACGAGTCGCCCTACGACTCGTACATCAACTTCATGAACGTCCTCGACAACGTCCGCACCCGCATCAAGCGCGCCGCCCGCGCCAAGGTCGCCGTTTGACCCGCGGCCCGGCCCGGGGTACGCTATCGGCATGACCGACGCGGCTGCGAGACGATGGTCGGCCGTCCTCCCGGCGCTGCTCATGGCGCTGTGGATGGTGGCGGTCCGCGCCGCCGACACGCCCCCGTCCGGCCCCGAGGCCGCCACGGCCGCGCCGGACCTCGAGGCCCTGCGGGCCGAGTATGTGCGGGCGCGCGGCGAAGCCCGGTGGCAGGCCGGCCAGGCGTACCTAAACGGCCTTGTCGGAGCGGCCGACGCGGCTCTCGACGCCCGGGCCTTCGACGAGGCCGCCGGGCTCTACCGCCAGGCGGTTGCGCTCGCCTCCACCGTCGCCCCGGCCGAGGAAGGTCGGCTGCGGACGCAGTTGCAGTTGGCGGGGGCGCGGCAAAGCGCCCATGACCGCGTGGCGTCTCTGCGCCAGGACCTCGAGGCGGCGCCGGAGGACGCCGAGGCCCGCGAGCGCCTCATCCGGACCCTCCTGCTCGAGCTCGACGACCCGGCCGCCGCCGCCGAGGCCCTCCCGCCCGGCGAGGACTCTCGCCGCTCAAAGCTCATCCTCGTCGCGGGCATGTCGCTCGCGCGGCTGCCCGACCGGGCGTGCCTGGAACTCGCGAAGTGGTACCTGGAGATGGCGCCCCAGGCCTCGCCCGGGGCGCGGTGGGCGGTGTTCCAGCGGGTCGAGGCCTACCTGGCCCGCTACCTGGGGCGGCAACAGGCGCGCGACGCCGAGTGGGTGGCACTCTGGCGGACGCTGGCCCAGGTGCGGCGGATGCTGGCCGAGCGCGAGTCGTGGCGGGACGTCCTCGTGCGGATCGACGTCGACCGACACTGCGTGCCTTACCAGCGGCAGTGCCGGCGCGAGGGCAAGGCCCTCGTCCTGGACGCCTCCCGCCGCAGTGCCTGGGTCACGCTGCCGCTCGTGCCGACGGCCGGCTACGAGGCCGACGTGACGGTGCGGACCGCCCCCGGCCACGGGCGGGTCCACCTGGAGATGCCGGTGGCCGGGCGGACGGTTCGGGTGACGGCCCGGTCGCCGGCGATGACCCGCCGCGAGCTCGCGCCGTATGAACTGGAGTACCGCCGCCAAGCCGCCGGCGGGGGCCGCTATGCCGCCGCGGCCGCGTTACTCGGCGCGCTGGACCGGTACGCCGCCGACGCGACGGCCGACGGGCGGCACCGCGACGCCATGTGGGCCTACGCCCGGGGCGTCGAGGTGTCCCGCGAGGCGATGGCCTACCGCGAGGCGACGTACCAGCGGCGCCTGGCCGACGCCCGCCGCCGATTGGCCGAGGAGGGCAGCCCCAGGGATGAGCCCAAGGTCGACCCGAACGCCAAGGTGTGGCCCGTGACGCTGGGCGATCTGCCGCCCGGCAAGGCCGTCCAGATGGAACTCCGCGCGGAGGTCGCCTTCGGCTATGTCCGGGTCACCGCCACGCTCACGGGCAAGGCGCGGGTCCTTTACGAAGGCCCCGTGGCAGAGGAGCCGGGCGGCACGGGCCACTGCCGCCTGGGCGTCGAGCGGCTGAGCGCCGTGGTGGAGCGGTTGCAGATGCGGCCGCTCTCGGGCCGCCTTGTCGAAGCCCTGCCGGCGGGGTCATAGGGCGCCGGCGTCGTCGCCCCGGGCTGCGTTGCATTCGTGGGGACCGGCCCCTATAATCCCCCGGTTCGTTGGGAGTGAGGGGACCGGCTGTGCCACGTGACATTCCCGTCGGCAACGGGTCGCTGCTGGTGGCGTTCGATGCCGACTACCAGATTCGCGACGTCTATTTTCCGCACGTGGGCCAGGAGAACCATGCCGGCTGGGGCCCGTGCCGCTTTGGCGTCTTCGCCGACGGGCGGCTCGCCTGGATGAGCGACCCCGGCTGGACGCGCTCGCTCCGGTACCTGGCCGAGACGCTGGCCACCAGCGTCAGCCTCCGCCACAAGACGCTGCCCGTGCGGCTCTATTGCAACGACGTCGTGGACTTCAACCGCAACGTCTTCGTCCGCCGCCTCAAGGTGACCAACACCGGGGCGCGGGCCCGCGAGGTCCGCCTCTTCCTGCAGCAGGACCTGTCGCTGTTCGGGACGAAGGTGGGCGACACGGCCTACTACGACCCGCGCCTCTCGGCGGTGGTCCACTACCGCGGCAACCGGTATGTGCTCGCCTCGTTCTGCCGCACGGGACCCGGCGGCAAGGACGTCCACGGCATTGACCAGTTCGCGACGGGGGCGTGCGGGTTCCACGGGGCCGAGGGCACCTGGCGCGACGCCGAGGACGGGCGGCTTTCGGGCAACCCCATCAGCCAGGGCGCGGTCGACTCGACCATCGGCCTGACCCTGGAGCTCGGGCCCGGCGAGAGCGAGACGGTCTACTACTACCTGGCGGCGGCGTTCAGCTTCGAGGAGCTCCGCGACCTGCACGAACTCGTCCGCGACCGGACCCCCGCCCGCATGGTCGAGCGGACCATCGGCTACTGGCGGGCCTGGGTCAACGGGCCGGCGTACAACTTCGGCAACCTGCCGGACGTGGTCCGGAAGCTGTTCAAACGGAGCCTGCTGCTGGTGCGGAGCCAGATCGACAACAACGGCTCGGTCATCGCCGCCAACGACTCCGACATCATGCAGTTCTCCCGCGACACCTACTCCTACATGTGGCCCCGCGACGCCGCCCTCGTCTGCCACGGCCTCGACTTGGCGGGGTACCCCGCCGTCACGCGCCGCTTCTATACCCTCTGCCGCGACCTCATCACCGACGAGGGCTACCTGCTCCACAAGTACAACCCGGACGGGACACCGGCCTCCAGCTGGCACCCCTGGGTCGTCGACGGCAAGCCGCGCCTGCCCATCCAGGAGGACCAGACGGCGGTGGTGCTGTGGGCCCTGTGGCGCCATTTCTGGCGGTACCGCGACGTGGAGTTCGTGCGCCCGCTGTACCACCGCCTGATCTGCAAGGCGGCCGACTTCATGGACCGGTTCCGCGATGCCGCCACCGGCCTGCCCCTGCCGAGTTACGACCTGTGGGAGGAGCGGTGGGGGATCCACACGTACACGGCGGCCACGGTCTTCGGCGGCCTGACGGCGGCCCGGAACTTCGCCCAGACCTTCGGCGACGAGCCCCTGGCCGCCCGATACCACCAGGCGGCCGAGGAGGTCCGGGCCGGCATGGCCGCCCACCTCTGGAGCCCCGAGAAGAACCGCTTCATCCGCCGCCTCGTCCCCACCGAGGACGGGTACGAGGTCGACGATACCCTCGATGCCAGCCTCTACGCCGTCTACAAGTTCCACGCCTTCGAGGCGTCCGACCCGCGCGTCGAGAGCACCATGGACCAGGTTGCCCGCCACCTCTGGGTGCGGACGCCCGTGGGCGGCGTCGCCCGGTACCAGAACGACACGTACCACCGGGTCTCGAGCGACCAGCGCGGCGTGCCGGGCAACCCGTGGTTCGTGACGACCGTCTGGCTGGCCGACTACTTCATCGCGCGCGGCGAGACGGTCGAGGACCTGAAGCGGGCCGTCCCTATCTTCGAGTGGGTGGCCACCCACGCCCTGCCGTCCGGCGTCCTGGCCGAGCAGGCCGACCCCTACACGAACAAGCCCCTCTCGGTCAGCCCCCTGACCTGGAGCCACGGCACGTTCGTCATGACCCTCATCAAATACCTCCAGAAGCTCGAGGACCTGCACCGCTGCCCGACGTGCGGCCGGAGCGTCTTCCGTCTCGACCGCCGCGGGCGGCACCAAATCCACAGCCACTCCTGGCTCCAGGCCCACGAGGTCTCCGAGCTGGAAGAGCCGACCGACGCCCTGCACGGCGTCGGGCACCTCCGGCGCGGCGACCGGCGGATCACGCTGTCGGTCGACACGCGCGACTGCGTGGGCTGCGGCGTATGCGTGGCCCAGTGCCCCGAGGGGGTCTTCGAACTCTGCAACGACAAGGCCTTCATCAACCAGGACCGCCTCCCCGAGTGCCGCCTCTGCCGCGCCTGCGCCAAGGCCTGCCCCATTCACGTGATCCGGGTCGAGGACGAGCTCGAGGCCGCGCCGGCCTCGGCGCCCTCGGACTCCGCGGGCGGGGCCGCGCCGACGCCTTGACCCCCGCCCTCCGCCGCCGGGACCGCCCATGCACCGAGATGCCGACGCCCTCCGCGACCGTGATGCCGCCCTCCAGACCGAATGGCTCCTGGCAGACGGGGCCGGCGGATACGCCTCGATGACGGTGCTGATGAGTGGGGCGCGGCGGTACCACGGCCTGTGGGTGCCGGCCCTGGCGCCGCCGGTGGACCGGCGGGTGGTGCTGGCCCACGTGGAGGAACGGCTCGTCGCGGCCGGGGCCGAGACGTGGCTCTCCACCTGCGAGTACGCCGACGGCTTCTACCCCGACGGTTCCTCCGCGGCCGAACGGTTCGCCCTGGATCCCCTGCCGCGCCTGACCTCCCGCGTCGGCGACGTCACGGTTGAACGGACGGTGCTGCTGAGGCGCGAGCCGGGGGCGGGCGTCGTCCTGGCCTACCACGTCCGGGCGCCGGGGCCGTGGATGCTGGACCTCGCGCCGTTCCTGGCGCTGCGGCCGATGCATGCCCTGGCCGCCGAGCGCGGCGGGTGGCGCGTCGAGGCGGCCGACGGGGCTTCCGGGTGGCGCGTCCTCTCAGAGCACCTGCCCGGGGTCTTCCTCTGGGCGGGTGGCCACGCCGAGGTCCGGTGCACCGGGGAGCCGACGTGGTACCGCGGCGTCCTCCGCCGCGAGGAGCGCCGCCGCGGTTTCGACTTCACCGAGGACCTGCTGGTGCCCGGCCGGTGGCATGTGACAGGGCGGGGCGAGACCCGGTTCCACCTGGCCGCCTCCTTCGAGCCGCCGCACGACCTCGACCCGCCGACCCTGGCCCAGGCCGAGCGCGAGCGCCGTGGCGAGCTCGTCCGCACGGCCGGCGGTCCTGCGGACGCCCGGCTCCAGGCGCTCGTGGCGGCGGCCGATGCCTTCCTTGTCCGCCGCCGGGCCGGCGGACGCGACCTCGCGACCGTCATCGCCGGGTACCCGTGGTTCGCCGACTGGGGCCGCGACGCCATGATCGCCCTGCCGGGCCTCGCGATCGAGACCGGGCGGCTGGACGTCGCGGCGGCGGTGCTTGAGGCCTTTGCCGAGGCCGAGAGCGAGGGCATGATCCCCAACCGCTTCGCCGAACGGTCCGGCGAGCCCGAGTACAACACCGTCGACGCCAGTCTCTGGTTCCTCCAGGCGGTGGCGGCCTATCTCCAGGCCGGCGGCGACACCGACCGTGCCCGCGACCGCCTCTGGCCCGCCGCACGGGCCGTCTGCGAGCGGTACGCCTCGGGCACCCGCTTCGGCATCCGGGCCGACTCGGACGGACTTATCAGGGCCGGTAGCGCCGACACGCAGCTTACGTGGATGGACGCCACCAGCGAGGGCCGCCCCGTCACCCCGCGCTACGGCAAGCCCGTCGAGATCAACGCCCTCTGGGCCTCCGGGCTGGAACTGATGGGCGAGGTGGCCGAGGCGGTCGGCGAGGCCCCGCCGGAGGTCTGCGGCACGGCGGCCGCCGTCCGCGACGCCTTCGCTGCCGCCTTCTGGAACGCAGACGCCGGCTGCCTCTACGACTGCATCTACCCGGACGGGCGGACGGACGCGGCGGTGCGGCCGAACCAGGGGCTCGCGGTGGGCCTGCCGTTCGCCCCGCTGAGCGGTGGTCGCGCGAAACGCGTCCTGGAGGTCATCCGCTCGAAGCTCCTGACGCCGCGCGGCTTGCGGACGCTCGCCCCGGACGACCCGGCGTACCGCGGCCGGTACGAGGGCACCCCGGCGGAGCGCGACGCGGCCTATCACCAAGGCACCGTCTGGCCGTGGTTGCTGGGTCCGTACGTGGACGCGGCGTTCGCGGCGGGGTGCGTCGAGTGTGCCCGGGCGGAGGCGGCGGGCCTCCTGGCGGGGCTGCTCGATGCCATGGAGGCGGCCGGCCTCGGCGAGATCAGCGAGATCTTCGACGGTGACCCGCCCCACCGGCCGCGCGGCTGCATCGCCCAGGCCTGGAGTGTCGCGGCCGCCGTGCATATCTGGCAGCGCCTGGAGGCGACGGGCGGGGTTCCGTAGGCTGGAGAGGGCGCCCGGCGCAGCCGGGCCGAAGGGGGACGCCGTGAAGGCCTCGTTCGCATCGCTGATCCTGCTTGCGGTCGCCGCCGCGGCCGCCGGCCAGGGCCTCGACGTGGTCGCCTCGCTCGACGCCTCGGGCGGGGCCGTCCGGCCCGCGGCCTACGTGCCGATCCGCCTGGCGGTCACGAACCGGACGGACGCGATGGTCGAAGCGCTCCGCGTCTCGGCCGGCGGGCCGGTGCGGACGGTGGCGCCGCTGCCGCTCGCCCCGGCCGCGACGGGCCAGGTCGACGTTCCGGTCTACGTGCCGGGCGGCGACGTGGTGCTCCAGGTGGAGGCCCTCGCCGCCGGCCGGCCGGTCGCGACCGCGACCGTCGCCGTGGACGGGGCCGAGACCTTGGGCGAGGTCGTCGTCCTCGTCGGAGTCGCGCCGAGCGTTGCCTTGGAGGACGAGACTCTGGAGGCCGCGCTGGCCGGGGGGCTGCCGGGCCGGACGCTACGGCTCCTGAGGCGGCCGGAGGCGGACCTGCGGCGGCTCGCGCGGTGCGGGATGCTGGGCGCCGTGGCGTGGCCCGGGCCGGACGGCCCGGCGGGCGACCTGGTCCTCTTAGACGCGAGCGCGACCCCGCCGCGCGTCATGCCCTCGCCCTACCCGCCGGGCCTGCGGGCACCGGTTCAGCCCGCGGCCCACCGCCTGCTGGCCGCTCCGGTCTGGCCGGCGGCGGACCGTGTCCGCCTCGGCGCGTGGGCGGCGACCTTCGTCCTCGCGGCCTTCGCCGCGAGCCGTCTCGTGCCGAAGGGCCGGCCCGTCCTCACGGTCACGGTCCTCGCGGCACTTGCCTTGGTGGCGACGGCGGCCGTGCTGGCCCTCGGCGGGGTGCGGCACGTGCGGCGGACCGAGGCCCGCATCCGGTATGAACGCGACGGTGCCGCAGGCGTCGAACGCCTGGTGCAGGTGACGGTGCGAGGCGGGACGCTCGCCGCGGTCCCGGTCGACCCGGCGGCGCTCTGGCCGGTACCGCTCGTGGCCGACGGGGCGGACCTCTTCCACCCGGCGGCAACGCTCGTGACCGGGCCCGAGCCGCATCTTCGGGCCGCGGGCGTGACGCTCCTGGTCCAGGTCCTGGAGGCGGGCGACGCGGCGGCGGACGCGGTCCCGGCCGAGGCCGACGTCGTCGCCCGCGCGGTCGTCGCGGGGGCGATGGCGCGGCACCGGGGCACGGTGCTGACTCCCGGGGCACTTGCCGCCGACTGGATGGCGAGCGACGAGCCCGACCGGGCCTTCGCCGGCCGGAGCCTCCGCTGGTGGACGGACGCGCGGCAGTTCGGGTCGGACCCGCTGGCGCTGGCGTGGGTGCGCGACGCCCCGGAGGCGTCGCCGGTGGAAGGTGGCACCCTTCGGCATGCGCCGACGCTCGTGGTGCAACCGTCCCGCGGCGAGGGCGAGTGAATTGACCCGGGCCGGAATGCGTTCTATTATGAAGAGGCGGGACGGGCTGTCCCGCGGGCCCCAGGGAGTGTAACCCAATCTGGTGAAAGAACTTAAAGACACCCGCCGCACCGTCGTGCGAGAGCGGGCGATCCTGGTTGACGTCGAACTCGACGGGCCGGCGCTGAAGGAAACCACCCAGCGGAACCGTCTCGACGAACTCGGGCGCCTCGCCGAGGCCGCCCACGCCGAGGCCGTCGGCACCGTGACCCAGAAGCGGCGGCGCGTTCACCCGTCGACGTACGTGGGGCGCGGCAAGGCGGAGGACCTCGGCCGCGAGGCCGAGCGACGCAAGGCCCACGTCATCATCTTCGACAACGACCTTACGCCCGCCCAGGTCCACAACCTCGAAGGCGTGACCAAGACGAAGGTCATCGACCGCAGCGAACTCATCCTGGACATCTTCGCCTCGCGGGCCCGGACCCACGAAGCGCGGCTCCAGGTGGAGCTTGCGCAACTGGAATACACGTACCCGCGGCTGAGGCGGATGTGGACGCACCTCGGCCGTATGGAAGGCGGCATCGGGACGCGCGGTCCGGGCGAAACGCAGCTCGAGACGGACCGGCGTATCATCCGCCGGCGCATCACCGACCTGAAGCGCAAGATCGCCGAGATCGACCGCCGCCGCGAACGCCAGGTAACGTCGCGCGGCGAGGCCCTGACGGTCGGCCTCGTCGGCTACACGAACGCCGGCAAGTCGAGCCTGCTGAACGCCCTGACCGGTGCGAGGGCCTACGTCGAGGACCAGCTCTTCGCGACGCTCGACACGCGGACCCGGGCGTGGAAGCTGCCGTTCGGCACCGAGGTGCTGCTCTCGGACACGGTCGGCTTCGTTCGCGACTTGCCGCACCACTTGGTCGCCTCGTTCAAAGCGACCCTGGAGGAGGCGATCCACGCCGACCTGCTGCTGCACGTCGTGGACGCCTCGACGGGGCACGTGGCCGAGGACGTGGCGGCGGTGGACGCCGTGCTGGCCGAGATCGGCTGCCGCGACCGGCCGCAACTCATCGTACTGAACAAGGCGGACCTCGTGGACGAGCCGCTGGACCTGGACCTGGCGGCGCGGGCGTGGCCGGACGCCGTCCGGACGAGCGCCCGCACGACCGAGGGCCTGCCGGCGCTGGAGGCGGCCGTGCTGGAGCGCCTGCTCGGGCCGACGGCCGAGGTTACCATCCGAGCCGCCGCCGCCGACGGGCGGCTCCTGGCCTGGATCGAGCGGCACGCGGAGGTCCTGGAGCGGACGATGGACGACGGGGCGATCGTGCACAGGGCGCGGCTGCCTCGGCGCCGTGTCGAGGAGATTCCCCGTGTCGCGGAGCGGGCTTTCGCGATACACTGAGAGGGCGGGGCCCCCGTGGCGCCGCCGACCCGGAAAGGGGGGCGAGGTGATGATGGCACGAGTTGTGATGGCGCTGGTGACCGTGGGCCTGCTGGCCGCCCTGGCGGCCGGGACGGGCGAGAGGCGCGCCTGGGCCGCGCCCGGCGTGTGGGCCGACGGCGGCGACGACAGCGACGCGAAGAAGGACAAAAGCGGCAAGGCCGACGAGGCCGACGACGAGAGCTCCGGCAAACAGAAGCAGGAGCATGTCGTTCTGGACAGCGAGTCGCACAAGTACCCTGAGTGGCGGTTGCCGCAGGGCTACAAGAACCCGGACGGCACGTTCAACCAGGAGGTCCTGGTCGCGCACCAGAAGAAGCGGCTGCCGGTGATGAACCAGAAGCTGACCGGCCGCTTTGAGCTCCGCGAGACGCCGCACTTCCTTATCTTCAGCGACTGCGGGGCCCAGATGGACCGGGTCTTCGCCAAGTGGGCCGAGGCCCTGTATGCCAACCTCGGGCGCAAGTTCCGCATCGACCTGAAGGACCAGCCCTGGGACGGCAAGTGCATCTACATCCTGACGCGGACCCGGAGCATGTTCCTGGCCCAGGCCCGGGAGTTCGACAACTTCCACGCGAGCTTCGCCGGAGCGTACTTCTGCACCGAGCTGGATTCGCCCAACGCGCCGAAGCTCGTGCATATCGCCATCCCGTGCGACTCGTTCGACGAGCGCCGCCTCCAGGAACTCTTCGCCCACGAGACCGCCCACGCGTTCTTCCAGCTCTACCGCAAGAACATCCCCTTGCCCACGTGGCTCCACGAGGGCATCGCCGAGTTCATGACCGTCGTCAACGACCGCGACCTCCATCGCGTCAAGAAGCAGTACGCCGTCCAATATGCCCGCAACGGCATCCACCTCGACGACATGTTCCGGTGCCGCGGCTTCTTCGGCTACCCCTACTACAACGTCTCCTACACCATGGTCGACTTCCTGACGAAGATCAGCCCCACCAAGTTCAAGGCCTTCATCGACGGCATCAAGGACGGGAAGGACCAGGAGGTGGCCCTGCGGGAGGCGTACGGTTGGACCTTCGCCCAACTGGAGGCCAACTGGCGGGCGTACGTGATGAAGTTCCTGACGCGCGGCTGAGCGGGGCCCGGCGGCAGGCACCCGGCCCCGGACGGTTGGCGGCCCGATGACCGAAACGCGGCTCCTCTTCTACAGCGAAGGCCTTGCCTTGGCGGGCCTGGCCCTGGCCGCCGTCGGCGCCGCCGTCTTCTGGGGCCTCCTGGCCGCGTGGGTCGTGCGGGCCCGGGCGTGGGCCCTGGCGCCGCTTCTGCTCGTGCCCCCCGTGCTCGCGCTGGGGCTCGTCCTCCGCCGCCCGCGCGACGGCGATCCCGAGCCGGTCCTTCCGTGGTGGCAGGTGCTGGTCGGCATGGCCCTGGCCGTGGTGCTGGGGGGCGTGGCGCGCCATGCTGCCCGCGAGCCCGTACCGCCCGTCCAGCTTGCCCTCATGGTGCTGGTGACCGTGACGGGCGCGGTCTGGGTGCTCTTCTTCTACCTTCGGGTCTACCGGAGCCTCGGCCGGTGGCCGATGGCGGCGCTCGCGACGCTCCGCGTCCTGGCGGTGGTCCTGCTGGTGCTCCTCATTTTCAAGCCGACGCTGAGTTTCGAGGGGTCCGTCGAGCAGCGGACCGACCTCGTGGTGCTGCTGGACGCCTCGCGGTCGATGTCCGTCCGCGACTGGCCTGATACGCCCAGCCGCTTCGCCCAAGCGACCCAGCAGGTGCAGGACTACCTCGGGCGGCTTGGGTCGGCGTTCGACGTGCGGCTGCTGGTCTTCGACGCGCGGGCGAGGCCGGTCGAGCCGGGCCAGTGGCCGGAGCCGGCCGGCGAGGCCACGAACCTCGTCCGGGCGGTCCGCGAGGCCGTGGCCGAGGCCCGTCCCGCCGAGACCTCCGGCCTCGTCCTCTTCTCCGACGGGCTCCACAACGCCGGCGGCGACGTTGTCGAGGCCGTCACGGCCCTCGCCCCGCCGCCCATCTACACCGTCGGCGTCGGCACCGACCTGACGGCCGAGAGCGGGTACCAGGACATCAGCATCGAGGCCGTCCGGGCCCCCGACGAGGGCGTCGTCGGCACCGTCGCCCGCATCACCGTCGATGTCGAAGCGCTGGGCCTGGCGGACCGGTCGGTCGAGGTCCGCCTCCGCGAGGACGAGGACGTCGTCGCCCGCCAGAGCCTCCGCCTCGACGGCGAGCCGGGCAGCCAGTCGGTCACCCTGGCCGTCACGCCGACCGACCTGGGGCGCCACACCTACACCGTCGAGATCCCCGCCGACCCGGCCGAACGGCGCGGCGAGAACAACACGCGCCAGGTGCACCTGCTGGTCAGCGACCCGAAGATCCGCGTCCTCTACATCGAGGGCGTGGTCCGGCCGGAGTACAAGCCCCTGAAGAGTGTCCTGGAGACCGACCCGAACGTCCAGCTGCTGGCCCTCGTGCAGGTCCGCAAGGGCGAGTTCCTCCAGTCCGGGAACCTGGCGGGCCTGACGCTCTCGGCGTTCCCGCGGACGCTGGAGGACATGCGCCGTTTCGACGTCTTTATCCTCGGCGACCTCCATCGCAGCTACTTCTCCGGCCGCCAGCTCGAGAACCTGAAGACCGCCGTCTCGGAGGGCCGCGGTCTGGCGATGCTCGGAGGGTACCACAGCTTCGGGCCGGGGGGCTACGGCGGGACGCCCGTCGAGGAGATGCTCCCGGTAGAGGTCGGCGGGGCCGAGATGGGCCAGGAGACCGAGCCGTTCGTCCTGAAGCTGACGCCCGAGGGGGCCGCCCACCCGATCTTCCACGGGACGACGGACTTCTTCGCCTCGTCCGGGGGCACGCCCCGCGAGAAGCTGCCGTACCTGAAGGGGTGCACCCGCCTCGGGGCGGCCAAGCCCGGCGCGAGCGTCCTGGCGGTTCACCCGACGCGGACCGGCCCCGGCGGGCCGCTGGTGGTGCTGGCGGCCCAGACCTTCGGCAAGGGCCGCACCGTCGCCTTCGCCGCCGACACCACGTACCAGTGGTACCTGCCGTACCGGGCGCTCGGGCGCGAGTCGCCCTACATCAAGTTCTGGAGCCAGATGGTCCGGTACCTGGCGGCCAAGGAGGTCAAGGCCGAAAGCGACGAGCCTGGCGTCACGGTCCTGGTGCGGAAGCCCGCGTACAACCCCGGCGAGCCGGTCATCGTCCGGGCCAAGGTCCGCGCCGACCAGGGCCGCGCCACGAACTTCGCGGACGTCAGCGGCGTCCTGTTGGGGCCGGGTGATGAGGACCGGGAGCCGTTCTCGCTGCCGCTGGCGGCCGGGTCGGTCGGCGTTTATGAGGCGGAGCTCCGGCCCCCGGAGCCGGGGGCGTACGAGGTGGCCGTCGAGGCGACCAAGGACGGCGTCCGCCTCGGGTTCGAAAAGACCGCCTTCACGGTCGGTCGGCCGAACCAGGAGTTTGACCGGCTGAGCATCGACCGGAGGCTGCTGAAGGAACTCGCCCGGGCCACCGGCGGGGCCTACTTCGAGCCGGCCGCCTTCGGCGACCTCGTCCAGCGCCTCCGCGACCGGACGCTGACCGAAGACGTTCGCCGCGAGGTCGGCCTCCAGACCGTCTCGGGCCTGGTGCCGATGCTGTTCCTGGCGTTCCTCGCCATCGTGACGGGCGAGTGGCTGCTGCGGAAGCGGTACCAGCTCAACTGAGCCCGACCCCCGGGCCGCGTCAGTCCAGTTAGCGCATGAAGGTTTCGAACTCTCCCGTGGCGGCGCTGATGCCCACGAACGCAACCAGGATGATCGCAACGAGCAAGGCGATGGCGATGGCGACGTACCCCATGACAAGGCCGGCGACGGCCATGCCCCGCCCCGTCTTGTCGACGCCGCCCGCGTCCCGGATCTGGCGCAGGGCGATGTGGCCGAAGATGGCCGCCGCCGGGCCCAAGGCGAGCGCTGGTATGGCCCCGAAGCACGCGCAGCAGGCGAACGACCCGAGGCCCAGAACGACCCCGCCGATGCCGAGGCAGAGGCTTGTGATCGCCAGCGGGTTGGTCGGGGTGGACGGCGAGCCCGGGCCCGGCGGAGGCTGGTAGCCCCCCGGCGGTTCCAGACCTGTCGGGGGCATGCCCGCGGGAGACGGGGGCGGCGGTTCGGGTGGCGTGGCGTCCTGGCGGTCGGCCGGCTGGTCGGCCATGCATGTCCCCCTTCGCCGGCGCCCTTACCGGTGCGGGCACCGCGCGGCCAGTATAGCCGACCGTGCGGCGCCCGCCAGGGGTCTCCGCGCTACGCCCCCGGGGCGACCCGGAGCACCTCGTCGATGCTCGTTTCGCCCGCCGCCGCCCGCCGCAGGCCGTCGGCCGCCATCGTCGTCATGCCCTGGCCGACCGCGAGGGTGCGGATCTCGCCAACCGAGGCGCCCCGGGCGACCGCCGCGGCCACCTCGCCGGTGACCTCGAGCGTCTCGGCGACGACGGTGCGGCCGCGGTAGCCGGTGAACTTGCACTGCTCGCAGCCGACGGGCTCGCGCCAGGTCGCGAGCAGCGTGTCCCACGCCAGGCCGCCCGCCTGGGCCATCTCCGAGAGCCGCCCGAGCCGTGTCGCGTCGGGCCGCCCCTCGCGGGCACAGTCCGGGCACAGCTTCCGGATCAGCCGCTGCGAGAGCACGAGCTGCGTCGCGTCCGAGACGACGAACGGGTCCAGGCCGATGTCGACCATCCGCACCAGCGTGGCCGGGGCGTCGTCGGTGTGCAGCGCCGAGAGGACCAGGTGCCCCGTCAGGGCGGCCTGGGCGGCAAGCTGAAGCACCTCCGGGCCCCGGATCTCCCCCACGAAGAGGACGTCCGGGTCGCTGCGCAGCATCGCCCGGAGGGCCCGGGCAAACGTCCACCCGGCCGCCGGGTTCGCCTGGGTCTGGATCATGCCGTCGAAGGCATACTCGACCGGGTCCTCGACGGTCATCACCTTCACCTCCGGCCGGTTCAGGCGCACCAACGACGAATACAGCGTCGTTGTCTTGCCGCACCCCGTCGGCCCGCCCACGATGAGGATGCCGTACGGCCGATCCAGGGCCCGCAGCAACCGCTCGCGGTCGGTGTCGGAGAAGTCGATCCAGTCGAGGTCGAACTGGACGCGGCTGCGGAGGAGGAACCGGGCCGTGACGGCCTCGCCCCGATGGGCCGGGAAGACCGAGACGCGGATGTCGGCGGGGTCGTCGCGGCCGGGCAGGTGGATGAGCACCCGCCCGTCCTGGTTGACGCGGGTCTCCTCGACGTCGCAGGCGGCCATGCGTTTCCACTGGCGAACCACGGCGTCGTGGAGGCGGCCGTCGAACCGGGCCAGCTCGTGCAGGACGCCGTCGATGCGGTACCGCAGGCGCGACTGCTCGCCGCCCGCCTCCAGGTGCAGGTCGCTGGCGTCGGTCGCGAGGCCGAGGCGCATCATCTCCCGGACGGCCCGCTCGACGCCGTCCTCGGGGCCGTTCTCGGCCGGGTCGCCCCCAAAGTGTTCGATCTGCTCGCCCAGGGCGGCCAGGAGCGGGCCGATGTCGGCCGAGAGGTCGACGCGCGGGCCGCGCCCCTCCAGGAACCGCTCGATGTCCTCCTTGTAAAAGCGCCACTGGCGGCCGACCTTCATGCCCTTGATCTTGCCGGCCCGGAGCCAGCGATAGAAGGTGGACCGGGTGGTGCCCAGGATGCCTGCGGCGTGGGCCATGTCGAGCACGTCCGGTGCCGATGCCAGGTCCGCCCGTTTCTCGGCCTTGCCCTTTCCCTTCGCTTTCGCGCCCTTCTTGCCCTTTGCCAGGGGACGCCCTCCCGCCTCGTGGGCCGGTGGCCGCGGCGCGTCCGCCGCGGGCCAGCCCCACCTTGAATGGCCGGGCCCTCAGGCCACCTATAGTATAGCGTGAGCGCCGTGAAACGAGAAACAAAAATCCGACAACGTGTCACAAGCGCTGTGGCATGCTATGCTGCATCACCCTCGAGGAGGTCGGCGACGGCCTCGCGAAGCTCCTCCGGGGCGAACGGCTTTGTCAGGAGCGCCGCCCGTACGCCGAAGCGGCCCTCGTTCACGTCCACCGATCCCGGGTAGCCCGTGATAAAGAGAACCGCCATCTCCGGCCTCGCTGCCGCCAGGTCCCGTGCCAAGGCCGGCCCGTCCAGGTCCGGCATGACCACGTCGGTCACGAGCAGGTCGATCGGCCCGTCATAGTGCCGGCCCAGGGGCTGCGCCTCGCGGGCGTTGCCCGCCTCCAGGGCCGTGTACCCGGCCTCCCGAAGCGTGCGGACCACCAGCTGGCGCACGGACTCCTCGTCCTCGACCACCAGGACGGTGCCGCCCGCGGGCGCGGAGGGGGCGGCCTGGGTCTCGGCCGGCACGAGGACCGGCGCGGCCGCTTCGGCTTCGAGCGCGGGGAACATCAGGGTGAAGGTCGTGCCCTCGCCGGGGACGGTCTCGATGTCGACGGTGCCGCCGCTCTGCCGGACGAAGCCGTAGACCATGGCCAGCCCGAGGCCGGTGCCCATGCCGGGGCCTTTGGTCGTGAAGAAGGGCTCGAACGCCCGCCGCCGCGTGGCCGCGTCCATCCCCACGCCCGTATCGGCCACGCGGACGGCGACACGGCCGGCGTCGGTGCCCGCCTCGTTCGCGTCGTCGTCGCCGGCCACGGGCTCGGCGGTGAGGTCGAGGCGCCCGCCGTCCGGCATGGCGTCGCGGGCGTTGACGGCCAGGTTGTAGACCGCCTGCTGGAACTGAATGAGGTCCAGGTAGACCGGCGGCACGCCGTCGGGGGTGTGAAGGTCCAGCCGGACGCGCTCGCCGATCATGCGGCGGAGCGGGCCGACCATATCGCGGAGCACCTGGCCCAGGTCCAGGACCTGGGGCCGGAGAATCTGTTTGCGGCTGAAGGTCAGGAGCTGGCTGGTCAGCCGCGCCGCGGCGTCGGCGGCGCGCAGGACCTCGCGCATGGACTCGGCGTGCGGGCTGTCGTCGGGCAGGGCGTGAAGCACGAGGTCGCAGTAGCCCTCGATGACGGTGAGCTGGTTGTTGAAGTCGTGGGCGATGCCGCCGGCTAGGCGGCCGACGGCTTCCATCTTCTGGGCCTGCCGGAACTGCATCTCCTTCTCTTCCAGTTCCGTGATGTCGTGGCCGATGCCGAGGATGGCGGTGACGCGCCCGTCGGGCGCCCGCAGGGGGGAGCCGCTCCAGCGGATGCGCCGGACGCGGCCGTCGCGGGTAAGCAGGCGGTTGGTGAAGTCGCTGACCGCCTCGCCGTCGAGCACCCGGGCCGCCTTCCCCGCCGTGGTGGCCCGGTCGCCGGCGTGGACGTAGGTCTCGACCCAATCCCGGCCGAGCACCTCTGTCTCTTCGGCGCCGACGAGGTCCAGGCCGAAGCGGTTGATGCGGAGGGCGTGCCCGGCGGTGTCGAGGACGACGACGGCGACTTGGGCCGTCTCGACGAGACGGTTGGCGAAGTCGCGTTCGCGCCGCAGCGCCTCTTCGGCCTGCGTCCGGGCTGTCACGTCCAGCACCATGCTCACGCCGCACGTTACCTTGCCCTCGGCGTCGGTCAGCGGGAACACGTTGCCCAGCCGGTGGCCGCGCCGGCCCGCCTTGTCCCGGTCGTGCCACTGGAGGTCGCGGACGGTCTCGCCGGCGAAGACGCGGCGGACGACGTCCTGGATGCCGGCGCGGGTCTCGTCGGTGCCGACGAGGTCGCAGAGGGCGCGGCCGACGGCCTCGGGCTCCTCGTACCCGTAGACCTGCCGGGCCGCCCGGTTCCACGTCAGGACGCGGCCCTCGCGGTCGAAGGTACAGCAGGCCACGGGCATGTTTTCGACGAGGCGGCGGTAGCGCTGCTCGGACTCGTGGAGGGCCTCGCGGGCGCGGCGCTGTTCGGTGACGTCGCGGCCGGCGCCGACGACGGCCTGGATGCCGCCGTCCGGCCCGAGCACCGCCTTGTCGGCCCAGGCGATCCACCGCCACCCGTGCCGCGTCAGCGCCCGCTGCTCGTGGTAGGCGGTGTAGGGCGGCCGACGCAGCGCCGCCATGGCCGCCTCCGTGGCCGCCCGGTCGTCCTCGTGCACGAGGGGCATGAACCGGCGGCCGAGGAGCTCGTCCGGCCGCTTCCCGAACAGGCCGCAGTACGACGGGCTGACGTACTGGAACCGGCCCTCGGTATCGACGACGATGACGAGGTCGTCGGCGTTCTCGACGACGAGGCGGTACTTCTCCTCGCTCTCGCGCAGCGCGCGCTCCGCCCGCCGCCGCCGGACGATACTTGCCAGGAGCGCCGCGATGATGGCGGCCTCCAGGGCCACCAGCACCCCCCCGGCGAGGATGTACGACCGGTACCGGTGGTAGAACCCCTCCGGCCGGTTAAGGACGATCGCGCCCGGTGGCAACGCCCGTTCCGGGATGCCCCAGCGGCGCAGTTGGGCGTGGTCGAACAGGAAGGCGTTCACGCCCTCCCGCACGACCGGCAGCGCCGCCGGGTCGGCCCCGTCCAGGATCGCCAGGCCCATCTCGGCCGCGCGGCGCCCGTGCAGCCGGCCGCTCGCCAGCTTCCCGCCGATCACCCCCAGGCCCAGCCACGTGTCGGCCAGCGCGTAGACCGGCACCGGACACGCCGCTGTGATCCGCGGGTATCCCTTGCGATAGGGCACGTACCCCTCGCGGTCGCGGAGCCATACGGTGATGAGCGCGATGCTGTCGGGAGGCAGGTCCCGCAGATGGGTGATCAGGGCGTCGGTGGTCAGGTCCTCGCCGTTCAGGTAGTGGAACACGAGCGACGGGAAGGCGTCGGCCGCCCGGCGCACTGCCGCCCGCTGCGCCAGGCCCGTCGGCGTGCCGTCGCTGATCACGGCCACGCGGCCGAGGCCCGGGTGCAGGCGGCGCGCGAGGGCCAGCGTGGCCTCGCAGTCGAGGGTCTCGGCGATGCCCGTAAAGGCGGGGCGGTCCTGGATCACCCGAAGGTCCAACTGGTTCACGCCGCAGAAGACCACCGGCACGCCCGGGTACAGATCGTCGTGGTATTCCAGAAGGAACTGGAGGGCGTTGTCGTCCGAAGCAATCGCCAGGTCGAAGCGGACGTGCGTGTGCCGATGCCAGCAGAAGTCGCGGAACGCCGAGAAGTACGAAGGGGATATGTGCCGCTTCGTGTCCATGTACTCGACGTAGAATTCGGCGTCGAGGCCGGCTTCGCGGAAGGCCTCCATCGCGCCGTCGACGACATCGTCGGTCCAGCCGTACCCGGCGTGGTAGGCGTTGAGGAGGAGGATGCGCGGGCGGCCATCCTCCGCGAGGGCGCGCGGCGCCTCGGCGGCCGCGCGCTGAAGCGGCGCGAGCGCGGCCCCGAGGAGCAGCGCCACAGCGCAGACCCGGCCGAGACGACGCCGCGGCGGCCGGCTCGGGGGGGCCATGGCGGCTCCTTGCGGTAGAGGCTCACGCCCGCCGGACGCCGCCGCCCTCCACGGCCGCCCCCGCGGGTGTGCGACCCCCATTATGCACGGGCGGCTCCCGCCGACACAAGCCTCAGAGGCAGATTCACTGCACGTGCCGGTACACGTCCCACTCCAGGTACGTATCGAAGGCGTCCTCCACGGCACGGGCCACGTGGCCCCGGGCGATGGCGACATGGTGCTCGAAACCGGCGCGGCAGATGTGGGCGAGCAGGTCCTGGAGGCCGCCGATCTCCGCCACGCCGTATCCGCCGAACGTGTCCAGCGGATCGTCTGTGAAGCGGCCTTCGCCGACGTAGGCCCGGACCTCGCCCTCCAGGTCGTCGGTATCGACGCGGCAGAAGGTGAAGAGGTCCGAGGCGATGCGCCCCACGATGGTGCCGCACGTGTTCTCCGCCCCGACGCTCTGCGAGATGATCTCCTGGGTGGCCATCCGGTGGTTCACGAAGAGGCTGGTCGGCAGGTTGGAGCAGTGGAAGAGGACGGCCTTGTCGCTCTCGGCGCCGTAGTTGTTGTTCCAGTCGACCAGCGCCGCCGGCGCCTCGGCGGCGAACCGCAGCGCCAGCATCCCCACGAGGCCCGTCACGTCCACCTCGCACGCGCTCGGGACCAGGCCCTCGCTCATCATGCTCATCAGCGTGCACGGGACGATGCCGTAGAATTCCTCCAGGGCGGTCCAGCACTGGATGGCCGTGCCGACGACCTCGGTCTCGGCCACCCATGCGTCCACGGCCGCGCCGAACCGGGCCATCCGGTCGATCGCCGCGTCCTCGATGCCCTCGCACGAGGTGTAGTCGCGAATGGCCTTCGCCTTCCGCTTCAGCACCGCGTCCTTCGCGTCCAGGCCGCGCGCCCGGCCCAGGATCTCCGACAGGTCCACCGTCTCGACGCTGATCCCGTACGCCTCCAGCAGCTTCTCCGAGTACCGGACCGTGTTGAACGGGCCCGTCCGGGCGCCGATCGCGCCGACGCGGCAGTTCGTGAGGCCGTGCACCACGCGGCATGTGGCGGCGAAACGGGCGAGGTCATGCCGGAAGGCCTTCGAGTCGGGCTCCACCGTGTGCGCATCGGTCAGCGAAAACGGGATGCCGTACTGTGCCAGGCCGTTACAAACGCTCAGCTTCCCGCAGAAGCTGTCCCGCCGCTGCCCGAGCCGCATCTCGCCCGGCACGTCTGGCCACGCGTGCACCAGCACCGGCACGTCCAGGCCCGAGAGGCGCAGCGCGTCGGCCACGGCCTTCTCGTCGCCGAAGTTCGGCAGCGTGACGACGACGCCGTCGATCTCATCCGCGTGCTCGGCAAACAGGGCCGCGCACGCCTTCGCGTCGGTCAGCGTCTCGACCGCCCCGCCCGTGGCCTCCGAGGCGTTCAGGCAGACGGTCTTGTAGCCCTCGTCCTTGAGCAGGCCGAGCATGGCCTTTTGGCCGTCGGCGGCGAGGTCGGCCGGAAAGAAGCCGCGCGTCCCAACGAGCACGGCCAGCGTGGTCTTGGCGGTCTGGGCCATCGTGTCACTCCTTTGGGGTGTGGGGCCGGCGGCGTCCGCGCCGCCCGGGGCCGGACCATCGTACCCACCCGCTCGACGCCGCCGCAAGCGTGTGGTGGCCAAGGCGGGGGGCGCCAGTGGCGGACCCTCCTCCCTCTCTTGACACCGCCGCACCCCGGGCCGAGAATGCGGCGGCAAGGACGCCCCCGGGGACCCGTGTGAGCCGACGCCGCCAGCGCAGACCGACCGGCACGGAACCGGCCCCGCGTGCGCCGGTGACCCGCGACGCCGGGGACGGGGCCGCGACGGGCGCCGATGAGCGCCTCCCCGCGCGCCGCCCCGGCGGCGCCGCTGGCGACGGTCGCGTCCGCACCGTCATCCTGTCCCTCGTCTCGGCCGCGCTTTGGTCGCTCGCCTATCCGCCGCTCGAGGTCTCCTGGCTTGCCTACCTCGCCCCCGTGCCGCTGCTGGTGATGGCCGTCCGGTCGCGCGACGCGGTGACCGTGGCGGTCGCGGCATGGGCCGGGGGCCTGGCGTTCTTCGCCATGAACCTTTACTGGCTGACGCCCTTCTCCGGCGCCGGTTTCGTTGCCCTCTCGGTCTACCTCGGTCTCACCTGGGCCGCGGTCGCTTGGGGCGTCCGGACCCTCACCCGGGCCACCGGGGTGCCGCTCACGCTGGCGGCCCCGGTCGTCTGGATCGCCTTGGAATGGGTCCGCGCCCGCCTGCTGACGGGGCTGCCGTGGTTGATGGCCGGGCACACCCAGTATGAGAACCTGGTGCTCATCCAGACGGCCGACGTCCTCGGGGCCTACGGCCCGGGGTGCCTGGTGCTGATGACGGCCGGGTTCGTGGCCGATTTGTTGACGCGGCCGCTGGTGCGGCCCGCCACCGAAGGCCGCGGCGCGCGGCTCCATCCCGTACGCCTCGCGATGGCCGGCTTGGTGGCGGCCGCCTGGGTCGGCACGGTCGGCTACGGCGTCTGGCGCCTCGGCCAGGACCTCGGCACCGACCGCACCGTGACCCTCGCCAGCGTCCAGACGGCCGTGCCCCAGGAGATCAAGCTGGCCGCCCGCCACCAGGAGGCCCTGAAGGCCGAGCGGCAGATGATGCGCGACCTGGTGCGGCTGACGCGGCTGGCGTTGGCGGAGGCCGACGAGCGGGGCTTGGAGCCGGACCTCGTCGCCTGGCCGGAGACGCTGGTTCCCGGCTTCCTCAACGCCGAGTTCCTCACCGACGATTTCGAACCCGTCAGCGGGTACGCGGAGCTCGTGGCCGACCTGCGGTTCCGCCAGCTTCGCTACCGCACCTATTGGGACGCGGTGCAATCGGTGGCCCGGGAGGGCGGCGTGCCGGTGCTGTTCGGGGCGAACACGGCCGAGGTCCTCGGCATCCAGCGCCTGCCCGACGGCCGATACACCGTCCGTCTGGAACGGGCGAACGAGGCCCTCCTCGTCACCCCGGACACGCCGCGCTACCAGGCCGAGAACCGCTACGCCAAGGTTCACCTCGTGCCGTTCGGCGAGTACGTGCCGTTGCGCCAGTCGTGGCCCTGGCTGCACGGCCTGCTCCACCGGATGACGCCGTACTACCCGATCGAGTACTCGCTCCGGCCGGGCGACCCGCCGCAACCCGTCTTCGAGGTCGCCGAGGGCCTGCGGTTTCAGGCGGCCATCTGCTTCGAGGATGCCTTCGCCCGGCGCATCCGCCGCATCGTCAGCCCCGACGGCCGCGCGAAGGCCGTCGACTTGGTCGTCAACATCTCCAACGACGGGTGGTTCGCGGGCACCACCGAACACGCCCAGCACCTGAACCTGTGTGTCTTCCGGGCGGTCGAGAACCGCGTACCGATCCTGCGGTCGGTCAACACGGGGACGAGCGCCCTCATTGACGCGCGCGGCCGGATCCTGCACGCCGTGGCCGACGCCGAGGGCCGACGCCGCAACGTCGAGGGCTTCCTCGTCGGCCGCGTCGGCCTGGACGACCGCGTGGCCCCGTACACACGGGTCGGCGACCTGTTCGCGGAGGTCTGCGTGCTGGCGGCCCTGGCGGGCGGGCTGGTCGCGATCGTCAAGCACATCCGGACACGAAAGGAGTCCCCCTCGTGAGACGGGTCCTCCCGGTTCTGATCCTGGCCGCCTTGGCGGCCGCCTGTACGCCCCCCGCCGTCACGCGCGAGCCTCCGGCCGGCGCGGCAAGCGCCGGGCCCGGCCCCGCGCCCGTCCCGCGCGACCCGTACCAGGTGCTCGTGGCGGCCTTGCGGTCCGGTCAGGCGCCGCTGGAGGCCCAGGCCGCCGAGACGTTCCTGGAGACGGGCCTCAAGCCGCCGCGCGACGACCTCCAGCGCCTCGGCGACGCCGGCGACCCCCGCGTCCGCCTCGTCGCCCTGACCGTCCTCGGCCGCACCTGGCCCCGCGAGTCGGTGGGCCTGTTCCGCCGCCGGCTGGGCGACCCGATGCCGGTGGTGCGGCTGGCGGCGGCGTATGGGCTGGCCATGGCGGGCGACCCGGGGCACGTCGAGATGCTCCGCGACGGCCTCGCGAGCCCGGACGTGACGCAGCGTCGGACGGCGGCCTGGCTCCTCGGCCTCATGGGCCGTACCAGCGCCACCGGCATGCTCGAGACCGCCCTGGCCGACCCGGACGCCGTGGTCGTGCTGCGCGCGGCCGAGGCCCTCGACCGCCTGGGCAGCCGGGCGGGGCGCGAGCCGGTGCGGCGTCTGCTGGGCCACCAGCGGCACGAAGTCCGTTACTTCGCCGCCCGCCTCCTCGGCCGCATCGGCACCACCGAGGACATCCCGCGGCTGGAACGCCTGTGTGTGAGCAAGGTCTTCCTGGACGTCAAGTTTGCAGCCATCGCGGCCCTGGCGCGGCTGGGGGACCTGAAGCGGATCACCCTGCTCCTGGAGATGGTCGCGGGACCGGACGGGCAGATGCGGTTGCTGGCGGCCCGGGCGCTCGGCGAGGCCGGGTATGCCCCCGCGAAGCCGGCCCTCACGAAGCTGCTGGCGACGGCCCCGGGCCTGCAGGAACAGACCGTGGCGGCGGCGGCCCTGGTGAAGGTCGAACGGGCCGGCCGCGACTGGCGCAAGGGCGCCCTTTCGGAGGAACCCGCCTCGCGCTGAGCCGCTGCGCCGCCAAGGGCGCCAGGACGCCCAAGGGTCGGCGTCGTAAAGGTTTGCGGCGGATGAAATTTCTCTTGACGGGGTAGGGGGGTCAACTAGAATCGCCCCTTGCCGTTGGAGTGAGTCAGCCGTCGGGCGCGGGCCGGCCCGTGCCGAGGCATGGGACGTACCCGGACGAGGGGGCGGCCGGATCGCCCCGCCGAGCGGGGCACGCGGCCCTCTCGCGAAAGGAGGAAAGTAGTGAGTACGCTAGGCAAGATCCTCACGGTGCTCATTGCCCTGTTGGCGGTCGTGGTCACGACCCTGGCCATCCGCCATTACGTCACGGGCGAGGACTGGCGCAACGAGTACCTGGGCATGAAAGAGAACTTCCAGGCGGCTGTGTCGCAGCTCGAGCAGCAGATCGAGAAGACACAGCAGGCCAAGGCCTCGATGGAGCAGAATCGGGCCGAACTCCAGGCCCAGATCGAGACCCTCCAGAACGAGCTGGCTCTCAAGAACAACACCATCACCCAGCTCCGCGAGGAGATCGAGAACCAGCAGAAGCGGCTCCAGGACCTCGCCACGAGCACCGAGGGCATCAACACCAGCTTCTCCGAGCTCATGGAGCAGCGCGAGGCGTGGCGCCAGGAACGCGACCAAGCCATGGCCCGCGCCGATGACCTGAACCAGATGCTGCTGGAACTGGAGGCCCGCTTCCGCAACCGCGTCGCCCAGCTCCAGGACGCCACCGAGAACGTCCGCCAGCTCCGCGAGGAAAAGGAGGCCCTCGAAAGCCGCCTCGCCTTCGTCCTCAAGGAGACCGGCTTCAACCTGCCCCTGGAGGTCCATGCCGAGCCCGTCACGAAGCTCGAGGGCGTGGTTACCGAGGTCGACCTCGCCGCCCGCATGGCCCAGATCAACCTCGGGTCGGACGACGGCGTCGTCGAGAACATGAAGTTCTACGTCTACGACCCCGGCGCCGGGAAGTACCTGGCGACCCTGAGGATCAACAAGGTGTCGCACGACAGCGCCGCCGGCGAGCTGAGCGTGATCCGCGGCACGGTGACGGAGGAAAGCCATGTCACGAATCGGTTCGAGTAGCGGCGTCCGGGTCGCGGCGCAGCCGCTCAGCAACGTCTATACTGTGTTGCTGTTGGTGACGGCCCTCCTGCTGTTGGTGGTCGCCATCTTCGCCGGCATGAGCCTCCAGGAGATGGCCGGGGGGACCCTGGGCTTCGGGGAAGAAGCGGACCAGATGCTCACCCAGGCCCAGAGCGCCGTCCAGGCCGGCGAGCGCCAACTGGCCCAGTTGGCCGAGGGCAGCGCCGCCGGCGCCGGTACGGCCCCCGACGCCAACTAGCCGCGCCCGGCCTCCGGCGCATGGCCCTGTCTGCCCGACGACCACGGCCTGACCGCTGCGGACACCCGCGGGGAGCCGCATGATCTTCGACCGGGTAATCGGCCTCTTCTCGGCCGACATGGGCATTGACCTCGGCACCGCCACCACCCTGGTGTACGTGCGCGGCCAGGGGATCGTGCTGGCCGAGCCGTCCGTCGTCGCCGTCCACAAGGATACCGGCAAGGTCCTGCTGGACGGCATGGCCGTCGGTGACATGGCCAAGAAGATGCTCGGGAAGACCCCGGGGTCGATCCAGGCCATTCGCCCCTTGCGCGACGGCGTCATCGCCGACTTCGACATCACCGAGGCGATGCTCTCCTACTTCATCCGACGCGTCCACGGACGCCGCACCGGCATCCGCCCCCGCGTCGTCATCGCTATCCCCTCGGGCATCACGGCTGTCGAGAAGCGGGCCGTCGTCTCCAGCGCCCAGCGGGCCGGCGCCCGCAAGGTCTTCCTCATCGAAGAGCCCATGGCCGCCGCCATCGGCGCGGGCCTCCCCATCGAGGAGCCCACCGCCAGCATGGTCGTGGACATCGGCGGCGGGACGACCGAGGTGGCCGTCATCAGCCTGGCCGACATCGCCTGTTCCGAGTCCATCCGGGTCGCCGGCGACGAGATCGACAACGCCATCATCGAGTACATGAAGCGGACCTACAGCCTCCTGATCGGCGAGCAGACCGCCGAGCGGGTCAAGATCGAGATCGGCTCGGCCTGCCCCCGCAAGGAGGAACTCGAGATGGATATCGGCGGCCGCGACCTCATCGCCGGCCTGCCCCGCACCACCACCATCACCAGCCAGGAAATTCGCGAGGCCATCGCCGAGCCCGTCGGCGCCATGGTCGAGACCGTCAAGCGGACCCTGGAGCTGACCCAGCCGGAACTGTCGGCCGACCTCGTGCACAACGGTATCTGCCTGTGCGGCGGGGGGGCGCTGCTGGCGGGGCTCGACACCGTTCTGGCCCAGGCCACCGGCCTGAAGGTCCGCATCGCCGACGATCCCTTGACGTGCGTGGCCCGGGGCACGGGCATCTTCCTGGACCACGTGGACCGGTGGCGCGGCACGATTGAAATGAGCGACGAAGAGATGTAGGCCGCCGCCCGGCCGGTCCCGCCTCCCGCCCGCCCGCGACGCAGACGCGGGGCCGACCGCCCGCGCCGGCTCCCGGCTCCTGGGGCGCCCCATGGCACGAACCCGCCGACCCCCCCGCCGCAAGGCGCGCGGCCCGCACCTGACGCGGCCCGCGCGGCGGCGCATCCTGGCCGCGGCCCTCGTGCTCGTCACGGTCGGCCTGCTGGCCCTCCCGCCGCGCCTCACCGACCGCCTCCGCGTCTGGGCGGCCCCCGTGGTCGCGCCGCTCCAGGACCTGACCCAGGGGGTGGCCCTGGACTTGGCCGAGCACCTCCGCAGCCGCGCGAGCCGCGACCCCGCCACGGCCGAGCAGGTGGCCGTTCTCCGCGAGTGCGTCACGGTGCTGGAGGCCGAACTCGCAAACATGACCGCGCGTCTCGACGATGCCCGTAACCGCGTGCGCCAGATCGCCGGCATCCGCGAGGCCCTGGAGGAGATGCCGGTGCGGCTGATTCCGGCGCGGATCGTCGCCCCGGAGGTCGCCGCCCGCAGCGCCGGGGCCCGCCTCGCCAAGGGCGCCGACGACGGCATCGGCAAGGGCGACACCGTCGTCGTCGGCCACTTGGACCGCGGCGCCCGGGCCGACCTGGACGCCGGCCAGCCCGTCCTGACCGGCGCCGGCCTCGTGGGCGTGGTCGACGCCGTCGCCCCGTGGGCCGCCACCGTCCGCCTCACGAGCGACCCCCGGACGCGCCTCATGGTCCAGGTCATCCAGCGCCGCGATGGCCGCTGGCTGGCCGGTCCGGAGGGCCTGGCCACCGGCACGCCCGACGCCCGGGCCATCCAACTCCTCCACGTCGGCCGCGAGCACGACGTCCGCGTCGGCGACGTCGTCGTCACGAGCCCCTCGCCCGACAGTCCCGTGCCGCCGTACCTTGTCGTCGGCACGGTCAAGCGGGTGGAGTTGAAGCCGGCGGCGGTGTTTCACGAGATCGAGGTCGAGCCGTGCGTGCGCCCGGCCGAGGTGGTGGACGTGGTCGTGCTGGCGCCGGCGCCGTAACGGCCGCCCGGGCGCCGCCGGAGGGAGCTTCCCGTGCGGTGGGTGATGGTTGCCATCCTGGGCTACGCGTGCCTGGTGGCCGAGACGACGGTCTTCCGGCGGAGCGGCCTGCTGGCCCTGGAAATCCACGGCCACTGGGTGCGGCCGGACCTGTTGCTGGTCTTCGGCGTCTTCCTTGCGCTCGTGCTGGAGCCTTGGGAGGTCTTCGTGGCCGGCTGGTGCCTGGGCTTGGCGACCGACCTGACGGCGCCGTACGGGCGGCTGGGTATCGGGGCGCTGCTCTTGGCCGTCGGGCTCTGGACGCTGAGCCAGCTCCAGGGCAGCCTGTTCCGGACCCGCGTGGTGACGCAGTTCATCCTGACGCTGCTGGTCGTCTTCACGTTGCACTGGCTGGGCGAGACGGCGGCCCAGGCGTCGATGGGCGTCGCGCCGCTGGTGTCGCGGAACGCCGAGGGGGCGCTCTTCGACGCGGTCTATTCGGCGGTGCTCGCGCCGTACCTGTTCTGGATCTTCTTCCGGTTCCGGGCGCCGTTACGCCTGCCGCCGGGCGTCGCCGGGGAGTAGGCGGTCCGCTTTTGCCTTGAGAGCCCCCGGCCGCGCGATAGAATGCCCCGCCTGCCGCCCGGCGACGTGCCCCGGGCGGCGCCGAGGTGCCCGCCGCGCGCGGCCGAGGAGAGGACCGAGCCCCATGCAGACGACCAGTGACCGCCTGAAGGCCCTGCCGCCCTACCTCTTCGCGGAGATCGACCGCAAGAAGAAGGCCGCCCTCGCCGCCGGCCGGCCCGTCATCAACCTCGGCATCGGCGACCCGGACCGTCCGACCCCCGCGTTCATCATCGAGGCCATGCAGCAGGCCGTGGCCGACCCGGGGACGCACCAATACGCCCTCGACCGGGGCGACCCGGGCCTGCGGGAGGCCATCGCCCACTGGTTCCAGACGCGGTTCGGCGTGGCGCTCGACCCGGCGACCGAGATCGTTCCCGCCCAGGGCTCGAAGGAGACCCTCTCGCACCTGCCCCTGGCGATGATGAACCCGGGCGACGTTGCCCTCACGCCCGACCCGGGCTACCCGGTCTACAACTCGTCCGTGACCTTCGCGGGCGGCGAGGTCGTCCGGTTCCCGCTGACGGCCGAGCGCGGCTACCTGCCGGACCTGGCGGCCATCGACGGCGCCGTGGCCGACCGGGCGAAGCTCATCTATCTCAATTATCCCAACAATCCGACGGCGGCCTGCGCGACGCGCGACTTCTACGCCGAGGCCGTGGCCTGGGCCAAAGCCCACGACGTGGTCATCGCCCAGGACGCCGCCTACGCCGAGATGTACTTCGAGGCCCCGCCGCCCAGCATCCTGGAGGTCGAGGGGGCGCGCGACGTCGCCCTGGAGTTCCACTCCTGCTCGAAGACCTTCAACATGACGGGGTGGCGGTGCGGCTGGGTCGCCGGCAACACCGACCTCCTCGCGAGCCTCGTCCGCATCAAGAGCAACATGGATAACGGCGTCTTCACGGCCATCCAGCGGGCGGCCGCGGCGGCCCTCGACGGCTACGACCGGCCCGAGATTCACGAGCTCCGCGCGATGTACCTGCGGCGGCGCGACGTCCTGCTCGAGGCCCTCACGGCCGCCGGCCTCCAGGTCAACCGGCCCGAGGCCACCTTCTACGTCTGGGTCACCTGCCCCGAGGGGCTCGACTCGACGGCCATGGCCGACCGGCTGCTCACCGAGGCCGACATCGTGGCCACGCCGGGCGTCGGCTACGGCCCGCACGGCGAAGGGCACGTGCGGCTGGCGCTGACGGTCGACGAAGACGTGCTCCGCGAGGCGGGCGACCGGATCGCCAAACTCAACCTCTGACCTCGCCGCGATGCGCCCGCGGCGGCAGGGCCGCGCCCATGGCCACCGCCCACATCGCCCTCGGCTCCAACCTGCCCCGCCCGACGCCGGGCCGGCCCGACGGCCGGCGCGCGACCCTTGAGGCCGCCCTCCAGGCCCTTCGCGGCCACCCGCGGATCGGCGTCACCGCGGCCAGCTCCTGGCACGAGACGGCCCCTGTCGGCGGCCCGGCGGGCCAGGGCCCGTTCCTGAACGCGGCCGCGGTCCTGGAGACCGACCTGGCCCCCGAGGCCCTGCTCGACGTGCTCAAGGGCATCGAGCGCGACCTCGGGCGGCAGGTCCGCGCCCGCTGGGGCCCGCGCGAGATCGACCTCGACCTCATCCTTTACGGCGACACGGTCCTGGCGACCGACCGGCTGGAGCTCCCGCACCCCCGGTTCCGCGACCGCCGGTTCGTGCTCGCGCCGCTGGCGGAGGTCGCGCCCGGCGCCCGCGACCCCGTGACATGTCGCACCGTGGCCCGTCTCCTGGCCGACCTGGACCGGGCCCGGCCATAAGCGGGCTGGAACCCCGTCGCCGCATCGTCTACCATGGGAGAAGGCCCCCGGTGCACGGGCGGCCCGAAAGGAGGTGAGCCGTGGCCGACCCGCTCACCAACGAAACTGAGGTACACGAGATGCAGTGCATGGAGGTGTGGGGCGGCAGCCACGCCGTGGACACGGGCGTCTCGGTGCCCGGCATCGACGCCTACGTCTGGAGCCGCCCGCACAGCGGCCCCGCCGGCGGCGACATCCACTACGTGTCGCTGTGCGGCCACGGAATGCTCTCGCGCTACGTGGTGGCCGACGTCGCCGGGCACGGCGAGCCCGTGGCCGGCTTGGCCGAGACGCTGCGCGGCCTGATGCACGACAACGCCAACACGGTGGACGTGGCGGCGATGGCCCGCGAGGTGAACGTGGCGTTCGGCGAACTGAGCGCCTCGGGCATCTTCGCGACCGCGATCATCGGCACCTACTACGCCCCCGAGAAACACCTGCTCCTGTGCAACGCCGGGCACCCGCGGCCGCTGTGGCACAGCGCGGCCGAGGGGACATGGCGGCTGCTGAAGCACGATGTGCCGGCCGCACGCGAGGCCGACGTCGCCGACCTGCCCCTCGGCGTCATTCCCCAGACCCCCTACCGGCAGTTCGCCGTCCCGCTGACCAAGGGCGACCTCATCGTCCTCTATACCGACTCCCTCATCGAAGCCACCGACCCCACCGGCCGCGCCCTCGGCGAAGGGGGCCTCCTGGCGATGACGGCGGACCAGGACCCGCGGGATGCGGCCGCCTTCACGCGGCAGTTGCTGGCGGCGCTGGAATCGTACCGGGGCGGCGACGCGTGGCACGATGACGTGACCCTGCTCGTCCTGCACCACAACGCCGTGCCGCCGCACGCCCTCGAAGACTGAGTCAGCCGACCGGCACCGGGGGCGCGGGCGCCGAGCCCGCGGGGTCGCCGAGGTCCTCGTCCGGCAGAGGGGCATCGTCGGGGTTCGGGCCGGGATCGTCCATCGGGAGCGGCGCGACGTCCGGCGCCGCGGGCAGGGGCTCGAACGTGATCGGCCGGTCCCCGAGGTAGCCGTGGGCCTGGCAGGCCCGGACGATCTCCCGGGCGATGGGCCCCGCCACCACCCCGCCGTGCCCCGCGTGTTCCGCGATGACGGCGAAGCTGATGCGCGGGTCTTCGGCCGGGGCGAATCCCGCGAACCACGCGTGCGTGCCGCGCGGGCCGGCCTGGGCCGTGCCCGTCTTGCCGGCGACCCGGACGCTGTCGAGGGTGACCTTGTCGGGCCCGTAGCCGGTGCCGCCCGGTTCGTTGACGACGGCCGCGAAGGCCGCGCGGATGGGCTCCATCAGTGCCGGCTTCAGCCGCGCCCCCACGCGGGCCGCGCGGTCGATGGGCCACTCGCGGACGAGCCGCAGGGGCGGCATGCGACCATCGGTGGCGACGAGGCCGTAGAGCTGGGCCGCCTGGAGCGGCGTCACAAGCAACTCGCCCTGGCCGACCGCCAGGTTCCGCGGGTCGTGGACCTGGGCGTTGCCGCCCGCCTCGCCGGGGAGGCCGATACCGGTGGGGCGGCCGAGGCCGAGCCGCTGCGCCCACAGGACCAGCCGGTCGTGCCCCAGCCGCGCCCCGACCCGGTAGAAGAACACGTTGCACGATTTCACGATCGCCCGGTGCAGGTCCACGTCCCCGTGGCCGCGCGGGTAGATGTGGCACCGGAAGCGGTTCGGGTGAGCCGCGTCCAGGACGCCGTCGCACCGCAGGAGCGTGCCGGGGGTGATGACGCCCTCGTGGAGGGCGGCCGTGGCGGTGACGGCCTTGCAGATCGATCCGAGGGGGTACTGGCCGGCAATCGCCCGGTGCACGAGGGGCTGGTCCGCGGCCGCCAGCAGGTCCGGGTAATCCACCTGCCACGTCTGCAGGTCGTACTTCGGGGCGGACGCGAGGACGAGCACCTCGCCGGTCCGGACGTCGAGGACGACGGCGGCCCCGGCCAGGCGCTGGCCCGGACCCATCGAGGGCGGGGCGTCGAGCAGGGCCTGGACGTCGGTCTGCAGGGCCGCGTCCAGCGTCAGGTGGACGTCCCCGCCAGGCACCGGCGGAATGTCCTCCAGGAAGTCGCCGTCGATACCCTTCTGGTAGACGCCCCGCTCGCCTCGCAGGATCGCCTCGCAGGCCGCCTCGACGCCGGTGCGGCCGACCATGTCGCCGGGCCAGTAGCGTTTCAGGTGGCCGGGCGGATAGGAAACGTTGATGTCGCCGTCGAGGTCCTCGCGGCTGACTTCGCCGATGGTGCCGATGACGTGCGGCGCCACGTCGCCCAGCGGATAGTCCCGCTTCCGCGCGGGCAGCAGCACCAGGCCCGGGAACCGCTCCGGCTGGCTGCTGATCACGCTGACCGCCTTCAGGTCGCAGTCGGGCACGATCGGGTGGGCGATGCTCGTCCGCTCGCCGTAGGTCTCTTCGCGGACGCGGATGCGGCGGCCGTGGCGGCGGGCGACCGCCTCCCGGATCGTTTCGACCCGCTCGCGGATCACCTCCAGACGCCGGTCGAGTTCCTCCGGCGGCACCCCCGCCAGGCGCGTGAGCTCCGCCCACATCGCCTCGACGCGCAGCCGCACCTCGGCCTCCGAGACGCCCCAGTCAGACGCCAGGTCCGCGACGAACTCGTCCGTCAGCTCGATGAAGGGGAAGTAGACCGCGACGTCGAAGGCCCCGGTGTCGATCGCCAGCGGCACGCCCCGCCGGTCGTAGACCGTCCCCCGGACGGTCGGGTGGAACCCGGGCGGCCGCTTCAGGCGCTCCTCGGCCTCGACGCGGTACCGGCTGCCCTCGAGCACCTGGATGTTGAACAGGGCCAGGACGAGCACCGCGGCACAGGCGGCCAGGACGGCCATCACGGCCTTCAAACGGGTGGCATACACCAGGGGGTCCCCTCGACCAGCGTTCCCCGCATGGTAGGCTCCGCGGTCCCGGGAAACAAGGGCGCGGCCCGCGGCGGGGCCGGCCGCCCGGTCCGACCGCTTACAGCGTCGACAGCGGGTCCACGTCCACCATCATCTGCGTCCCCGCCGGGGCCTGCATCCCGTCGCGCGTGGCGTCCCAGAGGCTCAGCATGGCCTTCGCGCTCGGGGCCTTCAGCAGCAGGTGGTACCGCCAGTACCGGCTCAGCTTCGCCAGCGGGCACGGCTGCGGCCCGAGCACCTGGATGCCCGCCACCCGGGCCGGCTCCAGCAGCCGCCCCGCGAGGACCTGGACCCCCTCGTTCGCCTTCGACCGGCTCTTCGACCGGATCAGCACCCGGGCCAGCCGCCCATACGGCGGATAGCCCCGCGTGCGGCGGCTCTCCAACTCGTCCGCCGCGAAGGCCTCGAAGTCGTGCTTGGCGGCCAGTTGGATCGCCAGGTGCTCCGGCTGGAAGGTCTGGACGAGGACGCGGCCGCCCTTGGCCCCGCGTCCCGCGCGGCCGGCGACCTGCATGATGAGCTGAAAGGTGCGCTCGTTGGCCCGGAAGTCCGGCAGACTGAGGGCCGTGTCGGCGTTCACGACGCCCACGACCGTCACGTTCGGGAAGTCCAGGCCCTTGGCCACCATCTGGGTGCCCAGCAGGACGTCAATCTCGCCCTCCCGGAACGCCGCCAGGATGCTCTCGTGCCCGCCGCGCTTCCGCATCGCGTCGGCGTCCATGCGGCCGAGGCGGACCTCCGGGAACTTCGCGAGGACCTCGTCCTCCACCCGCTGCGTCCCGCTGCCCCAATAGTTGACCATCTCGGCCGAGCACGCCGGACACGTCTCCGGCGGCGGGGCCGCGTGGCCGCAGTAGTGGCACTGGGCCCGGCCGGCCTTGGCGTGGTAGGTGAGGCTGACGTCGCAGTCCGGGCATTTCACCACGTGGCCGCACTTCGCGCAGAAGAGGTACGTCGCCCAGCCGCGCCGGTTCAGGAACAGGATCGTCTGTTCCTGGTTCCGCAGCGCCTCCTTCAGGGCGGCCTCCAGCGCCCGCGACAGCAGGTGCCGCCCGGGCCGCTCCGCCTCTTCCTTCGCCAGGTCGACGATCTCGACGGGCGGCATCTCGCGGCCCGCCACCCGCTTTGTCAGCCGCGCCTCCTGGTAGTGGTCGAGGTGGCGGCAGTTGTGGTAGGTCTCGAGGCTGGGGGTGGCCGACCCGAGGACGACCGGGCACCCGACCAGGTTCGCCCGGACGATGGCCACGTCCCGCGCGTGGTACCGCGGGGCCGTGTCCTGCTTGAACGAGGTCTCGTGCTCCTCGTCGATGACCACCAGGCCCAGGTCGTGGACCGGGGCGAAGACGGCGCTGCGGGCCCCGATGACCACGTCGGCCCGGCCCTCGGCGATGTCCCGCCACTGCCGGTGCCGCTCGACGTCCGTCAAGTGCGAGTGCAGCACCGCCACCTGGGCGAAGCGGCGGCGGAAGCGGCGAATGGTCTGCGGCGTCAGGGCGATCTCCGGCACCAGCACGATCGCCTGCTGCCCCCGGTCCACCACCTCCTCGATCGCCCGCAGGTACACTTCCGTCTTGCCCGACCCGGTGACCCCGTTCAGGACGACGACGTTCAGCGCGTCGCCGGCGAGCGCGGCCTTGACGCGCTGCAGGGCGAGCTGCTGCTCCGCGGTCAGGTGGACCGTCTGCGGCTCGTCCAGGTCGATGACGAGGTCGCGGGCGAACTCCTCGACCTCGCGCTCCTCGATCCGCACGAGACCCTTCTCTTCGAGCGTCTTGATGACGGCCACGGTGCAGCCGGCCTGGCGGGCCAGCTCGCGCGGCGTAATCGGCCCTTCGCCGGCTTCCGCCAGGCGGTCCAGCACCCGCCGCTGTTTCGAGAGGATCCGGTCGACCTCGTCCTCGGGCTTGTCGGTCCGCACGACGAGCTGGACCGTTTTGAAGCCGGACTTCTTCTTCACGGCCGCTGGCAGGATGGCCTCGAAGACCTTCCCGACCGGGGCCACGTAGTACCGGCTCATCCAGAACGCCAGGTCGATCAGGTCCTCCGAGAGCAGCGGCGCCGGGTCGACGGTCTCCAGGACGTCCTTGACGTTCTTGACGTCGGTCTCGTCGTAGCCCGTGACGACCCAGCCGACGCAGGTCCGGTTGCCCCGCCCGAAGGGGACGCGGACCCGCTGGCCGGTCCAGAGCGTGCCGCGCAGCGCCTCCGGGACCGAGTACGTGAAGGTGCGGTCCACCCCGAGCGGCAAGGCGACGCCGACGAAGGGCGTCTCCAGGGCCGGGCGGCCGGTTTGGGTGTCGTCGGGCAGCACAGTGGTCGTTGCCATGGCGCCAGACACATCGGCGCGGGGACCGCGATGGCTTGAATGCAGACGCCCCCATAATAAGGAGGCGGCACCCCGGGCCGGGCCGGGGCGAACCGCTAGCGGCGGTCGCGGCGGGCCAGTTCCCGCTCCACGTCCCGCTGGGCGTCCCGCTTCTTCATGTCCTCCCGCTTGTCGAACTGCCGCTTGCCCCGCCCGATGGCCAGTTCCACCTTCGCCCAGCCCCGCCGGAAGTAGACCGTCAGGGGCACCAAGGCGTAGCCCTTTTCGACGGCGCGGCCGAGGAAGCGGTGGATTTCGCGGGCGTGCAGCAGGAGCTTGCGTGGGCGGCGGGGGTCGTGGCCGTACTGGCCCGCCTGCGTGTACGGCCCGATGTGCATGTTGTAGAGCCAGACCTCGCCGCCGCGGATGCGGCCGAAGGCCTCGTCGATGTTGCACTTGCCCTGGCGCAGGGCCTTGACCTCCGACCCTTCCAGCACCAGGCCCGCCTCGATCGACTCCTCCAGGTGGTAGTTGAACCGGGCCTTCTTGTTCCGGATGCGCGGTTGCGGGGCTCCCATGGGCGGCATTATAGGCCCCCCGCCGGGGCGACACAACCGGCCGGCGCGCCCCGCGGCAATCCGCGCGGCCCCTTGCGGCCAGGCGGGGCGCGGCCGCATGATGCCATGGTGGCGCGCCCGGCCATGAACCCGCGGGGCCGGGTTTTGGGCGGCGACATCAAGCCCGGCGTGTCGATGGATATACGCGGAGCAACAGGGACGCCCGCGCGGGGCGAGGGTCCGCACGTCGCGACGGTCGTGGCCGCCATCTCTTCGACCATCGACGGCCACGGCGTCGGCGCGGCATGCTCGGCGGGAATCCGTCGTCGCCGGCGCCGGGGGACTGGGAGGGACATCCGATGAGACGGGTCCGATGCGCGCTTTGGGCGGCGGGGCTGCTGACCGCCGTCACCGCCGCGTCCGGCGCGGCCGAACCGCTTGCCGACCCGCCGCCGGACACCCCGGCCGCGCCGACGTCGAGCGACGGCGAGGCCGCTCCGGAACTCCTCCTCTGGGAGGAGATTCCCACCGTGGTCTCGGCGTCGCGGCACGAGGAGCCCGTCAGCCGCGCCCCCAACGCCGTCAGCCTGGTCACGGCCGACCAGATCCACCGAAGTGGCCTGCTGACCCTCGGGGAGCTCCTGCGCCTCGCCCCCGGCGTGGACGTCGGGCGCATCGACGGCTGGTCCTACGGGATCGGGGTGCGCGGCCTGTACGGGCGTTGGTCCAAGCACACACTCGTCATGATGGACGGGCGGACGGTCTACAACCCGTTCTGGGGTGGCGTCAACTGGAGCGCCCTCCCGCTGCTGCTGGAGGACATCGAGCGCATTGAAATCGTCCGGGGACCCGGCGGGGCCGCCTGGGGCGCCAATGCCGCCAACGGCGTCATCAACATCATCACGAAGAAGCCGGCCGAGACCCCTGGCCTCTTCCTCAGCCAGACGGTGACCAACCGCCTCGACTCCCTCACCCACCTCCGCTACGGCCACGACGGCGAGAAGTTCGACTTCCGACTGAGCGCCGGCTACGAGCACCTGCCGGAGATTGGTGTCCGCCACGGGGAGGGCAATCACGACTTCGTCCGTATGCCGCGGGTCCATCTCCGCTCCACGTATCACATCGATGACACGCGATATCTGGACCTGGACGCGGGCTATGTTGAGGGCGTCACGGGTAGCGTGGCCGAGGAAGTGCCCCTGGCCGGGGCGGCCTTCGCCGACGCCCGCTGGTTCTCGCGGAACCACTTCGTCCGCCTCCGCTACGGGGCCGACCCCGCCCCCGACGACGCCTGGCACCTGCAGTATTTCTACAACCGCGACACGTGGGCCGAGTCGGACGGCGGCCCTTGGGCCCGCTACACCCAACACGACGTCGAGGCCCAGCGGACCCAGGGCCTCGGAGCGCGTCACCTCGTGACGTACGGCGGCAACATCCGGGTCGACCATATGAGCGACGCTGACCCATCCCCGGGCGTGGGCATCCAGGGCGTCCGCTTCAGCGGCGAGCGGGTCCACAACCACCAAGCCGGCCTGTTCGCCCAGGATCGCATCACTCTGGGCGACCAGTGGACGGCCTTCGTCGGCGTTCGGGCGGACCGTAACTCCTTCACCGACTGGGAGTGGGCCGGCCGCGGTGCCGTCCTCTTCCACCCCGCGCCGGACCACACCTTCCGCGCGGCCGTGGCCCGGGCGTTCCGGACGCCGACGCTGCTGGAGCGCGACATCCAGATCCGCGTCATGCCGACCGGCCTGCCCGCGCCCTTCCCCGCCGTCGCCCTCCGGATCGCCGGCCGCCGGGACGTCAACGCGGCCTACATCAAGGCCTACGAGTTCGGCTATACGTACCAGCTCCCGAACCTGCGGCTGGACGCGGACTTCTTCTGGAACAACTACCGCGGGATCATGACAAGCCTCTTTACGGCCCCCGCCGGCGCGGTCCCCCAGACACAGGCCTTCTTCAACAACATCGACGGCGACCTGTACGGGGTTGAACTGGGCGCCCAGTGGCAGGCGACCGAGCACCTCCGCCTGGGAGGCTGGACCGTCTGGGAGCAGTGGGTCAACCAGGGAAGCCGATCGCGCCTGGAAGAGCCGCTCACCGACACCGACTCGGTCAACCCGCCCCAGGTCAAAGTCTTCTTCGAGGCCCTGTACGAACCGGTCGAGGGCCTCGACCTCCACGGCCGCATGTGGTGGGTCGACGAGGTCAAGACGGCCTTCGAGGCCCGCGGGCTTCCCCACGTCACGGTCCCCGCATACGCCCGCTTCGACTTCGGAGTATCCAAGGACCTGGGCGACGGGGCCGAGGTGGCGGCCGGCGTGCTGAATGCCTTCGACTCCCGCCACCTGGAGCTGCGCACCTTCGGCATCGAACCGGTCGAGGTCGGCGAGCGGACCTGGTACGTCCGGTTCCAGAAGCACTGGTAACACACGGGCCGCCTGCCGCGCCGCCCAGGCCCGGGGGAGGGACACCCATGCGGCACGCGCTGCCGTACGTCATGCTGGCCGTGGTCCTGTTCGCCCTGTTTGCCGCGGGTGCCCAGGCCGCCCCGACGGACACCCCCCCGCCGCCAGACCGCCCGGCCGCGCCGACCGCGACCGACGGCGAGGCGGCCCCGGAACTCCTCCTCTGGGAGGAGATCCCCACCGTCGTCTCGGCCTCGCGGCGCGAGGAGCCCATTAGCCGCGCCCCCAATGCCGTCAGTCTGGTCACGGCCGACCAGATCCACCGCAGCGGCCTGCTGACCCTCGGGGAGCTCCTGCGCCTTGCTCCCGGCGTGGACGTCGGGCGCATCAGCAATTGGCGCCACGCCATCGGGGTACGTGGCCTGCACGGCCTCTTCACGAACCACACGCTGGTTCTGATGGACGGACGGACGGTCTACGACCCCATCTTCGGCGGCGGGCGATGGGACGGCCTTCCCGTCCTGGTCGAGGACATCGAGCGGATCGAGGTCGTGCGCGGCCCGGGCGGCGCCGTCTGGGGCGCCAACGCCGCCAACGGCGTCATCAACATCATCACCAAGAAGCCCGGTGCGACGCCCGGCCTGTTTCTCAGCCAGACCGTCTCCAGCCGCCTCGACTCGATCACCCACCTGCGCTACGGCCACGTGGGCGAGAACCTGGACCTCCGCCTGAGCGCCGGCTACGAGCACCTGCCGGAGATCGGCGTCCGCCACGGCGAGGGCAACCACGACTTCGTCCGCCTCGCCCGGACGCACCTCCGGACGACGTACCGCTTCGACGACGAACGCCGCCTGGACGTCGACGCCGGCTACGTGGACGGCCAGCTCGGCTCCGAACCGGGCACCAGCGACGACCGCTGGTTCCCGCAGACCGAGTTCGTCCAGCTCCGCTACACCTGGGAGGCGGCGCCGGACGACGCCTGGTACCTCCAGTACTTCCTGAACCGCATCACCCTCGACCGTTCGGATGGCGGGAACTGGACCCGGGCCACCCAGCACGACGTCGAGGCCGTCCGGACCCAGCCCGCCGGCGACCGCCACACGTTGACCTACGGCGGGAACCTGCGCGTCGATAAGCTGACCAGCGGCGACCCCTTCGGGCCGAACGACGTCGGCATCCGCTTCGATAACGAACGGACCCACAACCACCAGGCGGGCCTCTTCTTTCAGGACCGCTGGGCGCCCGCCGAGACGTGGGCCTTCACCCTCGGCGCCCGGGCCGACCGCAACTCCTACACCGGCTGGGAATGGGCCGGCCGCGCCGCCGCCCTCTACATGCCCGCCCCCGAGCACACGGTCCGCCTCGCCGTCGCCCGCGCGTTCCGGACGCCGTCCCTCGGCCACCGCACCACGAACATCCGGACCGGCCCGGTGCCTTTCCCGCCGGGGACGTTCGCCTTTCGGCTTCTCGGCAGCGAGGACCTGAACGCGTCCTATATCAAGGCCTACGAGTTCGGTTACACGTACGAGGCGAAGGCCGTCCGCCTCGGCGCCGAGTTCTTCTGGAACAACTACCGCGGCCTCGCCCAGACCGTGGCCCAGACGCCCCCCGGCGCCTTCCCCGTGGTCCATCAGCACGAGAACAGCGGCGACGGAGACCTGTACGGCTTCGAGTTGACCGGGCGGTGGCAGGCCACGAAGCGCCTGGCCCTGGACGCGGCGTACGTTTGGGAGCAGTGGGTCCAACACGGAACACGGACGTACACGGAGCCGGCCCTGGTGGAAACGAGCCTGATGGCGCCGCCCCAGCAGCGGGTCACCCTTGGCTCGTCGTATGCCCTTCTGGACGGGCTGACGCTCAACGGCTGGATGACCTGGGTGGACGAGGTCCACGGCCAGAACGCCGTGCGCATCGCCCCCTACAGCCGGTTCGACTTCAACGCCGTCGCCGACCTTGGCCACGAGGCGGCGCTTACCGTCGGCGTCCAGAACGCCTTCGACTCCAGGCATGCCGAGGCCGTGGGCAGCGGGTTGCCCCTGATGGAGGTCGGCGAGCGGACCTGGTACGTCCGGTTCCAGAAGCACTGGTAGACCGTGGGCAAGAGAAGAGTCGCGACCCGCGCTCAAGCGCGAGAGGAGGACGGCCGATGGAACTCCTGCGGCGACGCTGTGCCCGCGCGGCCCGCGCCGGACCGACCGGCGCGCGCCGACGCGGCCCCCCATCTCGAAAGGACATCGTCACGCGCACGCCCCGGGCAACCGGCGCCGGGCTCTCCGCCGCGGGATGGGTCTGCGCCCTGACGGTGGCCCTGGCCGGCCTGGCCCTCCTGGCCGCCGCGGCGGGCGCCGGCGAGGCCGAGCCCGTGGGCGGCCCTTCCGTCTGTGTCGTCTTCAGTCGCGAGGCCGCCCCGTATCGCGACGCCTTCGAGGGCCTCAAGGCACGTCTCCTGGAGAAAGGCCCGCATACCTTCCACGAATTTGTCCTCGGCGCGACCGACACCGGCGACCTCATGGACCACATCCGCAAGGCGGACCCGGACCTGGTCGTCACCCTCGGCACCGAGGCCAGCAAGGTCGTCGTCGTCGGCGTCGAGACGACCCCGGTCGTCTTCGCGATGGTCGCGAACCCCGTCGACGCGGGCGTCCTTGCCCGGCGCACGTACCCCGGCCAGCTGGTTGCCGGGGTGACGACGGACGTGGACCCGGCGGTCCAGTTCGAGGCCCTGAAGGCCGTCCTGCCGCACGCCCGCCGCGTTGCCGTCATCTACACCCCGCAGTACACGGCCGCGACGGTGGCGACTGGGGAGGCGGCGGCCACGAGGCTCGGCCTGGAGCTGGTGCGGCTGCCGGTCGAGCCCTACCGCGTCGAGAAGGCCCTGGAGAAGCTCGGGGGCCATGGCGCCGACGCCCTTTGGACCATCACGGACCCTGGCGTGATGGCGCCGGCGAGCGCACGCCGCATGCTGGTCTTCGCCCTGAAAGAGAAGCTCCCCGTCATCGGCTTCTCGGCCGCCATGGTCAAGGCGGGCGGCCTGCTGGGCTTCTCCGTCAACCCCCACACCATCGGCCGCCAGGCCGGCGACGTGGTCGCCGGCATCCTCCACGAGGGCAAGCGGCCGGCGGACTACCACCTGGTGTACCCGGCCCCGGCGTCCCTGGTGCTGAATGCCACGGTCGCCCGGCAGGTCGACGTCAAGCTCCCGGCACCGCTCGTGAAGCGAGCGGCTCACGTGTACGGCCAGAAAGAGGACTGAGGCAGGATGCGTCTCAGGCGGATCGGGACGAAGCTGGTGCTGGCGATGGCGGCCATCCTGGCCGTCCAAGTCGCCGTGCGCAGCTACGTCGAGGTCCTTTCCGACGCCGAGAGCCTCCGGGCCACCTTCCTGAGCACCGGCCGCACCCAGGCCCGGGCTTTGGCCGAGGCCGCCGAGTACGGGCTCCTGGCCCGCGATACGGCCGAGCTGGAGCAGCTGGCCGAGAGCCACCGGCCGCCCGGGGGCGGCGAAATGCTGTACGCGGCCTTCTACGACGAAGCCGGCCGTCTCCTCGCCTACCGCAACTGGTCCGGCCGCGTCGGCCTCATCCCCGCCGAGATCGAGCCCGCCGTCGCGGCCACCGTGGACCGCGGCGAGATCGCCGGCCCGAACGGCCCCGTCCCCGGCGTGGCGGAGGTCGGCGACACCTTCTACCGGTTCACCGTGCCCGTGGCCGTGACGCGCGAGATGCTGGGCGGCATGCCGGGCACGCTGGAGGCGGCCGAGGCGGATGCTCCTCCCGCCGGGGAACGCGCCGCGGTGGTCCTGGCCCGGTCCTACGAGGGCGTCAATGACCAGATTGCCGCCGACCAGCGCGAGGTGCTTCTCGTCAGCGGCGCCGTCTTCTTCTGCGGTTTGCTGGTTGTTCTGGCCTTCAGCCGCCGCCTCGTCCAGCCCATCCACCGGCTGGTCGAAGAGACGGAGCGCGTGGCGGCCGGCGACCTGGCGGCCCGTGTGGACGTCGGCGGGCGCGTCGATGAGCTCGGGGCCCTGGCGCGCAGCTTCAACCGGATGACCGAGCGCCTGGCGGCGCAGCGCGACAAGATCCTCGGCTACAGCCACGAACTGGAGGAGCGCGTCGAGGAGCGGACGGTCCGCCTCAAGAAGACCAACCTGGAGCTGGAACGCGAGGCCCGCCAGCGCGAGCGGACCCAGGAGGCCCTCCAGGAGGCCAACCGCCGCCTCGAACAGCTTGCCACCACCGACGAACTCACCGACCTCTGCAACCGTCGCCAGTTCCTCGAGATCCTCGACCGCGAGATGCAGCGCCGCCGCCGCCAGGACACCGATGTCGCCCTCATGATGATCGACGTTGACCACTTCAAGACCATCAACGACACCCACGGCCACCTCTTCGGCGACCTTGTCCTGAAGGAGGTGGCGAAGACGCTCCGGCGGGGGGCGCGCGGCACGGACGTGACGGCCCGCTATGCCGGCGACGAGTTTGTTGTCCTCATGCCCGACACCGACAGCGAAGCGGCCTTCAACGTGGCCCAGCGCGTCCGGTCGGGCCTCAAGGCCCGGACCATCAGCGACGGCACCCATTCGGTCACCGTCAACCTCAGCGTGGGCATCGCCTCCGCCGAGGGCGCCGACGAGACGGACGGCGAAACCCTCATCCGCTTGGCCGACGAGGCTCTCTACGCCGCCAAGGGCGCCGGCCGCGATTGCGTCCGAAGCTGGGGCCAGGTCTGCCACGACGAGGACCAGGCCGAGCGCCAGGACGCCGAGGTCTCCGCCGAGCGCATCGAGGGCCGCGTCGATGGCTTGGCCGACCAGCTCAAGGCCCGCTTCGTCGAGGGTCTGCATGGCCTGCTGGACGAACTGAGCGAGGCCGAGCCGTGGGCCCGCGAGCACGCCCGGCACGTCGCCGCCTACGCCCGGCGCATCGCCGAGCAGATGGACCTGGAGGCCGACCAGGCCGCCGCCGTCGGCCGCGCCGCCCTCATCCACGACCTCGGCAAGGCCGTGGTCCCGGCCGCCATGCTCCGTACGCCCGGCCCGCTGACGGACGACGACCGGAAGGTCGTCGAGGGCCACGCCCTGGCCGGCGGGCGCCTCCTGGAGCACGTCCAGTTCCTGAAGGACGAGGCCCGCATCGTCCGCCACCATCACGAACGCTGGGACGGCGAGGGCTACCCGGACGGCCTCTCGGGCCTGGCCATCCCGCTGGGTGCGCGGATTCTGGCCGTGGCAGACGCCTTCGACGCGATGACGTCCGACCGGCCTCACCGCGGGGCCCGCGACGTGGCGGCCGCCCTCCGCGAACTCATCGAGGGCTCCGGCACCCGGTACGACCCCCGCGCCGTCGACGCCCTCCTGGTGTGGGTCCGCGATGTCCGCCGTGCCGCGGGCGCCGACTGCGACGTCACCCCGGACGACCTGCTCGCTCCGGTGAGCCATACGTAGACCGCCGCCCGCGGCGCGGGCCATCCTTTTCGGTTACTGCCTTAAGCATTCGTCCTACCCGGTCGATAGGTCCCCCGGCCCTGGCCGACGGCGCTGGGATGGGACCCCGTGCGGTGCGAGCCGGGCACACGCGACCCGTACGGGAGTCCGGGGGTGGACCGCTTTCTGCGCCAGACTGACTTCCTGCTGCTCCTCGGCAGCGTGCTGTGGCTCGTGGCGGGGGCGGCGGCAGCCGTCCTTCGCCGGCACACGCGCCGTCTGCCGTGGGGCTGGTTCGTGGTGGCGGCCGCGGCCATGGCCCTGAAAGTCTGGCTCTCGGGCCTGGTCAGCCTGACCGGCGACACCCTCCTCCTCCAGGTCGTCCGCCTCGTTCTTCTGGCCACGGGCCTGGGGGCGATGACCGAGTTCGCCCTGCGGGGCCTGCGGACGGACGGCAACGCCGGGCCCCGCTGGCTCCAGGCCGCCTTGGCCGCGGCCGCCGGCCTCGGCCTGCTGGCGGGCCTGCCGGGTCTCGAGACCGGCCTGCGGATCGTGCCCGGCACCGTGGCCCCCGTGTGGGCCGCCCTGGCGCTGCTGACGGTGCGGCGGCACTGCCCGGCGGGCCGATGGCCGGTGACCGTGGCGGCCGGCGCGCTGGCGGTGCTGGGCCCGGCCGCTTCACTCATCGCCCCCGCCTCGGCGGGTTGGCCCTTGACCCTCATCAGCCGCGGCGCCGTCAGCCATATGCTGGGGCTTCCGGTCGAGTTGCTGCTCGTGGTGCCCGCGTTCGTGCTGGCGGGCACGCTGTGGCTGATCGCGCAGCGTCATGGCGCGGCCTCGCGCAAGGAAAGTGGGGCCTGCCTCCTGGCGCCCTGCACGCTGTTGCCCGTGCTGGCGGCCGTCGGCCTCGTGCTCGTCGGCTGGGCCGGCATCGAGCTGGTCGACCAGCAGGCCTGGGACAGTCTCAAGGCCTATGCCGGCGCCGACGCCCGGTTGCTGGCGACCCATGTCGAGGAGTTCGCCCGCCACCAGGAGACGGCGGCCCGGACCCTGGCCGACCAACCGGAATTGGCGGCGGCGCTGGCTTCGGAGACCGAACCGGACCGCGCCCGCGCCGTGGCCACCCTGCGCCGCTACACCAAGGCTTACCCCGTCGCCACGGCCTACCTGATGGCGCCTTCCGGCGTGACCGTGGCCGCCTCCAACGAGGGCACCCCCGAGAGCTTCCGCGGCCGCGACTACGGCTTCCGCCCGTATTTCCGCGAGGCCATGCGGGGTCGCACCGCCCGGTTCTTCGGCTACGGCGTCACCAGCCGCCGGCGCGGCCTCTACACGGCCCACCCGGTGCACGGCGCCACGGGGGCGATCTCAGGTGTCGCCGTCATCAAGGTGGCCGCCGACGGCCTCGAACGCCAGTTCGAGGAGTTCGACAGCGCCTTCCTGGTCGACCCGCACGGCATCGTCTTCCTCTCCAGCTGGCCCGACATGGTCTACAGCGCCCTGTGGCCCCTCGACGCGGACGTGGCCGAGGCCCTGCGGACGTCGCGCCAGTTCGGCGCCGACACGTTCGCGGCCGTCTTTCCGTCCGGCGACGCCGGCCGGCAGGTGGTCGCCTTCGGGGGCCGGCGGCTGCTGGCCACGCGCCGTCCCGTCGGCCGCACCGGCTGGCTGGTCTACCTGTTGACGCCGACCGGGCAGGCCCAAGCCCACCGAATCATGGGCATGGTGCTGTTGCCGACCGTGGCGGCCGTGCTCCTGGTGATGGGCTACGCGCTGTGGACGCGCGGCCCGGCGTCGCGGGGGACCGCCGCCCGTGGCAGGGATGAGGCGGCCGGCGCGCTGCCGCCGGGCGTGCTCCGCCTCGACCCGCGGGGTCGCGTCACGGAGGTCGGCGACGGCGTCCTGGCGGGGCTGGGCCTGGGCCGCGGCGCGCTCGTCGGCCGCAGGCTGGACGAGGCCTGGAGCGAGGCCGGCCGGCCCGCCGTGGCCGCCGCCCTCCGCCGCGCCCTCCAGGGCCGCGCCGGAAGCGCCGATGTCGAGTACGTCGGTCCCGACGGGGGCCGGACGGTCTGGCACTTGGCCGTGCGGCCGTCGGCCGACGACGGGCGGGGTGCCGTGGCCCTGTTGGCCGAGGGCGAGGACGCCGAGACCCCGCCCGCGCCCGTCGAGGCGGCGCTCGACCCGGACCTGGCGGCCCTGATCGACTGCCTGCCGGACGCCACCGTCCTCGTGGACCGCACCGGCCGCGTCGTCGCCTGGAACCGCGCCACCGAGGAACTGACCGGCGTGCCGCGCGACGACGTCCTCGGCCGCGGCCGCGAGGCCTACGTCGGGGCGTTCGACCCCGAGAAGCACGGCCTGCTGCTGGACCTGCTGGACGCCGAAGGGAGCCCCGACTGGGCCGAGAAGTACGACGACTTCCAGCGGCGGGGCGAGACGGTGACGGGCCAGACCTTCTCGTCGGTGGTCCGCGGCGGGGAGGGGGCGTACCTGTGGGCGACCGCCCGCCCGGTGCGCGACGCCGCCGGGCGCCGCGTCGGCGCCGTCGAGATCATCCGCGACGTCACCACCGACCGCCAGGCCCGCCGCGCCGCCGAGCTCAGCGAGACCCGCTTCCGCGAGATGGCCGAGCTCCTGCCCATCGGCGTCTACGAGATGGACACCGACGGCAACCTGGCCTTCTACAACCAGAAGTGCATCGAACTCTTCCGCTACGGTCCCGACAACCTGCCCGACCCGCTGAACGCCTTCGAGTTGATCGCGGCCGAAGACCGTGAACGCGTCTTCGGCAACGTCCGCCGCATCATGCAGGGGGAGGACGTCGGCCTCGACCGCCTGACCTTCGTCCGCAACGACGGCACCACCTTCCCGTCGGCCGTCTATGCCGCACGCATCCTGCGCGACGGGGTGCCGATCGGGATGCGCGGCATCCTGATGGACCTGACGGAGCAGGTGGCGGCCGAGGAGGCGATGGAGAACCTGGCCCGCTTCCCGCGAGAGGACCCGTCGCCGGTGCTCCGCGCCGGCGCCGACGGCACGCTCCTCTATGCCAACGCCGCCGCCCGGCCGCTGCTGGAGGCCTGGGGCGCCGAGGAGGGCCGGCCCCTGCCCGCCCCGTGGCCCGCCCGCGTCCGCGACCTCCTCGACAGCCGCATCCACCGCGACCTCGAGATCGAGGTCGGCTCCCACGTCTACTCGGTCAACCTGGTGCCCGTGTCCGGCGCGGGGTACGTCAACCTGTACGGCCGCGACGTCTCCAAGATTAAGCGGGCCGAGGAGGCCCTCAAGACTGCCAACGAGCGCCTCAAGCGCCTCACGACGACCGACGAACTGACGGCCCTCGCCAACCGGCGGCGCGTCCTGGAGGCCCTCAAGGTCGAGGCCGAACGCTTCCGTCGCCACCGACAACCCCTCGCCCTGGCCCTGGTCGACGTCGACCGCTTCCGCGAAATCAACGAGGCCCACGGCCACGCCGCGGCCGACAAGGTGCTGCGCGGCGTGGCGCACGTGCTGAAGGACGCGTCGCGGCTGACGGACGTCATCGGCCGCTATGGCGCCGACGAGTTCGCCGTCCTCATGCCGAACACCACCGCCCGCCAGGCCCGCAAGGCCGCCGAACGCGTCCGCCAGGCGCTCGGCCGCTACGCCTTCACCTCGGGCGGGCGGCCGCTCCAGGTCACCGTCTCGGTCGGCATCGGCGACACCGGCGCCGAGAAGGGCCGCTCGCCCGAAGGCCTGCTCCACCTGGCCGACGAGGCCCTCCGGGCCGCCAAACGCGAGGGCGCCGACCGCGTCCTCAGTTGGCGCGACGTTGAGGCCGACGCCTCCGACCAGCCCCCCGACACCCAGTCCGCCGCCGTCGAGTCCATGCGCCGCCAGGTCGAGAACCTCTCCCGCCGCTCCTGGGATATGTTCGTCCAGAGCGTCCAGAGCCTCGTCCAGGCCCTGGAGGCGCGGGACCCGTACACGCGGCACCACTCGGACAACGTGACGCGCCTGGCCGTCGGCATCGGCCGGGCTTTTGGCATGGACGACGACGACCTGGTCACGCTACGCCGCGCGGCCCTGGTCCACGACATCGGCAAGATCGGCGTCCCGGACGCCATCCTCCGCAAGCCCGGCCCGCTGACGCCGGAGGAGCGGCAGATCATCGAGCGGCACCCGCTGATCGGCGTCCGCATCCTCGACCAGCTCCCGTTCCTCGACCACGAGATTCCCATCGTCCGCCACCATCACGAGCGCTGGGACGGCCGCGGCTACCCGGACGGCCTGGCGGGCCCGGCCATCCCCCTGGGGGCCCGCGTCCTGGCCGTCGCCGACGCCTTCGACGCCATCACCAGCCAGCGCGTTTACCGCGAGGCCCGGTCCCTGCCGGAAGCGATGCACATCCTGGTGGCCGAGGCCGGCCGCCAGTTCGACTCGAAAGTCGTCGATGCCCTGCTGGCCTGGGTCCTGGAGGCCAAGAAGGAGAACGGGGGCGAGATCGAGGCCGACGTCCTGCTGGGGACGCCCGAGCCGGAGCTCCGGCCCGAGGTCGAACCGGTGGGCGTCGCGTAGCCGCGCCCGGACTGAAGCGGGAATCCCACCCCCCGTAAGCGGCACGGGGCGCCGCCGTGTGGCGGTGCCCCGGTGCCGTGCCTGTTTCCCGGCCTGTATCCCTGGGGAGTTACTGGTCCTCGAAGAGGGCCTCGCGAGCCTCGGCGGCCATCGTCTCGGCCCCGTCGCGGTCATCGACGACCAGGGCCTGGTTGCGGGCCGTGACGACGACCACGCGCTGGCCCAGGCTGAGCATCGTCTGGAGTTCCGGCCGCTCGCGGGCCAGGGCGAAGTACGCCTCCGAGCCCCACTTGACCTTCGTGAGTTGCTCGGTGCCCTGGAACCGTTCATCCACCCAGACGCCGCGGTAGTTCGTCATCCGCCGGTCGCCCCGCTGCTGGACGGTCTGGGTGCCGACCATGTCGCGCTGGTAGTTCTCGGCCTGGCGGAGCCGCTGGAGTTCGGTGGCGATGGTGACGGCGTCGGCCCCGGTGTCGGCCTCGCGGAGGGCCTCCTCGTCGGCGTCGAGGCCGGCCACGTCGTCGGCGGTCGTTTTGGGCCGCGCGGCCCCGCCGGCGCCCAATCTGGCGGACGTCGGGGCGGCTGGCGCATCGGCCGGTTCCATCGCGAAGGTCTCCTCCAGCCGGTCCGCCGCTTGCGCTCGCCGCGCCCCCTCCGCCTCCGGCGGTCCGGCCGGGGCCTCGTTCGGGGCGGCGACGTTCGCGCGGCGCCGCTCGATGCCGTACTGGGCGTACTGCTCCTTGCTCTCCAGCACCAGGTAGCTCGTGTACGGCGTCTCGATGCCGTAGGCCAGGCTCAGGCGGATGACCTCCTCCTTCAGCTCCGCGCTCTCGCCGTGGAGGCGGATCTGGTCGAGCAGGTAGCCGATCTTGCGGTGGGCGAACAGCGGCGCGATGAACGGCCGCTCCGTCGTCCGCTTCGGGAACCGGCCCTCGTACGTGAACGTCTCCCGCTTCGGGCCGCGCCGCCCCGTCAGGCGAATGACCGAGTCGCCGCTCCCCTCGTACGCGCCCACGAGGACGATCTGCGACCCGTGAAAGAGGTCCGGCAGCGCCCGCGGGTAGACCTCGACGAGCTTCACGCCGGGCACTTCGATCTCCAGGTCCGTCAGCACCGGGTGGCTCATCTTCGTGAACAGGCGCGTGACCTTGCCGTCGATGGCCTCGCCGGGGCGGACGTACTCCGGCAGGCCGCCCGTCTCGTCGCTCATCCGGTCCAGCAGGTGCGTGTTGACGTCGTCGCCGACGCCGAAGGTGAAGACCCGCAGGCTCCGCGCGTTGTGCTCCTCGACAAACTGCGACAGGGCCTCGATGTCCGTCAGGTCCACCGTCGGCCGCCCGTCTGTCAGAAAGAGCACCGTCGTCGGCCGGTCCTCCTCGACCGGCAGCGCAAAGACCCGCTGGAGGGCCTCGCTGACGTTCGTCCCGCCGTTGGCGTCGAACGCCTCGACCCACGCGACCGCCCGGGCCTTCTCCTTGTCGGTCGCCCGGGTCCAGACGTCCTTCTCCGCGAACGTCCGGGCGATGGTCGCGAACTGGACGATGGCGAACCGGTCGGTCGGCCCCAGCTGCTCGACGCACGCCGTCAGGGCCGCCTTCGCCTGACGCAGCTTCTCTCCCTGGGCCTCCTTCATCGACCCGCTCGTGTCGAGGGCGAAGACGACGTCGCGCGGCAGGCGCTTGGCCGGGTCCGTCTCGTGCTCCGGGCTGATCAGCATCAGCACCTGGCCGGGCTGCGCCGGGTCCGGCCGGTAGGTCATCAGGTCCAGCCCGAAGGCCTTCTCGCTGACCGTGTAGAAGAGCTGGAAGTCCCGGTCCAGCAGCGCCGCGCGCGTCTCGACGCCCGCCACCGCCTCGTGCTCCGACATGCGGCTGATGCCCACCTCGTGCGTCGGGCTGTAGACGCTCCGGATCGGCGTGTCGCTCCGGATCCGTACCGCCACCGTAAAGTCCTCCAGCGTCCGCGACGCCCGGTCCCCCGTGCGCAGCGGATAGACGTACTCCGCCAGGCCGCCGTCGCGCGGCAGGAGCTGGGTGTACTCGACCTCGACCTTCTGGGTGCCTCGGCGCGGCACGGGGTAGACGCGCATCTTGAGCAACTGGCCGCCCATGTACTCCAGCAGGCCCGGGTCCTTCAGCCGCCGCACGATCTCCTCGTAGATGCGGGCGGCCTTCTCCTTCTCCAGGAGTTCGCCCTCGACCCGCTTGCCGCCGATGTACATGGCGAACCTCTGGACAGCCGCCCCTTTCGGCAGCGGAAAGATGAACGTGCACTCCAGGTCGCCGTCCGTCGAGTTCTGGAACTCCTGGACGACGTGGGTGGTGGCCACCTGGGTGTCGATGCGGGCATCGACCCGCAGGTACTTGACCGCCAGGGGCGGGATTTGCTTGTTCTCGGGCACCAGCAGGCCCGACGCCGCCGCCCGCCCGCTCGCCATCGCCACGAGCATCGCCGCGAGCGCCGCCGCGACCGTCCGCTTCCGTTGGGTCCACCTCATGGGTCCGTCCTCCATCCGTCCGGCTCCACCGGCGGCCGGGTACCGCTCCCACGCGTTCGGTTCGTTATGGATGCGCTCGGCGTCGCCCGCCCCGGGCGGGTGAAGGTCGCGGCTGATCGTGTGGCCGCGGGGCCGCCACGGGCGGGACGATCCGCTTGGCTACCTGGGCACCGAAGTGCACCAGGTCGCCATCCAGGCTGACGCCCGAGCCCACCGGCGCGGGGGCGCTCAGCACGATGCCCGCGCCGCTGCCGAGCGTCTCGGCCCGCCGGCTCCCGGCCGCCCGGACCCAGTCCAGGAGGTCGTCGTCCGGCCCGGGTTCGCGGGCCTCGCGCCGCACGTCGGGGCGCGCCGCCACCAGGACCACGTCGACCGCGTAGGCGTCGAGCAGCTTCGGCAGCAGGGCCCGGGCAAGGTCCGGCCGCCCGAACAGTTCCAGGCCAAGCGCCTCGCCCCCCCGCGCGAAGATGAACCCGACGCTCTCGTCGGGGACCTCCGGGAGGATGGCGCGGCGGACCTCGGCCAGCTTGTCCTTCACGGGCCCGGCCTTGACGGCCTGCTCCAGGCTCCGCGTCGCGTTCTCCGTGCCCAGGGCCGCGTTGTTCCGGGCCACCTCGGCCCAGACGGCCTCCTGGTCGGCGTCGGCGCGGAGCCGCTTCAGGATCGACTGGGGCACGAGCATTTCGCCGGCCCCGAAGGCCGCCTGCCCGCGCCATCGCCGGGCCTCGACGCAGAAGACCGGCACGGGCACCCGCTGGCCGGGGGCCAGCACCACGTCCCGGCGCACCGTCCGTGTCTGCTTGCCGCCCGTGATGACCTCGCCCGCGACCACCAGGATGTGGTCGGCGCGGCTGCGGTTGACCATGAGGACGGTCGGGACCTGGGCGCTCTCCTTCTCGGTCACCTCGAGCAGGTTGCGCTTGATCGCCGCGTCCAGTGCCAGCCACGGGCCCGGGAGCGGCGGCTTGCCCCGCAGGGTCAGCGGCGTGACGGCCAGGCCGTGGCTGGTCCGCGGGGTATGCAGCTCCAGGCGGTCCAGGACGGCCGCCAGTTCCGGGACGTGGTGCGGCGGCGGGGGCCGCCGGGGAGCGGGGATGTCGCGTGCCGGGGCGGCGCTCGATTCGTCTTCGACAATGTACGAGGCCAGACCGGCGCCCGTGGCCGCCAGGACGGCCAGCGCCGCAAGGCCCGCGAGAATCCGTCGCGTGTGCCGCATCGCCCCGTCCTCCCATCGGAGTGCCGAGGGGTTTGACGACGGGTGCCGCCCGACGGTTCCCTGTAGGACGAGCCACGCGCCACGCCGGCGCCGGCGTCGGCGAGCAGGCCCCTGCCAGCCGGGCCACTTGCGGCCCGCGTGTTGTTGGCGCAAAAAAGGGGGCAAGGCCTGGAGGGGAGGCCTTGCCCGTGTTGCGGGGATAGACGGCGAATTAAGAATCCAAGTTTTCGTCGCTCGCGTTCATCGTGTCACCGGGCCAACCGTCTGTGTGAAGGAGCGATTGGTTCGGGGGATGTGAGTTGAGCGATTCGACCCTCCTTATGTGCTTCCCACAACTGTCCCCACAACGTTCGTTTCGTCTTCTATTCCGGTTCGCCCTGTCGGGCGGTTGCCGTCGTGAATGGCCCGCTCAAATGGAGTTAAGGGGGTTGTGTGGCAAAGCGCCTGAACTTCTCGTCGCACCCGGGGGAGGGCTATGCGTGGAGTCACAAGCGATGCCATAAAGAGCGAGCCATTCGCTCTGTACTTGAGCAACGCCTGTGCCAAAGCCGGGCGGAGACCGAAAGAATTCCCCAAAACCGCACTCGCGGGGTGAATATCCCCGCTTTTCGCGCCGTACGGGTCGGCAGGGACGGCCGGCGGCGATGGCTTCAGGCAAGGCCGATGACGGACGGAGGCAACGCGCCGCTGCTCCCCTGGCCTGCGGAGGCGTGCTAAGGCCTTTTCCAACAACGACTTACGGGCGAGTTGCACGGAAACAGCGCGTGTTGTCGAAAAGCAACGCTCGCCACGCCTTGCACCGGCCACCGTCCGCTCGAACGCGCCGCCATCCGGGTCACCCCCTCTGTCAATACCGGGAAGGGGCCTGTGGCCGCCCCTCAGTGAAAACCTGAGTCCGATAAGTTTACTAAAGGACGCATTCGGCCCGGACCGAAAGAACCGTCAGGGAACCGGCACACACACGTCCTGCCGGGTGTCGCCCTGCCGGCCGGCGCGGCCGGCGCGAGAGCTGGGACAGTGGGAGGCCCATCAATGCGCACCATTACCGTCTTCAACCACAAGGGGGGCTGCGGAAAGACGACCACCGTGATCAACCTGGCCGCCGTCATGGCCCAGGCCGGCAAGCGGGTCCTCCTCATCGATTTCGACCCGCAGGCCCACGCGACCGTGGGGTGCGGCATCCGGGAGGACGAGGTCGAGCTGAGCACGTGGGACGTTATGAAGAGCGCCGCCGACGGGGCCGCCCTCGGACTCGCGGACATCGCCTGGGAGATCTTCGACCGCCTCTACCTCGCCCCGGCGGCCGTCGCGTTGGCCGCCCTGGAGCAGACCCTCGCCGGCCACCCTGGCCGCGACCGCCTCCTTCATCGCGCCCTGGAACGCTGCGCCGACCGGTACGACATCACGATCATCGACTGCGGCCCGGGCATCGGGCTGCTCGCGATCAACGCGCTGGTGGCGGCCGACACGGTCCTCTTGCCGGTCGACCTCGGCTTCTTCAGCATCTACGGCCTCGGCCGCGCCCTCGAGACCATGGACATGATCACCGGCCGCACCGGCCGCAGCCCCGACCTCCACGTTCTGCCCACCCTGTACGACTCGCGGGCCCGGACGATGCGCAAGAGCCTCCGCGACCTCCGCGACCAGTACGGCCCGATGGTCCTGAACACGGTGATCCGGCACACGATGACCCTGCGCGAGGCCGCCGCCATGGGCAGCCCCATCTGCGAGTTCGAGCCGCAGTCGCGCGGCCACGAGGACTACCTGACGCTGGCCCAGGAACTGGCCGCCGGCGACCTCCAGCTCGCCTTCGAGCGCCAGCGGGCCGCCGAGGCCGAGACCGAGGCCGCCGAGGAGGCCCACCTCGACGAGAAACTCGAAGAGGTCTACGGGGCGGTGCTCGTCGACGGCGGTGTCCGGTTCGTCGTCCGCGCCCCTGGCGCCGGCCGCGTCCGCATTGCCGGCGACTTCAACGGCTGGGCCACCAACGGCGACAGCGACCTGGAACGCACCGCCGACCCGGACGTCTGGCGCAAGCACGTCAAGCTCCCCCCCGGCCGCTACGCCTACCGCCTCATCGTCGACGACGAGTGGCGCAGCGACCCGGCCAACCCCTACGTCGAGAGCAACCCGTACGGCGAACTCAACAGCGTCGTCGAGGTCCAGTAACCCCATGCACGAAACGGGCCCCGCGGGCCGGTCATCCGGAGGCAGCATGCGGCGTCGCCCGCCCGGCGGGGCGCGGCCGGCGCCCGCGGCCCCGGCGGGGTTCGACGCGCTGGCCGAGGTGCTCCTCTCGCAGGACCCTACGGCGCCGGCCCCGGCGCCCGACCCGGCCCACGCGTTCCCGCCCGAGTCCCCCGCACCCGGGGACGCGTCCGACCTTCCCCTTGCCACCCAGGCCGCGCCCCAGGAGGGGCTCATCGTGTGCTTGACCGGCGGTCTGGAGCCGGCCCTGAGGCGCCAGGCGGCGCTGGCCACCGCGGCCCGCCTGGCGCCGCACTCCGGCGGGGCGGCGGTGATCCTGCTGGAGGGCGGCCGGGCCGACGTTCACCGGGCCGAGGGTAATGGCGAGGCCGGCGCCGCGGCGCCCGCCGCCGGCCTGGCTGCGCTCCTCGCCAGCGCGGCCCGCGTCCTGGTCGCCCCGCTTGGAGGGGGCGGGGCGACGGGACTCGCTCGCCGCGCGCCGCCGGGGGCGCGGCCGGTGGTGCTGGCCCAGCCCGACGCCGAGAGCCTTCTGGAGGCGTACCGCGAGCTCAAGGCCTGGCACCAGGCGCGCGGCCCGGGGCCGATGGGGCTCGTGGCCCTCGGGGCGGAGCCCACCGAGGCGGCGCGGCTGCACGGGCGACTGCGGGCAGCGGCGGCGCACTTCCTGGAGAGCGACCTCGGCCTCGACGCCGTGCTGACGGGCCGGGCCGAGCCGCCTCCGCCCTGCGTCCTCGCGGGCGTTCCGGAGGCCGACGTTTGGGCCGCCCTCGCCGGCGGCCCCGCCGAGCGCTTGACGCCGCCCCGGCCGGCGGCTACCGTGACCCCGACACGGGGAGAAGTGCCCATGGCCCGACCGAGTTGGGACGCGTACTTCATGGCGATCGCCGACATGGTGGCGCGGCGGTCGACGTGCCTGCGCCGGCAGATCGGTGCGGTCCTGGTCGTCGAGCGTCGCATCCTGGCGACGGGCTACAACGGCGCCCCCGCGGGCGTCGCCCACTGCGAGGACGTCGGCTGTCTCCGCCAGCAGCAGAACGTCCCCTCCGGCGAACGCCACGAGCTCTGCCGCGGCCTCCACGCCGAACAGAACGCCATCATCCAGGCGGCCAAGCACGGCGTGCGCATCGCCGGCGCGACCCTGTATACGACCCACCATCCGTGCTCGGCCTGCGCGAAGATGGCCATCAACGCCGGCGTCGCCCGCGTCGTCTGCCGCGAGGACTATCCCGACGACCTCGGCAAGGCGCTGCTGGCCGAGGAGCAGGTCGCCGTCGACGTTGTTCCCGCCGAGGGCGCGTAGCCTCCCTTCACGTTCCACCCGCGGAACCGAAAGGCATCCTCGCCGCGTGCCGGCGGCGTCTTGATTTCGCCCGGTGTCGGCCCTATATTTGGTGCTTCGCGCTGCGCGACACCCCCACGGGAAGGGGCCGTGGCGCGAACCGTGAAACGCTGTGGATAAAAAATGATTACGGTGCAAAACTCGACGGAGAAGGCCACAAGATGTTGTGTGCCCGGGGCTTGCGCCATGGGTCGCCTGTGAATATTCGCGCCGGGTTACTGCCGCGTTAGAAAACGCGCTTGACGCCCCAGATGCTGTGGCCTAAAGTCCGGGGGTTCGCGAGATGCAGTAGAGCCGCGACGCACTTTCCAAAGTTCTGCTAAAGCCGCAGACGGCCGGACGCCGATTCCTCGCGTGGCAAGGAACCGCAAGATGTGGGGGCACGTCGCTGGGACACGGCCAAGAAGGGGGCGGGCATGCAGTGTCCGTTCTGTCGTGAAGACAAGGACAAGGTGGTCGATTCCCGCGCCTCGGGTACGGCCATCCGCCGCCGACGCGAGTGCCTCTCGTGCGGCCGGCGCTATACGACGTACGAGCGGATCGAGCGCGACACGCGCCTCCGCATCATCAAAAAGGACGGCACCCGCGAGACGTTCGACCGGGCCAAGCTGCGGCGCGGCCTGGAACGGGCCCTGCACAAGCGGCCGGTCCCGACCGAGCGGCTCGACGAAATGATGCAGGAAATCGAGGACGACCTGGTCGCCCGGTACGAGAGCGAGATACCCGCCGGCGCCGTCGGCGATCTGGTGATGGAAAAGCTGCGGCAGGAAGACGAAGTGGCCTACGTCCGGTTCGCGAGCGTCTATCGCAACTTCAAGGACGCCTCGGAGTTCGTCCAGGAGGTTGAGACGATCCATCCGAAGCCGGGACTCGACCGGAACGGAGGCCACGCGGGGGGCGGCCCGGCCGCCGGCGACTGACGGCCGGGGACCCCCCGCTGCCGCGAGAGCGCGGGGGCGGGCCCGTAACGACCCGCCCCCGGGGATATGAGGAGGGGTGGCAAGGCGGCAGGCCTTGCCCCGCGGGCACCGACGAAGACGACCGCACGGAGGCCCGGATTGGCCGGGCGAAGGGGAGACGAGTCTATGGCCGGCCGCATCAAGCAGATCCGCAAACGCGATGGCCGCATCATGCCCTACGACCAGGTCAAGATCGCCGACGCGATCTGGAAGGCCGCCCAGGCGGTCGGCAGCGGCGAACGGTTCGTCGCCGAGGAACTGGCCGGCGCCGTCACCGACTACCTCGACCGCCACTTCGAGGGCGACACGCCCGGCATCGAGGACATTCAGGACATTGTCGAGAAGGTCCTGATGGAAACGGGCCAGGCCCGGACGGCCAAGGCCTACATCCTGTACCGCGAGAAGCGGGCCCGGGCCCGCCGCGCCATGCGCGTCCGCAAGGCCGCCCGACGCCGCGCCGGCAACTCCACCGACCTGGCGTTGCTCGTGGACACGGGCTCGAAGGATGCCCTGGTCGCCTGGGACAAGGGCCGCATCGTCGAGGCCCTGGAACAGGAGGCCGGACTGGACCTGCGGACGGCGCGGAAGGTGGCCTCGGCCGTCGAGGCCAAGGTCCTGGCCTCCGGCATCAGCCGCATCTCCACCGGCCTCATCCGCGAACTGGTCGATAACGAGCTCTTCGAGCGGGGCCTGACGGGCCGCCTGGAACGCCAGAAGCTCGTCGGCATGCCCCGCTTCGACCTCAAGCAGCTCATCTACTCGAAGAGCCAGGAAAACTCGAACATCACGTCGAACAACCCGGAGGCGATCAACCTGTCGATCGCCGAGACGGTGCTGAAGCAGTTCGCCCTGTCCGAAATCTTCACCCGCGAGGTCGCCGAGGCCCACCTCACCGGCCGCGTCCACCTCCACGACCTCGGGTACCCGACCCGGGTCTATTGCTCCAGCCACAGCCTGGAGTACCTGAAGAAGTACGGGCTGGACCTGCAGAACCTCGACACCAAGAGCGCGCCGGCCAAGCACGCGCGGACGCTGACGGGCCACCTGAACACGTTCCTGGCGTCGATGCAGGCGTACTACGCCGGGGCCCTGGGCGTGGCGCACATCAACATCATGTACGCCCCGTACGTCGAGGACATGGACGAGGAGGCGCTGCGGCAGGAGGCCCAGCACCTGATCTTCTCGTGCTCGCAGTCGGCGTTCAGCCGGGGCGGGCAGACGCTGTTCCTCGACTTCAACGTGCACACGGGCGTGCCCGGGTACCTGAAGGACGTCCAGGCGATCGGCCCGGGCGGCGCCTACACCGGCCGCACCTACGGCTCCTACCAGCGGGCCGCCCAGCGCTTCGGCCGCGCCATGCTCGAGGTCTGGCGCGACGGCGACCGCGACGGCCACCTGTTCGCGTTCCCGAAGTGCGACTTCCACATCAACGAGGAGACGTTCAGCGACCCGGCGCAGATGGACCTGCTGGAGCTGGCGTGCGAGATCGCCTCGCAGAACGGGGTGCCGTACTTCGTCTTCGACCGGGACGAGTGCACCCTGAGCGCCTGCTGCCGCCTTCGCACCACCATCGACGACGACTACATGATCCGCCACCCCGAAAGCATGCGGTTCTGCGGGTTCCAGAACGTGACGATCAACCTGCCCCAGGCGGCGTACCGGGCGGGGAAGGGCAACTGGGAGGGCCTGCTCGGGCAGATCTCCGAGGCGATGGACATCGCCATGCAGGCCCACGTGGAGAAGAAGGCGTTCATCGAGGAGATGATGTCGGCGCCGCAGATGCCGCTCTGGCAGATCGGCAAGAAGGCCAAGGACGGCCGCCCCTACGTCGACCCCGAGACCTCCACCTACATCATCGGCCTGGTGGGCCTGAACGAGTGCATCCAGCACCTGATGGGCCAGGAACTGCACGAGAGCGACGCCGCCCTCCGCAAGGGCCTCATGGTCGTCGCCCACATGTGGAAGCGGGCCCAGCACTACCGCGAGAAGTTCGGCCTGAAGGTGACGCTCGAAGAGTCGCCGGCCGAGAGCGCGACCCGGCGCCTCGCGAAGGTCGATAGCCGCGAGTGGCCGGAGTCCCGGGCCCTGTTCAAGGGCGACGTCGAGAGCGACCAGTACTACTACACGAACTCGATCCACCTGCGGGCCGACGCCCCGGTGGACCTGCTGACCCGCGTCCGGAAGCAGGCCAAGTTCCACAGCCTCATCGAATCCGGGGCGATCATCCACGCGTTCGTCGGCGAAGAGCGGCCGCCCGCGGCCGGTATCCTGGCCCTGGTGCGCAAGACCTTCGAGCAGACGCCGGCGGCCCAGCTCACGATCAGCCCAGAGTTCACCATCTGCAACGACTGCCACAAGTGGACGCCGCGCCTCCAGGACCATTGCGACTGGTGCGACTCCCGCGACGTCTACGGCATGACGCGCATCGTCGGCTACTTCAGCCGCATCACGAACTGGAACCCCTCGAAGCTGGGCGAACTCGACGACCGGCATCGCGGGGACTACCGGGTGACGAAGACGACCGCGCCGGCGGTCGAACCCGCGGCGGAGCTGGGTACCGCCGCCGGGTGACCGCATCGGCGCCTAACCTGGGACCCCCTTGTTGGCGGAGGAGCCGGGCCAGCCTTCCCCAGGGCTGAATCCTCGCCGTCCCGGCTCCCCGTCCTTTTCTGCGGCATCGCACGAACGGGGAACCGGCCCGCCGGCGGCGGGCGCAGCGGCCGGGGATGGGGGGAGGGTGGCATGGAGCGTGTTCGCGAGCAGGACAAGACCTACCGGGGCGGCGCAAGCGGTGTCAAGTACCTCTTCCGGGGGCCCTGCATCGACTGGGGCGTCATCCGCTTCGCCCCCGGCGAGGAACTCGGCCGCCACATGCACAACGAGGTCGAGGAAACCTTCTACTTCGTCGAGGGCCGCGGTGGCCGGTTCGTCTGCAACGGCGCCGAGCACCCCATCGCCGCGGGCACGGCCTTCCGGGTCGAACCCGGCGAGGTCCACAACATCGTCAACGACTCGGGAGCGCCACTGAAGGCGGTCTTCATCAAGTCGCAGTACAATCCATCGGATAAGGTCGACGTTTAGAACCGGTCCGGCCGCCGTGCCGGACCCCCATCCGCGAGGGCGAGCCCATGCGATTCGAGGTCTACGGCAAACAGAACTGTGTCAAGTGCGAGAGCACCAAGAACAAGCTCACCCACCTGGTGGGCAAGGCGGGCCTCGGCGAGGCCGTCGAGGTCGCCTTCGTCGACATGGACACCGTCATGGGCCGCGCCGACGGGGCGTTCTACGACGTCGACGCCGTGCCGACGACCATCGCCCGCTCGCCGCGGGGCGACGAAGTCGGCCGCTGGGCCGGCGTCATCCCGCCGGCGACCGCCGTCCGCGACCTGCTCGGCGCCGCCGCTGTCTGAGCCGACCATGGCCCCCGACGCCGCAACCCGACTCCCCCCCATCGCGGGGTACCATCCGACCACGCTCATCGACTGGCCCGGCCGCGTGGCCGCCATCCTCTTCCTGCCACGCTGCAACTTCCGCTGCCCGTTCTGCCACAGCGGGAGCCTCCTGGGCGAGCCCGAGGAGACGATCCCCCTGGAGGGCATCCTCGACCACCTGGCCGCCCAGCGGGGCTGGGTCGACGGCGTGGTGATCTGCGGCGGAGAGCCGACGCTCCAGCCGGGGCTCGGGGCCCTGGCGGCCCGCCTCAAGGCCGCCGGCCTCGGCGTCAAGCTCGATACGAACGGGTCGCGGCCGGACCGGGTGGCGCAGCTGCTGGCGGCGGGGCTGGTGGACGCGGTGGCGATGGACGTCAAGGCCCCGCTTGACGGCCGGTACGGCGCCGCCGCCGGCACCGACGTCGACCTCGAGGCCGTCGGCCGCTCCCTCGACCTCCTGATGGCGAGCGACGTCGAGGTCGCGTTCCGGACGACGGCGTGCCCGGCCTTCATCGACCGTGACGCCGCCCACGCCATCGGTCGCCGCCTGGCCGGGGCGCGGCGATGGGTGCTCCAGCCGTTCGCCCCGACCCACGCGTTGGACCCGGCGCTGCGGGAGGTCGAGCCGTACGGCCCGGCCGAGATGGAGGCCCTCGCCGAGATCGGCCGCGCCTACGTCGGCCGATGCATCGTCCGCGGCCGGCCGGAGCTGGCCCGGGCGGGGCGGGAGGCCTGAGGCCGGGCCGCGTGGGGCGGCCGCCGGCCCTCGGGTGGGGCTACAACATTTGGGGGTGTCGCATATGCTTGACACCCTCCAGGTGGTTGCTTAGAGTGTAGCCGGGCCGGGGTACGGGGACCCGCCTGCCCGCCGCCGTAGGGGGCGAACCCCGTGGGGAGGCGGAGAACCTGCCGGTGGACCGCTTTTCGCTAAAGTCCGATAACTCGTCCGCCCGATACCTACGTCTGTCTGGGAGCGAGGACCCTATGCGCGCCTCCGGCGAGGCCATTTCCGTCCCGCCGGCCCGCGGTTTGCGCCGCGCCGGCCGCGCCACCGCCGCGCTCGCCCTCGGCCTGGCGCTCCTCGGCGCCGCCGGGTGCAAGCCGACCTACGACGCGTCCGACCCGCGGATTCCCGCCGAGCACGCCGTCCCGGCGTACCTGTCGGACACGGTCGGGAGCATCGCCCGGTTCACGGGGCGCGACCCGATCCCCGTCCAGGGCTACGGGTTCGTCATCGGCCTCGACGGCACGGGCACCACCGTCGTGCCGCCCGGCATCCGCCAGGAAATCCTCTTCATGATGAACCGGCACCACGTCGACGACGCCGAGGCCATCCTCCAGAGCCGCGACACCGCCGTCGTCACCGTCGGCGGGGCCATCCTGCCGGGATGCGGCAAAGGGGAGACGTTCGACCTGGAGGTCCGGGCCCTCGCGAACACCGAGACGAGCAGCCTCGCAGGCGGCACGCTGCTGGAGTGCGACCTGACGCAGGTCGCCATCGGCCGCAGCGGCCCCCTGCGGTCGGAGGTGCTGGCGCTGGGGCGCGGCAGCATCTTCGTGTCGCCGTTCAAGGGGCACGGGGGCGGCACGGGTGACCCCCGCGTCGGCCGCGTCCTTGCCGGCGGTCGCGCCACACGCGCCCGCGTCTTCAAGCTCGTCCTGCTCGACCCGTCCATCCGCACGGTCGACCAGGTCGTCCGCATCATCAACACGCGCTTCCCCGACGCCGCCAAGGGCCGTATGGACGTCGGCATCAACCTTGTCGTCCCGAACCGGTTCCGCCGCGAGAAGACCCGGTTCCTCGACCTCGTCGGGGCCCTGTACCTGCGCGAGACGCCCGGCCAGCGCGACGCCCGCGTCGAGATGCTGCTGAGGCACCTGGCCGAGGGCCGCGACCTGGAGCGCGTCGCCCTCTACCTCGAAGCCTTCGGCGAGGGCATCGTGCCGCGCCTCGCCGAACTGGCCGACACCGCCGACCCGACGACCCGCTTCTACGTCGGCCGCACCCTTGGCCGCCTCGGCGACGCCCGGGCGGTCCATCTGCTCGAACCGATCGCCCTGGACGACGCCTCGCCGTACCAGGAGGACGCCGTTTGGGCTCTCGGCGAGGTGCGCTCCGGTCTCGGCCTGGGCGTGCTGGGCCGGGCCCTGAACGCCGCCAGCCCGCGCGTCCGCATCGCCGCCTGGCAGGCCACCGAGAAGATCGCCCCCGGGTCGGCCCTGGCCCGGGTTTTCGAGGACAAGTTCAAGCTGAGCGTGGTGCCGACCGACGCCGAGCCGTTCGTGTACGTGGCCCGGACGCTGGAGCCGCACATCGCCCTGTTCGGGCGGATCGACGTCCGGCCGCCCGTGCTGGCCGACACGCGGCGCGTGACGGCCTCGGCCCCGCCCGGGGCGGGCGCGGTGACGCTGATCACGCGGCGGCGGGATCGCGACCTGCGGGTGGAGACGCGCCCGCGGGTCCGCGACATCGTCGAGGCGTGCGCCGCCCCGCTCTACGCCGACGAGGACACCCGCGAGATCACCGGCCTGGACCTCAGCTACAGCGACATCGTCGGCCTGCTGGACGAGATGGCCCGCCGCAAGGGCCTCGCCGGGCCGATCGTCCTGCAACCGCTGACCTACGAGACGCCCGGGGGCGTGGCGCCGCGCCCCATCACGCTGGACCTGGAGCCGGCGGCCGACGCGCCGCCCGAGGAGCGCTGACCGCGTGGAACTCAAGAAGCTCGAACTGTTCGGCTTCAAATCGTTCGCCGACCGGACCCGCTTCGAGTTCGATTCCGGCATCACCTGCATCGTCGGGCCGAACGGATGCGGGAAGTCGAACGTGGTGGACGCCGTCAAGTGGGTCCTGGGGGAACAGAGCGCCAAGAGCCTGCGCGGCCGGGAGATGGCGGACGTCATCTTCGCGGGCTCCGAGAGCCGCCGCAGCCTCGGCTTCGCCGAGGTCGCCCTGACCTTCGACAACAGCCGCGGCCTCCTCCCGATCGACCTGGCGGAGGTCGAGGTCACCCGCCGCCTCTACCGCAGCGGCGAGAGCGAGTACCTCCTCAACCGCCGCCCCTGCCGCCTCCGCGACATCCGCGAACTCTTCATGGACACCGGCGTCGGCGTCGACGCCTACAGCCTGATCGAACAGGGCAAGGTCGACGTCCTCCTCCAGTCCAACCCCCAGGAACGCCGCCTCATCTTCGAAGAGGCCGCCGGCATCTCCAAGTACAAGGCCAAACGCCGCGAGGCCCAACGCAAGCTCGACCGCACCGGCCAGAACCTGCTCCGCCTCGGCGACGTCCTTGACGAGGTCGAACGCCGCCTCCGCAGCGTCAAGCTCCAGGCCGGCAAGGCCCGCAACTTCATGGCCTACACCGAGCGGCTCCGCGAACTCCGCCTCTCGCACGCCCTGAACCAGTACGACACCCTCAGCCGCGCCGTCGCCGCCCACCGCGAGGCCGTCGCCCGCCTCCAGGACGAGCGGTCGGCCCGGTCGGCGGCCCTGGCGGCGCTGGAGGCCGAGCGGTCGCGCCTCGAAGGCGAACTGATGGACCTCGACGAGGCCGTCCGCCGCGCCGACGGTCGCCTCGGCGACGTCCGCGGTGCCATCGCCACCCGCGACAACGAGACGGGGTTCCACCGGACGCGGCTGGAGGAACTGGAGGAAGCGGTGGCCCGGGACCGGGCCCAGATCGGCCGTCTCCAGGCCCGCCTGCGCGAGGCCGAGGCCGCCTGCGAGGCCCGCCGCGCCGACCTCGACGACGTCGCCGCCCGGGCCGAGACGCACGAAGGCGTCGTCCGGCGCCTGGAAGAGCGCCTGGCCGCCGCCGTCGACGCCGGCCGCGCCGCCGCCGCCGACCTCGATGCCGCCAAGACCGCCCTGATGGACCTGGCCCGCGAGAAGAGCCAGGCCGCCAGCCGCGACGCCAGCCTCCAGATGCGCCTCGAAGGGCTCCATGCCCAAGCCGACAAGCTCCGCGCCCGGCGCGACCAGGTCGACGCCCAGCTCCGCGAGACGGCCGTCCGCGAGACGGAGCTTCGGGCGCGGCACCAGGAGTTGGCGGACGCGCTGGCGGCGCGGCGCGGGCGGCTGGATGCCAAGCGGTCCGAGGCCGAGGCCGTCCAGGCCGAGGTCGAGGCCCTCGGCCGCGACCTCGCCGCCGCCAAGGAAAAGGCCTCCGCCCTCGAAAGCCGCCGCCAGGTCCTCGACGACCTGGAACGGCGCGGCGAAGGCATCCCCGCCGCCGTCCGCCGCGCCACCGAGGCCATCCAGGCCGCTGGCCGCCCCGACGCCTGGCGCGGCATGGTGGCCGACCTGATTGACGTGGACGTCGACCGGGCGGTGCTCGTTGAAGCCGCCCTCGGCCCCGCCGAGAAGCTCCTCATTGCCGAGCGCCGGGCGGACGCGCTGGCCCTGGCGGACGAGCTGCGCGGCCAGTTGTCCGGCCAGGTCCGTATGCTGGCCCTCGATGCGCTGCCGGCGCCGGCGGCGCGGCCGGACCTCGCGGCGCATCCCGAGGCCCTCGGCTGGGCCGCCGACGTCGTCCGGGCCGACCCCGCCGCCGCCCCGGCCATCGCCCACCTCCTTGGCCGCACCGTCATCGTCCGCGGCATCGAGGATGGGCTCGCCCTGCGGCCGCGGCTGCCGGCGGGGCACCGGTTCGTCACGCCCGAAGGCGACCTGGTCGAGGCGGACGGGAGCCTCGCGGTCGGCCCGCCCGGGGCGGAGACGAGCCTTATCTCGCGCCGGTCGGAGCTCCGGACCCTCGTCGAGGCCGCCGAGACGGTCGCCGCCGAGATCGCCGACCTCGACGCCCGCCGCACCGCCGAGGCCGAGGGGCTGCGCGGCCTGGACGCCGAGCAGCAGCAGCTTCGGCAGGAGATCTACGAGGCGTCGATGGCCAAGGTCGAGGCCGAGGGCGCCCTTCGCCGCGCCGGCGAGGCCCGCCAGGCCCTCCAGGAGGAGGCCCCGGTGCTGGAGGCCGAGCAGGCCGCCGTCGCCGAGGACCGCCGCCGCACCGACGCCGACCGGGCCGACGTGGCCGGCCGCATCGAGGCCCTGGCCGCCCGCGAGGCCGCTGAGCAGGAGCGGATCGACGCCCTGGTGGCCGAGGTCGAACGGCGCGCCGCCGAGCGCGCCGACTTGGAGGAAGAGCGGACGCAGGCCCGGGTCGAGTTGGCCCAGCTCCGGGAAAAGCACGGGGCCCTCCGCGACCAGGTCGAGGCCGCCCGCCGCGACCGCGCCGCCGCCTCCGACGGCATCGACCAGGCCCGGCGCGACCTGGCCCAGGCCCAGGACCGCATCCGCGACAGCCGCCGCGCCATGCTCCGCCTCCAGAGCGAGCTGAGCGCGCTCTTTCTCGACAAGGAGGCGGCCGAGGCCGAGGTCCGCCGCGTCGCCCGCGACCGGGCCGACCGCCGCGAGGCCCTCGCCAAGCGCAGCGGCGAGGCCCGCGAGGTCGAGGCCGAGGTCGAGGCCCTCCAGGAGCAGGTCCACGCCCGCGAGTTGGAGGCGCGCGGCGAAGAGACGAAGCGCGACGAGCTCGTCCAGCGGGTCCGCGACGAGTTCGACATGGACCTCGCCGAGAAGCACCGCGACTGGCACCCCGAGGAGGTCGACTGGGATGCCGTCGCCGAGGAAATCCGCGAGCTCACGGGCAAGATCGAACGCCTCGGCGTGGTCAACGTCGACGCCATCCGCGAGCAGGAGGAGCTGGAGGCCCGGGTCGCGTTCCTGCACAAGCAGAACGACGACCTCGTGGCCGCTCGCGAGGCCCTCGACCACCTCATCGAACGCATCAACCGCGAAAGCCGCGATCGCTTCACCGCCACCTTCAACGCCGTCCGCGAGCACTTCCAGGACCTGTTCCGGAAGCTGTTCGGGGGCGGCAAGGCGGACGTCTACCTGGAGGACTCGGAGGACGTCCTGGAGACGGGCATCGAGGTGGTCGCCCGCCCGCCCGGCAAGCAGCTCCAGCGGATCAGCCTGCTCTCGGGCGGCGAGAAGACGATGGCCGCCGTGGCCCTGCTGCTGGCGGTGTTCCGGGCGCGGCCGAGCCCGTTCTGCATCCTGGACGAGGTGGACGCCGCCCTGGACGAGTCGAACATTGACCGGTTCACGGGCGTGGTCCGCGAGTTCCTGGCCGAGTCCCAGTTCGTCATCATCTCGCACAACAAGCGGACCATGAGCATCGCCGACGTCCTCTACGGCGTTACGATGCAGGAGCCCGGCGTGTCGCGCAAGGTCAGCGTCCGGTTCGCCGACCTGCACGAGCAAGGCCTGCTGGACGACGCCCCGCCGGCCGAGGCGGTGGCCGAACCCGTCCCGGCCGAATGACCCGCGCCCCGGGCGGCGCACACGGAAGGTGCCCGACGATGGCCACGGACCAGCCCGAGCCGCCGGCGCCCCGGCGCCTGTCGGTCCTCGCCCTGCGCGGGGCGGTCGCGTTCCCCGGCGTCGTCATGCCTCTGCGCGTCGGCCGCGAGCCCTCCGTCACCGCCGTCCACGCCGCCCTCGATGCCCAGCAGCCCCTCGTCCTGGTCGCCCAGAAGGACCCGGACCGGGCCGACCCGCGGCCGTCGGACCTCTACGAGGTGGGCGTGACGGCGGCCGTCCTCCAGTGCGTGCGGAGCGAGGGCGGCACGCACAAGGTCATCGTCGAGGCCACCCGCCGCGTCCGCGTCGCCGACGTCCGCCGCGCCGACGGCTGCTTCTGGGCCGACGCCGACCCCCTGGACGAGCCCCCCTTCGAGGGCGACGAGGCCGAGGCCCTCGCCCGGACCGTCCAGGCCCGCTTCTTCTCGTACCTTCAGCTCAACCCGAACCTGCCGGAGAGCGTCGGCCAACTGGCCGCCCAGCTCGACCCCGGCCCGGTCCTCGCCGACACCGTGGCCGCCTACGCCGCCATCCCCTTCGCCGACAAGCAGCGGCTGCTGGAGATGCTGGACCCGCACGAGCGGCTGGAGACGCTGGCGGCCCTGCTGGAGAACGAGATCCACCTGCTGGAGCTCCAGAAGCAGATCGCCGACCGCGTCCGCGGCCGCGTCCGCAAGACCCAGAAGGAGTACTTCCTCAAGGAGCAGCTCAAGGCCATCGAGGAGGAACTCGGCCGCGCCGGGGCCGGGGGCCCGGGCGGCGGGGCCGACTTCGACGACCTCCGCCGCCACATCCTCGAGGCCGGCATGCCCCCCGAGGTCGAGAAGGTCGCCCTCCGCGAGCACGGGCGCCTCGGCCAGATGATGCCCCTGACGGCCCAGTCCGTCGTCGTCGCCGAGTACCTGGAGTGGCTCATCCACCTGCCCTGGCAGGCCCGGACCGAGGACGACCTCGACCTCCGCCACGTCCGCGAGGTCCTCGACGAAGACCACCACGGCCTCGAGGAACCGAAGCAGCGGATCCTGGAGTACCTGGCGGTCCAGAAGCTGTCGAAGCGGATGCGCGGCCCCATCCTCTGCTTCGTCGGCCCGCCCGGCGTCGGCAAGACGAGCCTGGCGCGCAGCGTCGCGCGGGCCCTCGGCCGCCGCTTCGTCCGCAAGAGCCTGGGCGGTGTCC
>CAYNLG010000001.1:101228-113257 GCA_964397995.1 uncultured Anaerolineales bacterium
ACGGCGACCCCGCCTCCGCCCTCCTCGAGGTCCTCGACCCCGACGAGAACGACTCCTTCTCCGACCACTACCTGGAGGTCGAGTACGACCTGTCGGAGGTCCTGTTTGTCTGCACCGCCAACGTCGGGGCCAACATCCCGCCCGTCCTGCTCGACCGCCTGGAGGTCATCGACCTGTCGGGGTACACGGAGGCCGAGAAGATGGCCATCGCCCGCCGCCACCTCGTGCCCCAGGAACTGGAAGCCCACGGCCTGACGCCCGACGACGTCGTGCTCGAGGACGCCGTCCTCCGCCACATCATCGAACAGTACACCCGCGAGGCGGGCGTGCGGAACCTGCGGAAACGCCTCGCCCGGGTCCTGAGGAAGATCGCCACCGAGGTCGCCCTGGCCGAGGACCGGCCCGGCGCGCCCTGCCACGTGACGCCCGACCTGGTCCGCCGCCACCTCGGCCCCGCGCCGCACCGGCGCGACGACCGCGGCCCGCCCGAGGGCATCGGCACCGTCACGGGCCTGGCCTGGACGGAGGTGGGCGGCCGGAGCATGGCCATCGAGGTCTCGTGCATGCCCGGCAAGGGCGAACTGACCCTGACCGGCCAGCTCGGCGAGGTGATGCAGGAGTCCGTCAAGACGGCCCTGTCGTGGGTGCGGGCGAAGTGCACGCGCCCCGGGGTCATTCCGCAGCGGCACGCCGTCGACCTGCACATCCACGTGCCCGAAGGGGCGACCCCGAAGGACGGCCCGAGCGCGGGTCTGCCGGTGCTGTGTGCCCTGGCCTCGGCGCTGAGCGGCCAGACCGCCCGCCGCGACATCGCCGTCACCGGCGAGGTCACCCTGCAGGGGCGCGTGCTGGCGGTGGGCGGCGTCAAGGAGAAGGTGCTGGCGGCCCACCGCGAGGGCTACCGCCGCATCTTCCTGCCCCGCCGCAACGAGGACGACGTCGAGAAGATCCCCCCCGAGGTGCTGGAGGAGATCGAGCTGGTCTTCGTGGACCGGGTCGAGGATTGCCTGCGCGAGGTGGTGCCGTCGCTCAAGAGCCAGTTCCGGACCCGCCCGGCGGCCCCCGCGGAGGGCGCCGCCGAGTAGGGCGCCGCGGCCGGCGTCACGCGCGGCGCAAACGCCGCGCCTGGCGAGGCGCGCCGCCGTCTTCCGCAGCACGGGCAGCCTGCCCGTGCGTCTTGCTTTGCCCCTTCGGTCGTCTTGTCGTTTTCCTTTCGCGGTTCCTCTGAAATCGCAGATCTCAAATCTGAGGTCCCAAAGAGCCGCCAAACGCGAAGCCCGGCGCCGCGCGGCCCCGGGCTTCGCGTTTCGTCCTATATGTCGCGGCCGCTCAGCCCTTCGGCTGCGCGGCATCCTGCCCCAGCCACTCGTCGTAGGCGCCGATGGCGTCGCTCTCGATGCCCGTGATCTGCCGCAGGGCCGCCAGGTACGCCGGCTTCAGCCCCTCTTCGCCTTCGGCCTTGTACGCCGCGACGAGGGCCTTGGCGGCGTCCTTCGACCCTTCCGGGGCGAGCTGCGCGACGGCCGAGGCCGTCGTCGCGCGGCCCCACGGATGGTCCATCGTCAGGTTGCCGATGAGCAGCGGCATCAGCTCGCCCGCCTGGCCGCGCTCCAGCGTCTGGGCCGCCAGCACGGCGGCGGCGCCGCGCGCCCGGGCGTCCTCGTCCTGGAGCCGCTCGTGGATCAGGGCCGTCTCGACGGGCTTGTTCTGGATGGCCAGGCCCAGGACGGCCGAGCCGCGAATCTGGCCCGCCTTGTCGCGCGCGAGCTCCAGCAGCTTGGCCCGGGCGGTGTCGTCGCCGCTGAACGTCAGCGCGAACGCCGCCAGGTCCCGGTTCACCGGGTCCGGGTGGTCGGCCTGCTCCAGAAGCGTCTTGAGGTTGGTCTGGACGAGCTGGGCGGCCACGCCGACGATCTGGCGGACCTCGCCCTGGTTCCGCTGCTGGGCGGCCCGGTTGTAGGCCTGCTGGAGCTGGCGAACCGCCTGCCGCAGCTCCGCCACGTCCTGCATCGGCGTCGTCAGCTTCTGCTGGCTGACCAAGCGGGCCTGCAGGCCCCGCAGCGCCGGCAGCCACGCGTGCTGCGGATGGGCGTCGGCAAAGCCCTGGACCGCCTGCGCCGCCGCCGCGAAGTCCTGCCCCTTGGCCTTCTCCAGGGCGGTCTCCAGGGCGTCGATGCCGGCCTTGGCGGCCGCCAGCGCCGCGTCGTCCAACGTCCTCGACGTGACCAGCTTCTGCTCGAACTGCCGCTTCGACACCTGGGTGGCCTCGCCAGACGCCTCGGTCAGGGTCACCTGGCCGCTCGCGCGGCGGACGACGCCGGCGCCCACCTCCACGGCCGCGTCCATCGCGAAGTCCGAGATCGTCGCCCGCTGGCCCAGGTCGCCGGTGAACTGGGGCGTACCGGCCACCGTGAACGTCAGGCACTTGGCCCCGCCGACGGTCTCGGTCTTGCCGAAGGTCCGCGTCAGGGTCGCCTTGACCGCGCCCAGGTCGACCTCGACGGTGTCGGTCGCGCCGCTCTTGACGTCCTTCGCCGGGCGGGCCAGGGCCTCCAGCATCAGCACGTCCACCGCCGCCGCCGGGTTGTCGATCGACGCCGGCATCTCCGCCGGCAGGCCGTCCGGTCCGCGGACGACCACCGAGACGGTGGGGGGCATCTGGCGGGTCCGGTTCTCGGCGGGCACCTCGGCCAGCAGGTCGTTGCCGTTCTGCTCCCGCTTGATGATCGTCTCGGCGCTCTGGGAGAAGTAGGCGGCCTTGAGGCCCTTGGGGTCGGCCGACGCCTCGAGGATCGTCTGCTCGCGCGTCACGGTCTGGCGGACCACGCGCAGGCCGGACTGGTCGCCCTGCGTGAGGGTCGTGGTGGTCTCGTAGGTGGTCTCGAAGGTATCTTGGCGGCCGACCTCGGGGGTGAAGGTGATGGAGGCGGCCCAGGCGAGGGGCGCGGCCGCGAGGACCACGGCCGCCGCCGCAAAACGTACGAAACGCGTCATGATGACTTCCTTTGTTCTTTGCTGCGATGCGTGCGATCGCCCGGCTCGCGCCCCGCGCGCCCGGGGGACGTCGCGCCCGCCGCCTCCACCCGGAGGCCCGGCCGGCGGCTGCGCCCGAGCCACACGAGGCCCAGGACGCTGGCGGCCACCATGACGATGGCCACGTTTTGGCTGATGGTGAGGCGCGGCAGCGCCGCGGCCGCCCCCTCCAGGCCGAGGCCCGCGAGGAGGCGCGGCAGGCCCAGCAGGTACACCGCCGCCGTGTCCTGGCGCAGCCCCTCGAGGAGGAAGCGGCTGACGCCGTACAGGCCCACGAAGGCCAGCATCACCTGCCCGTGCCGACGCGTGCGGCGCACCATCAGGTGTAAGACGACGAACAGGCCCAGCGCATTCGCCGCCGACACCAGCTGCGACGGGTGGATCGGCGGCATCTCCCAGGCCGCACCCAGCGACCCGACCACCGCGCCCAGCCCGCCGCCCGGGAACTCCCGGGCCGCCAGGCCGCACCCCGCCGCGGCCTCCGCCGCGTAATGGTGCCACGCGAGCGACCCGAGGGGCCAGCGGAAACCCCACGGAAACGCCGTCGGAGCCCCGAAGCAGCAACCGTTCAGTGTACAGCCAATGCGGCCGAACGCCAAGCCCAAGGCCACGCTCGGCGCAATGAGGTCCAGAAACGCCAATACCGGCTGGCGTGCCAGCACCAGGTACCCGACGACGCCGACGGCGGCGAAGATGAGGCCGCCGTAGTAAACGAGGCCGCCCTCCCAGATGCGGAAAAGCTCCCACCACTGGTCGAAACGGCCGTGGTACTGCACCACGTAGAACAGCCGCGCCCCCACCACGCCGCCGAAGAACGCCACCAAGCCGCAGTTGTAGATGATCTCCGGCGGCCGGCCCTGCCGCCGCGCCCGCCACGCCGCCACCGTGATGGCCGCCAGGAACGCCAGGCTGAGCATCGCCCCGTAGGCGTAGAGCGGGAGGACACGGTCCGTGCCGGGAATCGCGATGCGGAAGAGGATCTGGCGCATGCCGGCCTCGCGGGGGCGTCCTTACAGTTCGTCGACGATGCGGTTGTCGGCGTCGACGGCGATCTTGCGCGGCACATGGCGTTCGATCTCGTCGGGGCCGAGGTAGGCGAAGCCAAGGATGATGACGAGGTCGCCCGGCTCCCCCAGCCGCGCCGCCGCCCCGTTCAGACAGATCACCCCCGACCCGCGGTCGCCGCGGATCACGTACGTCTCGTGCCGCGTCCCGTTGGCCAGGTTCGCCACGAGCACGGCCTCGCCGACCAGCAGGCCGGCGGCCTCGATGAGGTCTTCGTCGATGGTGATGCTGCCCTCGTAGTCGAGCCGCGTCTCGGTGACCCGGGCCCGGTGGATCTTGCTTTTCAGGACTTTGATCAGCATGAAACGGCCTTTCTCTCGCGGCCGCCCGGGCGGCGCCTCGGGGGCGTCCGTACGTCGCGTGTCGGCGCCGCACCTTGCGCGGGTCAGGCCCGCGGCAGGTCGCGGAGCAGGATATTGTCGATCAGGCGGACCGGCCCGACATGGGCCGCCACCGCCACCAGCACCTTGTCCTCGATGCGCTCCAGCGGCGCGAGCGTGTCCGGGTCGACCGCCGCCGCGTACGCCAGCGCGACCCCCGGCTCGGCCTCGATCGTCTGCCGCACCTCGGCCGCCAGCGCCGGGGCGTCCCGCCGCCCGACCTCGATCTCGGCCCGGGCCGCGAGGAGGGCGCGGCTGAGGACGCGGGCGTGGGCCCGTTCCTCGTCGGCGAGCCGCCGGTTGCGGCTCGACAGGGCCAGACCGTCCTCGTCCCGGACGAGCGGCCCCGCGACCACTTCGACCGCCAGGTCCAGGTCCCGCACCAGCCGCCGCACCACCGCCAGCTGCTGGGCGTCTTTCTCGCCGAACCAGGCCGTGCACGGCCCGACGATGCCGACGAGCTTCGCCACCACCGTGGCCACGCCGTCGAAGTGGCCCGGCCGGTGGGCGCCGCAGAGCGTCTCGGTGAGCGGCCCGCCCACGTGGACCGTCGTCGCGAACCCCTCGGGGTACATCTCGGCTGCCGACGGGGCGAAGACCAGGTCGACGCCGGCGTTGCGGCAGGCGGCCAGGTCGTCTTCGAGCGGCCGCGGGTACGCCTCGAAGTCCTCGGTCGGGCCGAACTGCGTCGGGTTGACAAAGAGGCTGACGGCCAGGAACTCCGTGGCCTCGCGGGCCGCCTCGATGAGGCTCAGGTGCCCGGCGTGCAGAGCGCCCATCGTCGGAACGAAGCCGACCCGCGCGCCGCGGCGGCGCGCGGCCGCGGTGGCCTCGCGGACCTCCGCCACGGTCGTCGCCAGAGCCGTCATGGCAGGCCTCCCCCGGCAGGGCGGCCGCCCCGGCCGCCGTCGCCTTCGTGCCGCCCCACCCGCCCCGTCCGGCGCGTCCGGCGCGTCCGGCGCGGGCCGACCGGGCAGTATAGCGAGCCGAGGCGCGCGGTACAAGGCAGCCGTGGCCGCGCGTGTATCCCGGGCAAGGTGCTTGCCATGTCCGGAGACGCGTCCTATCGTGGCGGGGCCATGGCCGTGCCATGTGCGGGATTCCCGTGAATATTGCGGTCCCCGGCCGTGTAGTGAGGCCGGGAACGTTGGAGGGGGACGAGCATGCCGCACTCCGCCACACGCCGCGTTCGGTCGGTCTCCACGAGGCGCATCACTTGTCCGCGCTGGGCGCCGCTTGCCGTGGCGGCCGCCCTGGCGGCGCTACGGGCGGCGCCCGCCTTGGCCCTGACCTACCCCGACGTCCGCGTGACCCGTGCCGGCGACGAGACGCGGCGAGACCGGACGGCGCTGGCCGTCCGGTTGCGGCAGGGCCCGGAGGGCTGGCGCGTCGCGGCCGTGGACGTGCTCCGGAACGAGGCCATCGACGTGGCCGCCGAACGCTTCGCCGCCGAAGGCGCCACCGCGATGCCCTGACCCGGCCCTGAGCGCTCGGCCGCGCACCCGCGCACGCCGGCCGGCACGTGGGGACGAACGCCCCCGCGGTTCGGCCTAGCCGGCAAGAGCGCGATAGAGGATGGCGAGGCCGACGAGACAGCCCAGCGCCGGCGACGCGATCGTGATGGCGCGGAACCACCTGGGCAGCCGCCGGGCCCACAGGCTGAGCGCGACGGCCGCCACGAGCAAGACGAGGCCGACCAGCAGGACCAGTGGCCCCAAGACCAGGAGCCCGATGGCCGCGTCCCCCGCGTCCGGGTAGATGGCCCATTCCCGCAGCACCAGCGCGACGCACGGCAAGGCGAGCAGCCAGCCCACGAGCCCAAGGAGGAACACCAGGACCGCCGCAACGTCGGGTACCCGCGACGTGCCCGCCGGACCGGATGTCGTGCCGATGCCCATTCCGTGCACCCCCTGTTCCATCGACGCGTGGGCGTCCCCATCGGGCCGACACGCGGCCTGGCGCGCGACCCGGCGCGGACGGCATAGCGGCCGCGTTCTCATCCCCGGCCTCATGAACACCGACCTGAGAGCGATCGTACGACGGCTCCCCGTCGCGGGCAAGCGTCCGCCGGGACGAAGCGGTCGACCTGGCCGCCGAGGACGTCGCCGCCGAGGGCGCCACGGGGCGCCGCCCGCTGACACAATCTCTTGCCCCCGGCCGCCGGACCCCGTAGGACAGGGAACCGCGGGCGCCCTGCGGCGCACGCCCGTGGACACCCAGCCTCGGGAGAGACGCGCATGCCGGCCCCGAAACGGTTCGCCCTCGTCGGCGTCGGCCAGCGGTCGCGCCACTTCATTGACGCCCTGCTGGCCGACCACGCGGACCACGCGCGACTCGTGGCCCTCTGCGACGCCAACACCGAGGCCTTGGCGGCCCGCGTCCGGGAGCTCGGCCACGCCGGGGAGGGTCTCGCGACCTACGGCGCGGACGCCTTCGACCGGATGCTCACCGAGACGCGGGCCGACGCGGTCATCGTCCTGACGCCCGACGCCACCCACGCCGACCTCGCGTGCCGCACGATGGAGGCCGGCTGCGACGTCATCGTCGAGAAGCCCCTGGCGACCACCGCCGAGGACTGCCGCCGCATCCTCCGGACGCGCAACGCCACCGGCCGCCGGTGCACCGTCACGCTCAACTACCGGTACGCCCCGTGGAACACGACGATCAAGCGGCTGCTGGTCGAGGGCCGCATCGGCCGCGTCGTCGCGATGACGATGCGGAAGACGCTCGGCCACCACCGCGGGGCGTCGTACTTCCACCGGTGGCACGCCCAAATGGACCGCTCGGGCGGCCTGCTCGTCCACAAGGGCACGCACTACATCGACCTGGCGAACCACTTCATCGGCGACGCCCCGGCCACCGTCACGGCCTTCGGTGGCCAGCGGATGTTCACCGACGCCACGCGCGAGACCCTGGGCCTCGCGCGGCCCGGGCGGCGGTGTGCCGCGTGTCCCGAGGCGGCCAAGTGCCCGTTCTACACGGACGTCGCCGAGGGTCCCGAGTCGGCCGAGGTCGTCGCGGCCCGCGCCGCCGGCGACGGCTACGCCCGCGACCTCTGCGTCTTCCGGCCGGAGGCGGACATCCCGGACACGATGAGCCTGCTCGTCGGATACGCGGGGGGGGCGACGCTCGCCTACACGTTCCTGGCCTACGGCGACAAGTCCAGCGACACCGTCCTCTTCGGCACCCAGGGGCGGATGGTCATCACGGGCCCGTGCCTGCACGTCGTGCCCTACGGGGGCGAGCCGTACGACGTCCAGCCGCCCAAGGGCGAGGGGTCCCACGGCGGGGCCGACCCCCTGATGTTCGAGGTCCTGTTCCGCCCGGAACCGCCGGCGGACCCGCTGGGGTGCGCCGCCGACGCGGACGCCGGGGCCGCCGCGGCCCTGGTCGGCGTGGCCGCCACCGCGTCGATGGCCCGCGGCGCGCCGGTCGCGCTGCGGGACCTGGCGCCGGAACTCGGCACGCCGCGCTACGTGCCGAACCCGGCGTTGCCGCCGGACTTCGACGCGGTGGCGCTGCGGCGGTGGTCGCTGGAGCGGACGTGAGCGAGCCGTGGTGCGTCGGCGTTGCGGTGGCGCGGGAACCGCGCATAATGCAGTGTCGCTTTAGGAGGCCGTTGCCATGGTGGCCAAAGAGGCCGCAAAGCAGGTCATCGATGCGATGCCGGACGATGCCACGCTGGATGACATCATTCACGCCCTGTACGTCCGCGCGAAGTTCGCGCGCGGCGAGCGGGAGATTCGCGACGGGCGGGGGGTGGCGCATGAGGATGCGAAGAAGCGGCTACAGAAATGGCTCAGGTGATCTGGGCGGCGGCGGCGCTGGATGACCTTGACGACATTGCCCGGTACGTCGCGCGGGATTCCGTTGACCAAGCCGCTCTTCTCGTAGCGCGACTGATTCAGGCCGCAGATCGCCTGCAGCAGTTCCTCGATTCGGGCCGTGTGATTCCCGAGTTGGCCGACCCACAGTGCCGCGAGATCGTGGTCGGCGCGTACCGTGTGATGTACCGCCTGGCCGCCGGCGATGTGTGGATTACGGCAGTCGCCCACGGTGCGCGGGACCAGAGAGACCTTCACCCCAGAGGCTGGCCGCGTAGCCCTTCTGCATCATCGCGCTGCTTTTCGGCAACATGCCGCGTTTCGTCCGCGACACTCCAGTTGGCGCCCCATTTGTAAGTCCTTTTTGCCCAGACCCTTAGAGAATCGCGCTATATTTCAGTGTATCCGGCGCGCGATTCGCACCTCTTTCCTCCGGCGAGGGGCATGATTCACGTGTTGCGGGCCCGTCTCAGGCCCCCGCCCATCACAAGGGAGTGAGGCGGCATCGGCGTGCGCGGCGCGGGGCCGGGCGGCCGATGTCGGCAACGCGGTCGGCCCGGGCGGAGCGCCCGGCGGCCGGCCCATCACAAGGAGGGATTCTCATGTCACGTGCCCTGCTGGTTTCCGTCTGCACCCTGTGCCTGGCCGCCACCGTGGCCCACGCCGTCCCGACCGACATCGACTGGCAGGACGGCCGCCAGGACCCGCTCCGGCTCCCCTTCTTCGTCCACGAGCTCGGGGCCAATCCGCCCGGCGCCCAGGTCTTTCCCGACGAAGAACTCATTACCGTGGACTGGGAAGAGCCGACCGAAGAGATCGCCTGCCAGGAGAACTACGACCCGGCCGGCCCGGGCAGCTGGCTGCTGGCCATCACGAACCAGACGCCCACTTTCTGGACCGACCTCCACTACGTCGCGGACCTTGAGACGATTATCACGAACGACGACGGCTGGGTCAACGGCGGCCTGGCGTTCCGCATCGACAACCTCGGCGTCAACACGCCGCTGGTCTTCGAGAGCATGGCGCCCGACCTTGTCTTCGAGCCGCAGGAACAGTGGATCTTCATCGTCCAGAACTACGGGAACCAGCCCGGCGGCCCGGTCGGCGCGCTCGACAGCATCGGCGTCGGGGCCATGAGCCCGTTGTTCCCGCCCTCGACCGGCAGCATCATCGCCGTGCCCGAGCCGGTGACCCTGTCGCTCCTGGCCGCCGGCGGCCTGGCCCTCGTGGCGCGGCAGCGCAAACGGTAGGAGGACATCCGAACGCCCCGGCCGCGCCGCCCCGCCCGGCGAGGCGCGGCACCGCGGCCGCGAGGCTTCCCGATACACGGCGGGCGGTCTAAGGGGGGCCGCCCGCCACCCCCAGCCCGGCCCACGCCAGCACCCGCTGAATCTGCCCGTCCCAGCACCCCCACTCGTGCCCGCCCGGGCCCTCCTCGTACGTCAGGTCCAGCCCCCGCCCCCGCACGTGGTCCCGGAACCGCACGTTGCTCTCGTACAGAAAGTCCTCCGTCCCGCACCACTGGTAGAGGCGCGGCACGGGTCCGCCCGAGGCGGCCGCCCGGTCGGCCAGCGCCAGCAGGTCCGCGTCCGACCCCGCCACGGCGTCCAGGTCGCCGAAGACCCGCTCCAACTCGTCGCGCATGCCGTCGGTCGCCTCTTGCCGCACGCGCCACGCCATGTCCAGCGCCCCGGACAGGCTCGCGGCGGCCGCGTACCGGTCCGGATGCGTAAGCGCCAGCTTCATCGCCCCGTACCCGCCCATCGAGAGGCCCGCCACGACGTTCGCCTCGCGGGCCGGGTCGAGCGGGAAGAACCCACGGGCAATCGCCGGGAGCTCCTCGCTGACGAAGGTCCACCCGCGGGGGCCGGCGGCCATGTCGGTGTACCAGCTCCGCCCGACCGCCGGCATGACCACCGCGAGGCCCAGGGGCGCGGCATACCGCTCGATGCTCGTGCGCCGCTGCCAGATGGTATGGTCGTCCGAGAGGCCGTGCAGCAGCCAGAGCGTCGGGACCCGGTCGCCGCCGCCGGCCCCGGCCATGCCGATGCGCCGCTCGGTCGCCTGGGGCAGGATCACGTCCATTGTCGACGCCAGGCCGAGGACGTCCGAGAAGAAGTGACAGTGGATCAGGGCCATCGCGTCTTCCCTCTAGCGTTCGCCGTCGCGCTCGTCGCCGGGCGCGTCCCCCGCCAAGACGATCTGCAGGAACGCGTCGAGCCCCTTCAGGTAGGCCGTGCCGGTCTCGACGTACCCGTCGGCGTGGCTGCCCCGGATGGTCATCCACACCTTGGGCGGCGGGGCCGCCTCGTACAGCCGCCGCCCCAGCCGCCACGGCACCAGCTTATCCTGGCGGCTGTGGATGTGCAACTTCGGGCACGTGATGCCGCCGATCCGCCCGAGCGTATCGTACTCGTCCCGCACCAGGTGCCGCGCGGGCACCAGCGGCATCACCGCCGCCGCCTCGTCCCGCAGGCTCGTAAAGGTCGACTCCAGGATGAGGGCGCGCGGCGGATGGCGCTGGGCGAGGGCCGCGGCCACGGCGCCGCCGAGGCTCCGCCCGTGGACGACGAGCGCCTCCGGCGCCACGCCGCGCTCCTCCACCAGGTACCGCCATGCCGCCTCCGCGTCGCGGACCAGGCCGGCTTCGCTGGGCGTGCCGCCGCTCTGCCCGTAGCCGCGGTAATCCACGTGGAGGCTCGCGAGGCCCAGCCGCCAGTGGATGGCCATCGTCGCCACGCGGTTGCCGAGGTTCCCCGCGTTGCCGTGGCAGAAGAGCACCGTGCCGCGCTGCCGCCGCGCCGGGACGTACCACGCGTGCAGGCGGACGCCGTCCTCGGCCGTCAGCCACACGTCCTCGTAGGCGAGGCCGGCGGCGGCGGGGGTCTGGGCGAGCGTTCGCTCGGGGAAGTAAACGAGCCGGTCCTGCAGGAGCCAAAGCCCCGCGCAGATGAGGCCGTAGGTGACGCCCAGGGCCAGGGCCGCCCGCCCGGCCGCCCGCGCGGCCGCGCCCCGGGCCGTCGCCGCCCGGCCTTGCCGTAGCGTCTCGGCCAGGAGCGCCGCATACAGGCCCGCCACCGTGGCCGCGCTCCCCGCCGTCCAGTGCCGCGTCGCCAGGAGCCCCGCCCCGACGAGTACCGCCAGCGCGCCCCCCGCCGCCAGGGCCGCCAACCGGCGCGGCCACCTCGCGTTGGGCACGGGCTCGGTCACGCGCGGCCCCCGTCCCAGGCGTCGGGCTTGGCGCGCCGCTCGGCCTCGACCTCTTCGAACCAGGTCTCCAGTTCGCGGCGCATGCGGCCGGCCCGCTCGGGTTCCGCCTCGGCCAGGTCGTGCCGCTCCAGCGGGTCGTCGTCCAGGTTGAAGAGCTGGGGCGGCGGGGGCTCCGGCATCGTCCGGGCCGGCTCCGGCCCGCGCGCCACGGCGTCGATGCCCTCCGGCGCGTACTTCAGGGCCCGGTCCCGCTGCCCGTCCTCCGGGCTCACCCACATCACCTCGCCAATCCCCGGCCGCACCAGTTTCCACGGCCCGTCCCGCATGGCCGCGTTCGACGCGCCCACCGGCGTGTACCGGTTCCATTGCCAGAAGCGGCGCGGCGGGGCGGCGTCGCGTTCGCCCCGCAGGGCCGGCAGCAGGTTTACCCCGTCCAGGGCGAGGTCCGGCGGCGGCTCGGCCCCGGCGGCCGCGAGCAGCGTCGGCAGCCAGTCGCAGAAGTGGGCGAAGGGGCCCC
>CAYNLG010000002.1:0-12695 GCA_964397995.1 uncultured Anaerolineales bacterium
GAACGGCGGCCGGGGGCGGGGCATGCCGCGCTTGCCCTCGATGGAGTGGATCAGGGCCGTCTCTTCGCCGCACACGAACGCCCCGGCGCCCTGCTTGATGACCACCGAGAGGCTGAAGCCGGAATCCAGGCTATTGGGCCCCAGGAGGCCGTAGGCCTCGGCTTGGGCGATGGCCGTCCGCAGCCGCTCGATCGCCAGCGGGTATTCGGCCCGGATATACACGTAGGCCTTGCCAGCCCCGATGGCGTAGGCCGCGATGGCCATGCCCTCGAGGAGCCGGTGCGGGTCGCCCTCGATGACGGCCCGGTCCATGAAGGCCCCGGGATCGCCCTCGTCGGCGTTGCAGATGAGGTACTTCTGGTCGGCGGGGGCCTCCAGGGCGAACCGCCACTTCTTGCCGGTCGGGAACCCGCCGCCCCCCCGGCCCCGAAGGCCGCTCTTCTCCACGAGGTCGCAGAGCTCCGGCCGCGTAATCGTCCGGATCGCCTCGCCGAAAGCCCTGTAGCCGCCCCGGGCGATGTATTCGTCGATGTCCGTGGGGTCGACGACGCCGCAGTTCGCCAGCACCCACCGCGTCTGGTCGGCGAAGAAGGGGTGCGCGTCCAGGTAGGGCACGCCGTCCCAGGGCCGCAAACCGCCGTTTTCGGGCCGATGCTGGCCGAGCACGCCGGCCTCCGGCACCTCGCCCTTCATGGCCGCCTCGAGCACCGCCGGCGCCCGGTCGGCCGTCACCTCCTGGAAGCTCACCCGCGTCCGCCCGGGGAGCTGGACGTCCAGGATCGGCTCGACGGCACAGAGGCCGACGCAGCCGACCTCGACGACGTCGGCCTCTATCTCGTTTTCGGCCAACCACGTGCGCACCGCGCCGAGCGTCTGCCCGGCCCCCGCCCCCAGGCCGCACGTCCCCGTGCCCAGGAAGACGGCGGGGCGCTGGAGGGTCTCGCGGCGGAGGGCGGCCATGGTCCGGGCGCGGCCCTGGCGGCAGGCGTCGCTCTCGTGGCAGAGCGGCCCGTCCGTCAGGCACGTCACCCACGCCGGGCACGGCCGCGCGGGGCTGTGTCGGCAGGCGTCGCAGCAGAGGTCATCGGTCAGTCGCGGCATCGCCATCGGCCTTCCTGCGATAGGTGTCCACGATTTCATTCACGCGCTCCGGCGTCAGTTTGGCGTGGAATTCGCCATTTACGGTGATCACCGGCGCCAGGCCGCACGCCCCGATACAGGCCACCACTTCCAGGCTGAAGAGGCCGTCCCGGGTCGTCTGGCCGGGCTCCACGCCGAGGGCCTTGACCAGGGCCCCGAGGATTTTGGCCGAGCCCTTGACGTGGCAGGCCGTGCCCCGGCACACCTGGATGTGGTAGGTGCCGGGGGGGTGGAAGCGGAACTGGTTGTAGAAGGTCGCCACGCCGTAGATCTTGCTCGCGGGCAGATTCAGGTGGGCGCCGATCCGCTGGATGGCCTCCCGCGACAGGTACCCGTGGACCTCCTGGACGGCCTGGAGGAGGGGGATGAGGGCGTCGCGTCCCGCGCCGGGGAAGCGGCTCAGGATCGGCTCCAGCTCCGGGCTGGGAGCGGTCGTGGTCATGCCTCGTTTTCTCCGTTCCGGGCGAAATACGCCACCTTTTCGAGCACCATGGTCACGTCGAGATCTTCCACATGGACGCCCGGCGGCACCCGCAGCCGCACCGGCGCGAAGTTCAGGATGCCCCGGGCGCCGGCCCGGACGAGGGCGTCGGCGACGCCCTGGGCGGCCTCGGCCGGCACCGTCAGAATACCCACGCGGATGCCCTCGTCGCGGAGGACGCGGGCCAGGTCGCCCACTGGGTGGCACCGGCACCCGTGGATGACGCGGCCGGTCTTGGTGGGGTCGCTGTCGAAGGCGGCCGTGATGGTCAGATTGGGCCTGCGGCCCGAGAAATAGGCCAGAATGGCCCTCCCGAGGTTCCCGACGCCGACAAGGGCCACGGGCTGGCCGCCCTCGGCGTCGAGGAAGACCCGGAGACCCTCGATGAGGCCCAGAACGTCGTAGCCGCGGCTGGGGCTGCCGCTGGCAGCCACGCCCATAAGGTCGCGTCGGACCTGGGCGGCCGTGACGCCGGCCAGGGCGGCGAGTTCGTGGGAATAGACGCTGGTCGTGCCCTCGTCGCGGAGGACGTTCAGGAGCCGCCTGTAGAGACTGAGGCGGCCGATGGTCTTTTCGGACACGGCGCGGCCGTTTGTGACCGCCATCCCATTCTCCTTGCGTTACCGCCTTCACGCTGTTACGCGATTCACAAGGAGTATAACCAAACCGCGGCGCGAATCAAGGCGCTATTCGGGATTTTCTTCACGAACCCACCGTCCAGAGAGGGAAATCGGGGGGTCCGGCGGGGTCCGGAAAGCCTGGTGGGCGCGCCCCGTCGTGCGTCAAAACCTTGCGATTTCGGCCCTTTTTCTGCCTTTTTTTGCCCTTTCTTGTCCTTTTCTGGCCCTTTTTTTGGTCGGCACTTTGCCCTCTTTGGCCCTCCTTTTGTGGCCTTTCTGACTTCTTTTTGCCCGTTTTGTCTCTTTTTTGCCCTCGTTTTTGTTCCGCCGGCTCAGGGCGGGGTGCCGAGGCCCCGCGCGGGGGCGCGGCAGGGGTGCGGGGGGCGCGGGGGACGCGAGGCGCCGAGGGACGACGCCTCCCCCCGCCCCAGGGGCGCCTCTCATGGACATGCGTGACGCGCCGGCGCCACCGAGCCTACAGAGAGGGGGGGTTGCATAGACGCCTCGCCACGCGAGGACGCGTCTGGACTGCGGCGGTTTGCCCCCGGCAGTGTGTGGCGCCGGGCACGGGCGCCGCCACAGCGGCGGCAGAGCAACGGCCGTTACGCCAGCAGGTCCAGGCCCAGCAGGGCCGCGCCGGTGGCGACGGCGAAGACGGGGCGGTCCGGGACGACCAGTTCCGTCGGCAGTTCCTCCCTGAGGGCCTTGACCATGGCCGGGTTGCGCGCGACGCCGCCGATCAGCAGCGTCCGGCCGCCCAGATCGATGCGGCTCGCGAGGGCGGCGATGCGGCGGGCGGTGGCGACGTGGAGGCCCCAGGCGATGCGGCGGCGGTCCTCGCCCCGGGCCACCAGGGAGACCACCTCGGACTCGGCGAAGACCGTGCACACGCTGTCGAGGGCGACGGGGGCGTCGGCCTCCAGGGCGGCCGGGCCCAGCTCGTCCAGGCCGAGGTCCAGGGCCCGGGCCATGACCTCGAGGAAGCGGCCGGTGCCGGCGGCGCACCGCTGGTTCATCTCGAAGCGGCCGAAGCCTCCGGCCACCAGCTCGATGGCCTTCGTATCCTGGCCGCCCACGTCCAGGACGCTCGCGGCCTCGGGGTCGAGCAGGCGGGCAGCCCGGGCGGCGGCGCGGATTTCGGTGACGGTCCGGACAGGCCGCTTCGACTCGGCCAGGCCGCGGCCGTAGCCGGTGGCGACGACGGTGTCGGCCTGGAGGGTCTCCAGCGCCCGCAGGACGTGGGCGGCCGGGGCGTGGCCGGTGTCGAAGACCTCGGCGTCGGTGACGGTGGTGCCTTCGAGGCGGACGATCTTGGTCAGGCGCGAGCCCAGGTCGAGGCCGACGGCGGTCGGGCGGTCGGGCATGGGGCCTCCTTTCAGGCGGCCGGCGGCACGGTCGTCACGCCTGGCCGCCCTCGGCGATTACGGGCCGGGGCCGCGGCCAGAAGTTGGTCTCGCCGTCGGCGGCCGGGCCGCACAGGCCCGTCTGGCCCGCCCCGGTGACAGGCTCGCGGGCGCCGTCGCGGCGCGGGTCGACCCAGCGGTCGGCCCAGCGGTCGAGCCGGGCCTTGAGGTCGCGGCGCGTCGGTTCGTGGGGGGCGTCATCGACGAGGTTCGCGGTCTCGTCGGGGTCGGCCTCCAGGTTATACAACTCGTGCGGCCCGTAGGGGTACCGATGGACGTACTTCCACGAGCGGGTTCGGACCATGCGGACGGGGCCGTACTCGTCATGGACGACGACGTCGGCGTCGTCGGGCGGGGCACCGCCCGCCAGGACGCCCGCGAAGCTCGCGCCCGGGAGGGCGTCGGCCTCCGGGTCGGCCACGCCCACGTACTCCAGCAGCGTCGGCCGCACGTCGTAATGGCTGACCATGGCCTGGCAGACGCGGCCGGCGGGGACGCGGCCGGGGTGGCTGGCCAGGAGCGGGACCTTGACGGAGGTGTCGTACATGTTGAGCGGGAAGGTGCCGTTGCCCTTGCCGTAGACGCCGTGGTGGCCCATGTTCATGCCGTTGTCGCTGGTGAAGAGGACGAGCGTTTCCTCGCGGAGGCGCTGGGCGTCGAGCCAATCGAGGAGACGGCCGACGTTGCGGTCCATCTCGGTGACGGCGGCGAAGTAGCCGGCGAGGACGTCGCGGCGGCGTTCCGGGTCGGTGCCGCACGGGGCGGACGCCACCTGCCACGGGTGGAGCGGCACGTCGGGCACGGAGGCGAAGGGGCAGTCGCGGCGGTAGGCGTCCCAGGTCTCGGCGGGGTGATTGTCGCGGTTCCAGGGGCTGTGGGGGGCGGTGGTGTGGACGCCGAGGTAGAAGGGGCCGGCGGCGGGATCGTGGGCTTCGAGATATTCGAGTGCGTGGTCGATGATGACGTCGGTGACGTAGCGCGGTTCGTCGTAGACCTCCGGGCCGCGCACCATCGGGGCCCCGTAGTACGGCCCGCCGCCCTTGGCGTGGACGTTCCACCAGGTGAAGCCCTTCTGGGGATGGTGGGCGTCGCCGAGGTGCCACTTGCCGCTCAGGCCGCACGCCCAGCCGGCGTCGGCCAGGAGGTCGGTATAGCCGCTCAGGCCGTCGAGGTAGCGCGTGAGGCGGCCGCCTTTGGGTTCCTCGATGACGGAGTTGCCCGCGCGGAGCCAGTCGTGGACGCCGTGCTGGGAGGGGATGCGGCCGGTCAGGAGCGAGGCCCTGGCGGGGGAGCAGACGGGCGAGGCGCAGAAGGCGTGGGTGAAGCGCGTGCCCTCGGCGGCCAGGCGGTCGAGGTGGGGCGTGCGGAGTTCCGGGGTGCCGGCGCAGCCGAGGGCCCAGGCGCCCTGGTCGTCGGTGAGGATGAAGAGGATGTTGGGTCGGTCGGGTGTGGCCACGGGGGTCCTTTCGGGTTCGGGGGCGCGGGGCCGCCCTGTTGAACCGCGCCGGGGGCGGGGATGCACGGGTTTTCCGGCGGCCCTACGTCCGGCCGGCGGCGCGCCAGTGGCGGAGGGCCTCCAGCGTCCGGCGCATGTCTTTCGGCAGGGGCGCCTCCAGGCGCATCGGCTCGCCCGTCGAGGGGTGGCGGAGCTCGAGGGCGGCGGCATGGAGGGCCTGGCGGTCGATGAGGACCTCGTCGGCCTCGTCGGCCGGGAGGGCGTCGCCGGCCACCTGGCGCAGCGTCAGGCGCCGGCCGCTCCCGTACATCCGGTCGGCCACGACGGCGTGCCCGACGTGGGCCATGTGGATGCGGATCTGGTGGGTGCGGCCGGTCTTGGGCCAGACGTGGACGAGGGCGAAACCGTGGAACCGCTCGACGACCTCGTACTGGCTGTGGGCGGCCTTGCCGTCGCGGCGGACGGCGTACCGCTCGCGGACCTTCGGGTCCTTGCCGAGGGGCTGGTCGACGACGTCGGCGTCGAGTTGCGGCACGCCCTCGACGAGGGCGACGTACTGTTTGCGGACGGTCCGGGCCTCCCACTGGCGCGCCAGGGCCAGGTGGGCGTCGTCGTGCTTGGCAAAGAGGATGACGCCGCTGGTGTCACGGTCGAGGCGGTGGATGACGCCCGGGCGGTACGGGTCGCCGCCCGTCGAGAGGCGCTCGGCGTGGTGGGCGACCGCGTTGACGAGCGTCCCGTGCGGGTTGCCGCGCGCGGGATGCACCAGGATGCCCGGGGCCTTGTTGACGGCGAGGAAGTCGTCGTCCTCGTAGAGGACGTCGATGGGGATGGGCTCCGGGACGATGCCGAGGGGCTTGCGTTTCATCAGGGTGACGTGGAGGTGGTCGCCCTGGTGGAGCTCGGCGGAGGGCTTGGTGACGGAGGTGCCGTTGACGCGGACGCGGCCGGCCTTGATGAGCTTCTGGTAGGCGGCGCGGGAGTGCTGGGCCCAGCGTTGGGCGAGGAAGCGGTCGAGGCGCGGCTCGGAGGGCTCACTCTGGAGGGTGATCTCGAGGGTGGCCAGCTCGCGCGGAGGGAGCTGGTCCTCCGGCAGCGCGCCGTCGACCTGGGGCGGGTCCTTCACGTCGGCTCGGGTCCCGCCTCAGGCGGGGATCAGGTCGCGGGCGAGGTCCACCGCGCTGGCCGCGTCCGCCGCGTACCCGTCCGCGCCGATCTTGTCGGCATATTCCTGGGTCACGGGCGCGCCGCCGATGATGACCTTGACCTGGATGCCGTCGGCCTTGAGGGCGTCGATGACGGCCTGCATGTTGGGCATGGTGGTCGTCAGGAGGGCCGAGAGGGCGATGACGTCGGCGCCCTTCTCCTTGACGGCGGCGACGAAGGCCTCCGGGGCGACGTCGACGCCGAGGTCCTCGACGTGGAACCCCCCGCCCTTCAGCATCATCGCGACGAGGTTCTTGCCGATGTCGTGGAGGTCCTGCTTGACCGTGCCGATGATGATCCGGCCGCGCGGCTTCGCGCCACTCTCGGCCAGCACCGGCTCCAGCACCTCCATACCGCCGGCCATCGCGCGGGCCGCGATCAGCACCTCCGGCACGTAGACCTCGTTGGCCTTGAACTTCTTGCCGATGCTGTCCATGCCGACGACGAGGCCGTCGTCCAGGATCGTCGAGGCGGCGACGCCCTCGTCGAGCGCCTCCTTCACGAGCGTCACGACCGTGTCCCGGTCACCTCGTTCCAGGGCCTCCGCCATTGCGGCCAGATCTGCCATCTGCGGCTCCTTGTCCTCGTGTGGGGCGCGGGTTCTCGATTGTCGGATTGCGTTCGCTCAGGTGCGGCGTGCGGCGTCAGCCCTTCGGGACGGGCGGACTTGCCGCCGGCTCGTCGGGCGTGTCGGTCTCAGTCTCGGGCGTCTCCGGCTGCGGCGCGGGCGCCTCGGCCGCCGGTTCGGACGACGGCTCGCCTTCGCCCGCCTCGGTCTCCGGCGCGGGCGCGACCTCGGGAGACGGCACCTCGGCCTCGCCGCCGAAGTCCAGCGGCTCGTCCGAGAACGCCACCGGCTCGTACCCCGCCAGGTCCTCCAGGTGGGCCGTCGCGGCGGTCGCGGCCGCGCTCGTCGGGTACGTCGAGCCGACGGCCTCCAGCTTCGCCTTGCCGCCCGCCAGGTCGCCCTGCTGGATCATGACGAGGGCGGCCTTGACCTCGGCCAGGGGGCGCAGGTCCTCCGAGGCGGCGCTCACCTCCTGGGCGAGGGTGGCGGCCTCGGCCAGGTAGGCCGTGGCCTGCGACTCACTGACGGGGTTGCCGTCGGCGTCGGCCCGGGCGACGGCGGCCATCAGGAGGCGGTCGGCCAGGATCAACTTGGCCACCCGGCCGCGCTTCGACCCCCCGTGGTCCGCCACGAAGCCGCGCACCCCCGTCACGCCCGGCGACAGCCGCGCCTCGGTGAAGGCCAGGGCGGCCTGGCTCGGACCGCCGAGAACCCCCCAGTTGACCAGGGCGAGCAGGACGGCCAGCCCCAGCGCCACCACCGCCGCCACCGTCAACACCGCGTTGGCGTGCGGCTTCAGGCGGGTGATGAGGCGGCCGAGGGCGTCGGCCAGTTCGTTGGTCTCGAGGTCGTGCCGGTGGCTGCTCTTCATGGCATGCCTTCTAGGCCGGGGTGCGGCCCGTGGGGAAGATCTGGATGAGCACCTTGGTGCCCCAGTCGTCCCAGACGCTGACGTAGGCGGTCTCTTCGCCCTTGCGGAAGACCATGCGCTGCTTGCCGTACTCGAAGCTCTCCTGGACCGTTTCCCAGCCGGCGGCGGGCATGGCGCGGCGGTAGAACTCGGTCACGTCGCGGACCTTGGCGCCGCCCTCGTAGAGGTGGCTGACGAGGCGGAACCCGCCCGTCGAGCGGTCGTACGATTCCTTGGCGTTGAAGCGGAAGCCGGCCGGCACGGGGACGTCGGCGACATGGGAGCCGGCGGCGGGCCCGGCCTCGTCGAGGCGCTGCTGCTCGGGGTTGCAGCCGAGGGCCAGCACAACGGCCCCCGCCAGCGCCAGGGCCGCCAGCGCCGGCAGCCCGATGGCCGGTCGGATCAGCCGTGCTATCCGTTGCCACGTTCTCATGCGATGGCCCGTCCTGATTCGGTGTTTGCCTTGGCGGCGCGTCGGGCGACCGCCTCGACCGCCTCGAACGCGTCGCCGATCTCATCGGCCGTCAGGCCCGCCCCGGCGAGGACGCGTTCGGCGTCGTCGCGCGGCCGCAGGTCGCCCGGCTCGTGCGCATCGGAGCCGAAGAGCACGCGGGCGCCGACGCGGCGCGCCAGCGCCGCGACGTGGCCGTTGGCGAGCGAGTGGCCCTTGCGGCCGCTGATCTCCAGGGCCACGTGCCGCTCGGCCGCCAGAGCCGCGTCCGCCTCGCTCAGCAGGCCCGGGTGGGCCAGGATGTCGCACCCGGCCTCGATGGCCGCCCGGTTCGTCCCGGCGATCACCGGCTCGGCCAGCGTCTCGCCATGGACGATGACGAACCGCGCGCCGAGCTCGCGGGCCCGGGCGACGACGCGGGCCATCTGCTCCGGCCGCACGTGCGTCACCTCGGCCCCCGGCAAAATCGCCAGCTCCATCACCGGGGCCAGGTCCTCGGCGACCCGGACCAGCGCCGGGACGACGGTCTCGACGAGCACCGTGTCGACGTGGTCGGCCATGCCGAGCACGCGGTAGCCGGTCACCTCCGCACGCCGCGCGAGCTCCGTCGGGATCAGCGCCCCGTCCGAGAGCAGCGTATGCGTGTGCAGGTCGATCATGCGGCGTCCGGTTCGCGTTTCAGGCACGGCGCGGCCTGGCCGCGTCCAAGCGGTTCGCCCGCGGGCCCGGCCGTCCGGGCATCCACGGGCGCTCTTCTCAAGGCTACAAGGCCCCGGGGCGGGCGTCAAGCCGATTTCGCATCGCGGCGGGCCCTTGGCCCTTGCCCCCGGGCCCGCCGCGGGCTAGAGTCGGCCCTTTACCGCGTTTGACGAACCGGGGGACACCAGACCCAGGAGCCGATGCCGTGCCGACGCTGGCCATCCTTGCCGAAGACGAGGGCCTCCGGGCCCCCGAGTCGCTGGAGCGGATTCCCGAGGCGTACGAGGTGATCGATTATAGCGACTTCCGCGCGTGGCCGCCGGAGCTGCTCGTGGTGCGGCTTCGCGAGGTGGACGCCGTCGTTACCGGCCGCCAGTCGCCGCGTCTCCCCGAGGCCCTGGCCGAGGACTTCGGCCGCCTCCGCTGGCTCTGCCACACCCGCGGGACGGTGCGGTACCTGGTGTCGAAGCGGCTGATCGAAGCGGGCCTCGTGGTAACGAACTGGGGCGACAACGTCTGGCACATCGCCGAGGGGGCGATGGCCCTGCTCCTGGCCCTCGTCAAGCAGCTCCCCGCCCTGGACGCCTGTTGCCGCGGCCGCGACCACGAGCCCGTCTACCAGGACTACCGCGCGTCGCTCTGGGGCCTGGATGTCGGCCTGTACGGTTTCGGCCCGATCGGGCGGCACACGGCGGCGCTGCTGCGCCCGTTCCGGGCGCGGGTGGCGGCCTACGACCCGCACACGGCGGACCTGCCGGACTGGGTCCGCCGATGCGACTCCCTCGAGGACCTCTTTGCCACCTGCCAGGCGGTGAGCCTGCACTGCGGGCTGAACGACGAGACGCGCGGCAGCGTGACGGGCGCGCTGCTGGACCGGTTGCCGCGGGGCGGCATCCTCGTCAACACGGCCCGCGGGGCGGTGGTGGACGAGGCGGCGCTGGCCGCGCGTGTGGCCGCGGGACGCCTGCTCGCGGGCCTCGATGTCATCGAGAACGAGAGCAACTGGCCAGGCTCGCCGCTGGCGGGCCTGGACGGGGTGATCCTGACCCACCACAAGGCGGGCCTGGGGGCGAACCGGGCGGAGGGGGCCCACCGGGTCCGCATCCGGACGTTGCCGCCGTTCGCGGCGGAGAACCTGGAGCGCTTCGCCGCCGGCGAGCCGCTGAAACACGTCATCACCGCCGAGGCGTACGACCTGAAGACGTGACCGACCCGCCCTACTCCCCGATCACCTTCACCAGCACCCGCTTCCGGCGCTTCCCGTCGAACTCGCCGTAGAAAATCTGTTCCCACGGCCCGAAGTCCAGCCGCCCCTCCGTCACGGCGACGACGACCTCGCGGCCCATGACCGAGCGTTTCAGGTGGGCGTCGGCGTTGTCCTCGTGCCCGTTGTGCCGGTACCGGTCGTACGGCTTCTCCGGCGCGAGCCCCTCCAGCCACACCTCGAAGTCGTGGTGCAGCCCCGGCTCGTCATCGTTGATGAAGACGCTCGCGGTGATGTGCATCGCATTGACCAGAACCAGCCCCTCGGTCACGCCGCTCTCGGCCAGGGCCGCCTCGACCTGGGGCGTGATGTTGACGAGGCCCCGCCGCGCGGGCACCTCCATCCACAGTTCCTTGCGGTGGCTTTTCATCGCGACCTCCTGTTGCCGCGCGCCGCGCGGCTCAGATGCCCAGCCCCGGCGGCCGGACCCGCCGCAGCGACGGGTCCTTCCGGGCCGCGCGCCCCCGCTCGCCCGTATACTGCGGCGCGTGGCAGTCCCGGTGGCCGGGCATCAGGCGGCCGGCCAGCGCCTCCGGCGGTTCCTGGCGGTCGCCCGTCTGCGCTTGCCAGGCCGAGACGGCGGCGTCCAACTCGCGCGCCACGTCGGCCCCCCCGGCGACCGCACGTACGTGTGCCGCCGCGTCACCACGCCCCACCAGGGCGGCAGGTCGCTGGAGCGCGGCATACAGGGGTAGGTGATGTATTGGGTCTCGGCCGCATGCCCCGCGCGCTACTCGCGGTACGCCCCGACGGGCGTGCCGGTGGGCGTCCAGCCGAACTGTTTGCCCCAGGCGGCCAGAGACGCCGTCGCGGCCGCCAGGTTCGCCGGCGCCGGCCGCTTGTGTGCAAGCAGCCAGGCCACCATCTTGCCGAGCTCCGGCGCGCCGACCGTCTTCCACGGGTCGAAGACGCCGTGGCCCGCCTTCTCCAGCTCGACGTAGACGTAGTCCTTGTGGCCGAGTTTCTTGAGGTCGGCATCGGCCATCCGCGAGAGTTGGACCGGCACGTTCTTGTCCTTGGCCCCGTGAATGAAGTAGATGGGCAGGCCGAGGTAGCGGCGGGCGTCGGGGCGCGGCGTGGCGGCGTACCAGCCGGAGAGGGGGCCGATGCCGGCCCAGAGGTCGCGGAGGACCGCCCCCTGGCACCACGCGCCCCCGCCGCCCATCGAGTGGCCCGCCAGGTAGATCCGCCGGTCGTCGATCCGGTAGGTCTTGCCGAGCTGGCGGATGATCTGGATCATGTTGGCCATCTCGTGCGGGTAGTTCCAGGCCAGCATCTGCTTCGTCAGCGACTGCGGGTAGACGCTGATGACCCCCTTCTCCTCCAGGCCGCGCCGGAAGAACGGGACCATGTTCCCCGCGTCCGCGTTGGACCCATGCAACAGGATGAACAGCGGCCAGGCCTTCTCGGGCGTGTAGTCCTTGGGCACCGAGAGGTGGAAGAGGGCCCGGGGATGCTCCTTCATGACCTCGACGTGGACGTTCTTCTGGAAGCCGGTCTGGGCGTCGGCGGGCCAGTCGCCTTGGTGGGCCTTGGCCTGGTCGCCCGCCGCGGCCGGAGCGGCCGCCGCCGGGAGGATGCCGAGGGCCAGCACGGCCGCCAGGCTCGCGAGCACGGTTCGGATGATAGGCATGACGCTCCTTTGGCTGGGCCGGCGGTCGGGCCGGCCGGGGCTCAGGGTCTTGTACGCGGGGCGCCCCCGCCTGCGCAAGGCGGGACGCGGCCAAGGGGATTCATGCGCCATACACGGTTTCCGCATTTGACTTTCACCCGAGTGCGGGGTATTCTATTTTCTTAGAAAGCCCTCCCAGCCGCTGAACGCATCAGCGGAGGGCGGTCTCGGGAGGCGGGTCGCGCGGAATGCGGCTCTCGGCCATTCGTCTCGCTGCACTTCCCGGGGCGGACCGATGGACCTGAAACTCAGACCGGGAAGACGAGACGCAAGGAGCAGTTCAGTATGGCGCACGGTAAGGTGAAGTGGTTCAATGAGCAGAAGGGCTTCGGGTTCATTGAACAGGACGGCGGTCCGGACGTGTTCGTGCACTACTCCGGGATTGCCGGCGGTGGTTTCAAGACGTTGGCAGAGGGCGACGAGGTCGAGTTCGACGTGACCGACGGTCCCAAGGGCCCCAAGGCCGAGAACGTCCGGCACATGGAGGCCTAAAGCCCGGCCCCCAGAGCAAGACCCACACACCCTCGTCCGGCAACGGGCGGGGGTGTTTTTTCAGGTGACTACGTGACTGGGTGAGAACGGCAGGCGGGGAGAAGACATCCCCGGTGGGGGCAAGAGGCAAACGACAAGAGGCCGGCCTCGGGGCGCCCCGGGGGGGGGCCGGGCACCCCAAGGCCGCCGCAACGCAAACACGGGCAAGCTTGTCGGGCCACAGACCCGGGCAGCCGCTACCTTCGCCGGGAGCGGGTTTCTTCGGCAATCACCGCCTGGCGGGCATTCGAGGCCCAAGCACACCCCGTACCCTTACGGGAGTGCCCGCGACAC
>CAYNLG010000002.1:12795-100411 GCA_964397995.1 uncultured Anaerolineales bacterium
GCCCGCTGTGCGGGCATTCGAGGCCCAAGCACACCCCGTACCCTTACGGGAGTGCCCGCGACACGGTAGGCCTCTATTCCGGTTACAGAGCCCGCTGTGCGGGCATTCGAGGCCCAAGCACACCCCGTACCCTTACGGGAGTGCGTTCGCCGCGCAAAGCCCTTCAACCGGTCATAGGACCCGCCTCGCGTGGGGGCCGGGGCCGCGAGAACCCCTCGGGTCCCGCGGCCATCGGCACCGTCCGTCGCCGCATACAGGGCAGACGGCGTGCCAATCGCGCGGGACGGGGCGGAATCGGGGCGGAATACGCACGTAAGACCTTGCGGGAAAAGGGCTTACGGATTTTCGGCAGCGCGGCCGGCGGGCGCGACCATGCGGCAGAAAGTGGGAACTCTGTTCCCATCCAAGTGGTGGGGGTGGGTCATCTCCGCGGACGCCGGAGGCCGTACTTCTTCATCCTGTACCGCAGGGCGTCCCGATTGATGCCCAGCGTCCGGGCCGCCTGCGTCTGGTTCCACCGCTGGGCTTCCAGGGCCTCCAGGATGAGGGCCCGTTCCTGGCCTTCCAGCCGGGACGCCGGGGCCTCGCCCTCGGCGGCGACCCCGGCAAGGAGGTTGCGCGGCAGATGCTCGGCGCCGATGACGCCGGCCTCGCCGCCCGGCTGGGCCGCCAGCAGGCAGGCCCGTTCCAGGATATTCTGGAGCTCGCGGACGTTGCCCGGGAAATCGTACGCCTGGAGGCGGGCGAGGGCCTGAGGCGACAGGGCCGGCGTGGGGACCTGGACCTCGGCGGCCACGCGGCCGAGGAGGGCCTCGGCCAGCAGGGGCACGTCGTCCGGCCGGTCGCGGAGCGGCGGCATGAGGATCGGGAAGACGTTGAGCCGGTAGAAGAGGTCCTGGCGGAAGCGGCCCGCCTCGATCTCCTTGGTCAGGTCCCGGTTCGTGGCCGCCAGAATCCGCACGTCCACGCCGAGGGTCTGGGAACTGCCGAGGCGCGAGATGGCCCGTTCCTGGAGGACGCGGAGGAGCTTGACCTGGACGTTCAGGGGCAGTTCCGCGATCTCGTCCAGGAACAGGGTGCCGCCGTCGGCGAGTTCGAATCGGCCGATGCGGCGTTTGACGGCGCCGGTGAAGGCGCCGGCCTCGTGGCCGAAGAGTTCGCTTTCGAGGAGCGTCTCCGGGAGGCTCGCGCAGCTGACGGCGACGAACGGCCGCTCGGCCCGGGGCGACCGGGCGTGGATCATCTCGGCGGCCAGTTCCTTGCCGGTGCCCGTTTCGCCGAGGAGGAGGACGGTGGAGCGGCTGGGGGCGACGCGGTCGATCAGACCCCGGACGCGTTCGATGCCGGGGCTGGCCCCGACCAGGTCGCGCCGGGCGGCGAGGGTGTCTTTCAGGCCCTGGTTCTCGCGGTCGAGGCGGTCGAGGAGCTGGGCATTGGCGGTCGCGACGGCGGCCAGGTTGGCGAAGACCTCGCACAGGCCGCGCTCGGCCTCGCCGAACCGGCCCCCGTCGATCGGGTTCAGCACCTCGACGACGCCGAGGCGTCGGCCGCGGTTGATGAGGGGGGCGGCAATGAGGCTGCGCGTCGTGAATCCGCTCCGCGCGTCGATGCCCTTGTGGTGGCTGGCGTCGGTGGCGACGTCGTTGGCGATCTCGGCCCGCCCGCGGTTGAGGACGCGGCCGGAGATGCCCTCGCCGGCGGGGTACTCGACGCCCAGAAGCTGGTCGGCGGCGCCCCCGTGGGCCGCCCGGAACACCTGCTTTTCCCGGGCCGGGTCCAGCATGATGACGCTGGCGGCCTCGGCCCGCATGACGCCGGCCGCGGCCTTGGCGATGGCCTGGAGCGTCTCGTCCAGGCCCTGGGCCGAGTTGATCGCCTGGCTGGCCTCGAGCAGGGCCGAGAGCGCCTCCGGCGGACAGTCCCTGATCTGCACCATGCGCAGCCGTCTCCCTCGGGGGTACGCGACGTGACCTGCCCCGCCCCACAGTAGACGGCGCGCGGCGGGGCTGTCAAGCGCCGTTCGCCCGTCGGGGCCGCGCCGAGCCTTTCCGTGGCACGGAAGCCCCGGCCCAAGGGGGGCCGGGGCGCACCGAAGGCGCAGATTCCGCCAAGGGCGGCACGCGCGGGTCCGCCGGACCCGGGCGCTCAGTGCTGCGGCGCCGCGGCTGGATCCGTGGCGGACGTCGAGCGGCCCGCACAGCACCGGGACAACAGGACGATCTGGACCACCGCACAGAGGCCGACCAACGTGTACACGATGCGGGCGACGACGCTCATCTCCCCGAAGAGGGCCGCCACCAGGTCGAAACCGAACACGCCCACGAGGCCCCAGTTCAGACCCCCGACGATCAGCAGTATCAGCGTGACAAGGTTGACAGCTTTCATGGGCTCGCCTCCTGCCTGGCCGGGGCGCGAAACCGGCCGGTCTCGGATAGGTCGCGCCAGTACCCATCGTCACCCCGCCCCCACCGCCGGGTCAATGGCCCAGCGAGATTTTTCGTTTGGGCCGGCCCGGCCCGTGCGGCCGAACCGCGGCGTACCGGCGCACCTGACCCCTTGCAGGGCAGAAGGATCGGGCGGGGCCGGGGAAGGCCCCGCCCGTCGGGTGCACCGTAGTCCCCGCGGGCCGGCGCGGGCCGGCCGCCTGGCGGGGACGGGGGATTACGTGTTCGTCACGGGCGCGGGCATCCTGCGCGTCAGGGGCGTGCGATGGCCCGTGTAGCAGGTGTAGAGCTGCGGCAGCCGGGTGATCTGGAAGAGGGCGCTCGCGGCCACCAGGATGTACACGGTGCGGCTAAGGGCGCTCATGTCGCCAAAGAGGGCCGCCACCAGGTCCCAGCCAAAGATGCCGACCAGGCCCCAGTTCAGCGCCCCGACGATCAGCAGGGCCAACGTGATGACGTTCAAGGCTTTCATGGCATATCTCCTGCCTGTGTGGCGGGGAGGCGACCGACGGCAGGTGCATTCCCGTTGTCACCTTCCTAAATACTTCGCGCCGGGGCGGGCCGCGTCAAGGGCGGAAACCGCGCGGCGGCGCCCGAGGCGGGGGCGCGGCGCGCGGCAGATTTCGGGTTCCCCGGCGGCGGCGATGGGGTATAAAGGACGGGTGCCCGCGCACCTCCGCCGTCATCCGAGGGAACCGCCCATGCCCCGTCTGCTTGCCGCCTTCCTGGCTGCCGCCTTCACCGCCGGGTGCAACGCCACCGAGAGCCCGCCGCCCGGCACCGCCCCCGTCCCGCCGCCGGCGCGCGGCCCGGCCGCCGGCCTGGAAGCCCCGCGGGCGGCCGAGCGGATCGAGGCGATCGAGGCCCTGGCCCGGGGCGGCGACGCGGCGACGCTCGACCGGCTGCGGCCCGTCGCGGAGACCGACCCGGACCCGGAGGTGCGTCGCGCGGCGGCGCTGGCGATGGTCCGCCTCTGGGAGGCGATGAAGGTCGACGCCCTGCTCGGCCAGCTGGAGGCCGAGGCGTGGGAGACCCGCCAGTTCGCCTGCATGGAGCTCCAGTACCTGGCGAGTCCGCGGGCGGTCGAGCCGCTGCTGGCGCGCCTGGCGGACCCCGAGTGGGCGGTGCGCGGCGAAGCGGCCCGGGCCCTGGGCCACAACCGGTCGTCGCAGGCCGTGGAGCCGCTGATCGCGGCCCTGGCGGACGAGGCGTCGTACGTGCGGCAGTGCGCCGCCGAGGCGCTCGCGCGGTACGGCGACGCCCGGGCGATCGCCCCGCTGGAGACCCGCCTCCAGGACCCCGACCCTCTCGTCTGCCGCGCCGCCGCCGAGGCCCTCGGCGGCTTCGACGACCCCGCCGTGGTGGAGGTCCTGGTCGGCCTGCTGGAGAGCCGGGCGGCCGGGCTGGCCACGTCGGCGGCCGATGCCCTGAGCCGCCTGGCCGACCCCCGGGCCATCGAGGCCCTGGCCGAGGCCGCGCACCGTGACGACCGGGGCCTGACGGAGGCGGCCGCCGCGGCGCTGGGCCGCATCCCGGGCCCGGAGGCGCTCGCGGCGCTGCGGGGCCTGGCGACCGAGCGGGACGGCCGGACGCGGCAGGCGGCGCTCGCGGCCATCGGGCGGCGGGACGAGGCGGCGGCGTTCGGGGCCCTCGTGGCGATGCTCCGCGACCCGGCGTACGGATACACGCGGGACGTGGCCGGCGCCTTGGCCCGCCGCAACGACGAGGCCGCGGCGGCGGCCCTGGTGACGGCCCTCGAGGACCCCACCGTCCCGCGCCGCCACGACCTGGCCCGCGTCCTCGGCGACCGGGGCGTCGCGGCCGCGGTCGACCCGCTCATCGACCTGCTGAAGGCGGAGTCGGCGGAGCTGCGGCGTGCGGCGGCCCGGGCGCTCGGGCGGCTGGGGGCCGACCGGGCGGCGGCGCCGCTGGTGGCCGGCCTGGCCGACGAGGATGCCGGTGTCGTCATGGAGGCCAGCGAGGCCCTGGCCGCCCTGGGGGTGACGCAGGCCGCCGACACGCTGGCGGCCCTGCTCAGGCACCCGAACCGGGGCGTCCGCGAGCGGGCCGCCAAGGCCCTCGGCCCGCTGGGCGGACCGGCGGCGGTCGAGCCCCTTCGCAAGGCCGCCGAGGGCGACACCGAGGAGCGGGTCCGGAAGGCCGCCCAGCGGGCGCTGAAGGACCTCCAGCGGCGCCTGCCGTGACGCGACGGAACGGCGGGGGGCGGCCGGCGCCCCTTCCCCGGCTATTTCCCTTACGAGACACCCCAGACGGGCCTATAATGGGCGGGGAACGGAGTGTGGACGCCCGGAAAGGAAGACCCGTGAGACGGCGCGGCTTTACGCTGATCGAACTCCTGATCGTGGTGACGATCATCGGCATCCTGGCGGGGTTACTCTATACGGGCATCACCGCGGCCACGGAGAACGCCCTGCGGCACCACTGCCAGAACAACATGAAGCAGTTGGCGATGGCGGCCATCAACTACGCGAACCTGAACGACTCGTTCCTGCCGCCCCCCGGCCTGGCGGGCCAAGCCGGTTACACCAAGAACTGGTGCGCCGGGAGCACCGGGGCGCAAGGCGTGGTGAACGAGGGCGTGTACGCCGACATGAAGCTCGTGGGCGACCCGGAGATCTTCCTCTGCCCGGTCCACAAGGAGACCTGGGCCCTGGAGCGGTTCACGGAGAACGCCGTCTACTGGGTGTCCCTCCGCGACGACCAGACGCACCCGTCGCAGGGCGGCAGTGCCGGCGACCGGCCGCGCGTCCTCTCCAGCTACATGATGAACGGCCACGCGTGGACCGACCCCCCGTCTTCCCAGCCGCGGCGCCTGACCGACTTCGGCCCGACCCACTTCCTGTTCGTCGAGGAAAGCGTCACCGGCTCCGGGACGTTCGACGACTGCGCCATCAGCACGTCAAACCCGCAGATCACGACGCGGCACCAGAACGGCGGGTACGTCTCGTGCATGGACGGCAGCGTGAAGCACTTCACGCCCGCGCAGATGGCGCTGACGACCCGGACCTGGAGTAGCGTCCAGAGCGAGGTCAACACCTGGGGCGGCGACCTCAGCGACATGGACGACCTCTCCGAAGCGGGCAGGAAGTACCCCGAGTGGAAAGGCCGCCGCTGGGTGCCGGACCGGTAACGTGCCGCGCGGCACCCGCCACGCCCCCGCCAGGGAGACCGGGTCCGTACCGCAAGGGCCGGCGCGACGATTGCGGTTGCCCGGCGCCCGTGGTCGCGATACACTCCCTTCCGCGATGAGTGACCCGGACCCGTTCCGCGCCCTGGAGGCCCACCACGCCGCCGGCCGCCTGACCGTGCTCCTGTGCACGCGAGACGAGGCGGTGCGCGCCGCCTGGCAGGCCGCGCAGGCCCCGCCGGAGATCGACCTCCAGGTGCGCGACGCGCGGCCCGCGGACGCGTGGGACACGGCGGCGCTGGTGGCCCTGGACCTGGCCGACGGCCTCCCCGGGCCGGACCTCGCGCCGGAGGCCGTCGAGCGGACCGTCTTCATCGGCACGGCCGAGGCGCTGGCCGACCTGGACCCGGACTCGCAGCGCCAGGCGTACGACCTCGTGGCCGCCGACACCCCGCCCCTCTCGCTGGCCCACCGGATGGCGTGCTGGGTGCGGAGCATCCAGAAGACGGCGGCCCTGGAGCGGCTGGGCCGGCGCGTCGACGACCTGGCCGCCCGGAACGACGCCCTGGCCGCCCGCGTGGCCCAGGTGGAGACCCAGGCGGAGGTGCTGGACGCCCAGCGGGGGCGGCTGGACGCGGCGCTGAAGCGGCTGGGCCGCGCGGCGCGCCTGGCGCACGAGATCAACGCCCTGGACTACGACCGGCTCATCCAGACGGTGCTGGCGCGGGTGCCGGACCTGGTCGAGGCCCAGCGGACCAGCCTGTACCTGTACGACGCGGCGACGGACCACTTGGTGCTCCAGGGCCACACGCACCCGCGGTCGATTGCCGAACGCATCTCGCTGCGGGACAATCCGCGGAGCCCGATGGCGGTGGCGGTGGCGCGGCAGGAGCTGATGCTGATCGGCGAGTTCAGCCAGTTCGAGAAGGCCGAGGCCGTGGCCATCGACCGCGACTACGCCTCGGAGTACGCCACCGGCTCGTGCCTGATCGCGCCGCTGATGGGCGGGGGCCGGGTGCGCGGCGTGCTGAACCTGGCGGACAAGGCGGACGGGCGGCCGTTCGACGCCGAGATCGATCTGCCGGCCGTCGAGAGCCTGGCCGAACTGATCGGCGCCAGCCTGATGAACATCGAGCTCTACCGCGAGGCCGAACGCCGCGCCCGGGCCGACCCGCTGACGGGCCTGGCCAATCGGCGGGCCCTCGAAGAGGCCCTCGACCGAGAAATCAGCCGCGCTGAACGCTACGGCTCCGACCTCAGCGTCATGATGTTCGACGTCGACCACCTGAAGGGCGTCAACGACGCCCACGGCCACGAGGCCGGCGACGCCGTCCTGCTGCACCTGACCGCGGTGCTCCGGGACTCCGTCCGGACCTCGGACGTGCCCGGCCGCTGGGCGGGCGACGAGTTCCTCGTGGTGCTGCCGGACACGAAGGCGGAGCCGGCGCGGCAGATGGCGACGCGGCTGCTGGCGGGCCTCGGCGACGCGCCGCCGCGCATCGGCGGCCGGCCCATCCAGGCAACGGTCTCGATCGGCGTGGCCGAGCGCCAGCGCGCCGAGTCGGCGGCGGCGCTGGTCCGGCGCGTCGATGCCGCCATGTACGACGCCAAGAAGGAAGGCCGCGCCTGCATCACCGTGGCCGAATGACACGCGGGGAGGCTCCATGACGTCACGCGCAACGGTCGGCCCGCTCCGGGCCGCGGCGGTCCTGGCCCTGGCGGCGCTGGCGACCGGCTGTGCGGCCGGAACGCAGGGCACGCCGGAGGTGCTCCGCGTCGCGGTCCAGTACGACCCGGCGCACGACCTGGACGAGGCCATCCCGAGCCTGCGGATGCTGAACGAGCCGGCCGTGGACGGGATGATCCGCAAGTCGGCCGCCCGCGTCGAGATCGACGGCCGCCTCTACGAGGGCGAGCGCCTGGAGATCGTCCAGGAGCGGGCCTTCGGCGCGCCCGGCGAGCCGTACTTCCAGATCCTGGCCCGCCGCTTCGCCGGCCCGGAGCCGCACCTCGACCTGCGGATCGAGGCCGAGACGGGGTGGCAACTCTTCCTCTCGGACTTCGTCGGCGGGCGGCTGGTGGACGCGGCCTCCGGCAAGCCCCTGCCGGTGCCGACGACGCTCGACCCGGGAACGTACCACCTCAAGGCGTACAAGTAGGGCGACACGCCCCCGGCACGCCGACGGGACCCGGTCGGCCAACAGCACGCGCGGCGCCCGCTTGCCCGCCTGGGGCGGGCGCCGCGGCTAAGAACCCCCCTCAAAGACCGGCGCCAGGGCCGCGCGCGCCTCCGTGGCCGCCCGGTCCGGCTCGTCGGGATACGTATAAAGCTCGACGGCGGCGGCGCGGTCGTAACCGACCTCCGCGAGCGCCGCCGCGACGGCCCCGAAGTCCACGTCCCCCAGGCCGGGAATCAGGTGGAAATGCTCCCGGCCGCGGATGTCCTCCAGGTGCAGGTGCTTCAGGTGCCGGCCGAGGCGGCGGACGCAGGCGGCCGGGGCCTCGCCGACGCAGACGGCGTGGCCGACGTCCAGGTTCGCCCCCAGCCGCGGATCGCCGAAGGCGTCCAGCAGGTCCGCCAGCTCCGCGAACCGTTCGATGAACTGGCCGGGCTCGCACTCGATGGCCAGGTCGACCCCGGCCAGGTGGGCCTCGCGCGTCACGATCTCCAGGCCGGTCTCCAGCCAGTCGCGCATCGCCTCCGGGTCGGCCCCCTCGGCCGGGCATCCGGTCGTGATCGTCAGGACCGGCGCGCCCAGACGGCCAGCCAGGGCCAGGGCCTGGACGATCAGTTCGACCCGGGCCTCGCGCCGGTACGGGTCGGTCGAGACGAGGCTCGGCTCGAACGTGAGCGCCTCCGGCACCGGGTCGAACCAGCCCATGCACGTGTTGCCGTTGACGGCCACAGGCGCCAGGTCCAGGCTCTCGAGGCGTTCGCGCAGCCGGTCGAGCCGGTGGGCCCCCGCCGCGGGCGGCCAGGCGTGCGGCACGTCGGCGAGGATTTCGACGCCCTTGTACCCGGCGGCGGCAATGCGGTCGACCGCCTCCGCCAGCGAGTGCCGCACGTACGCGTTCGTGCTGAAGGCCAGCGTCGGCATGGTCAGTCCTTTCGGCGGCCGCGGCACGCGCAGCCGCACGGCTTGGGCTCGGGCGGGGCGGCGGCGGGCATCCGCGTCGCCTCCCGGTAGAACGCCACCAGGTCGTCCGTCGGATGGACGCAGTACGGCACGTCGCGGCCGCGGAGGATGGCGTTGGTGTCGAGGCGGCGTCGGACCTCGCGGAGGCGGCGCCGGGCGCGGCGGGGGCCGTCGGGGAAACGCTCGGCCAACTGCCGGTTGATCTCCCGGACGCGGCGCCACCGCCGGGCCCGCTCCGCCCGCGTCGCGCCCTTGTCGGCGACCAGGCGCCCCTTCTCCGCCACGAGCGCCGCCACCTCCGGCTCCGACAGCACGTCCGCCGTCAGCATCCGGTCGGGGTTGTAACGCCAGTCGCGCACGGCCCGCCGGGCGGCCCGGAGGTCGGCCGCCGTCGTCGGGTACGTCTCGAGCGGCAGGTGGACCGTGCACGAGGCGAGCACCAGCTCCGGGGCCCGGGCGCCCCAGTACCGCTCGATGAGCGCGTCGGCAATCTGGTCGTACAGGGCCCCGCCCAGGCCGTGGATGAAGACGTCGGCCACGAGCACCCGCAGGTAGAGCGTCATCGAGAGGGCACGCGGACGGAGCTTCCAGCCCGCGGCGCGCCACGCCGTCAGCCGCCCGGCCGTCCGCTCGGCGTCGGCCAGCTCCTCGGCCGCCAGCCGCCCGATCCGCCGCTGGTCGGCCTCCACCAGCAGGCCGCCCTCGGCGTCGGGTTCAACCCAGAGGCGGGCCCGCGGCTCGCCGGCCCGCCAGGCCCAGAAGGGCAGCTCGGTGCGGCGGCCGTCGCGGCCGAGGTCGGGCATCGGCTGGGCCGCGCTCCGCTCCCGGTACACCGCGCGGAACTCGTGGAGGGACGCGTTGTAGTCGGCATGGAGGGCCTCCCACCGCGCGAGGGCGTCGGCCAGGAACAGCCGGAACGCCCGCCCGTCGGCCAGCGCCGAGACCAGCACCTCCAGGTTCACGAGGCCCCGCGCCGCCTCCGTCCGGTGCCGCGTGACAACCTGGGCCTCGGCCACGCTCCCCGCGCGCGGCAAGGCGTCGCTCATGTGGGCGCAGCAGCCGGCAAAGGCGTCGGCCATGGCCTTGCGGGGGACGGCCTGGAGAACCTCCTCGCGGGCCTCGGGGCGGAAGCGGTCGGGCGGCTGCTCCTCGAAGGCGACCGGCGGCCCGGGCTCGGCCAGGGCAATCTCGACCGTCCGGACCTCGTCGCCGCCCATCAGGCACGTCTTGTCCCGCGTCGGCAGGCGGACGACCTGGCCGTGGACCTGGTCGTTGTCGACGTTGACGTTCAGGCACGCCCCGCCGACGGCCTCGGCCAGCGCCCCGCCCAGCCAGTTCTTCACCCACACGCCGGGATGGAAGGGTTGCGGCTGGTGGCCGGTCAGGACGAGCGGCCGGGGCTCGGCCCAGTCCGGGGCGGCCAGGCCCCAGCGGTCCGCAAAGGCGCGGGCCGCCGCGACGGCCTCGGCCCGGGCCTCGGCGCGCAGGTCGGCCACGGGGCGGCCGGCGACGCGGAAGGCGTACGACGCGATGCGCTGCCGGTTCCGCGCCACCCGCGCCGGCTGGTCCGCCGGCGCGGGCTGGATGTAAGTCGCCCGGTCCTCGCGGGGCACCCGGTAGCGGTGGCGGGTGATGCTCACGGCTGGGCCACCTCCCGCACCCGCAGGTGCCGAAACGCGATCGGTCGGCCCGCGGATGCCAGGCCGAGGCGGCCGCGCGCGGCGCCGTCGGTCACGCGGCCGGGGCCGCCGCCCAGCCGGACGGTGACCCGCGCCCCGCGGCAGGCGACGTCGAGCGTCTGCCACGCCCCCGGGTCGGCCCCGGGCGCCAGGTCAATGGGGTGCATGACCCGCCGGTCGGGGTCCATGCGGACGAAGGCGCCGCCGCTTGGCCCCCCGGCCTTGCCCAGATAGCGGTACTCGAGGTGGACGTCGGCATCGCCGTACGAGGCCTCGGTCACCAGCGCCCCGGGCCGCGCCCCCTCGCACCGGACCTCGTGCGTGACCGGGTCCCACGTCCACGGGTCGGCCGCGCGCCCGGGGGCGGGGTCGCTGCCGGGCGGCCACGGGCGCTCGGTCCAGCCCGCGAGGTCCGGCCCCGGGGCAAGGTCGGGCCAGAGGCCCGGCTCGGGTTCCATGCCCGGCTCCCACGCCAAGGCGTTCAGGACGATCTGTCCGAAGGCGGGGTGGCGGAAGTCGTCGGCCGTGTGGCCGGGCTGCAGATAGAGGAGCAGGCCCCGGCCGGCCCGCGTGCGGAGAAGCGCCGCGAGGGCGGCCATGGGCCCCGGTTCGTCGGCGACGATGAGCACGTCCGGGCCCGTGGCGGGCGCCGCTTCGGCGGCGCGGACGGGCGCCGCGGCGCACAGGCGGAGCGTGAGGGCGACCGCGGCGGCGAGGATGGCGGCGCGTCGGCTCACTTCGCCCCCCGGGCCTGCCGGCCGCTGCGGGCGCCGCCCCGCAAGTCGACCGCGATGACCGTCGCGTACGGGTCCGGCCGCGCGGGCCGGGACAGACTCACCCGGCCGCCCTCGGCGGTGAGGGTGGAGGACCCGCCGGGGAAGCCGACGCCGCCGTCGAGGGCGCGGATGCCGCTGACGGTGCCCGGCAGGCCGCCGACCTCGAGGGTGCCCTCGTCGGGCCAGGAGAAGATGTGCAGGTAGAGCGTGTCGCCCTTGACGGTGCAGCGGCCGTCGAAAGGCGGCGCGGCAAAGGGGCTGGCGGTGGTGCCGTAGACGGCCTCGCCGTTGACCTTGAGCCACCGGCCCATCTCGCGGAGGCGGACGGCGGATTCCTCGGGGATGACGCCCTCGGCGGTCGGGCCGACGTTCAGCAGGAAGTTCCCACCCTTGGAAGCGATGTCGATGAGCTTGCGGACGAGGTCCCGGGTGCTCTTCCACCGGGTGTCGTGCTTGGAGTACCCCCAGGTGCCGTTGATGGTCATGCAGGTCTCCCAGAGGCGGCCCTCGACCTTGGCCTTCGGGATGTTCTGCTCGGGGGTCTCGTAGTCGCCGTCGTCGCGCTTGCGTTTGCCGACACGGTTGTTGATGACGATGTCGTTCTGCAGGCCGCGCACGTACGCGTACAGGTCGCGCCCGCGGGCCTGGTCCCACTCCTTGATCCACTCGCCGTCGAACCAGAGGACGCCCAGCGGCCCGTACCGCGTCACCAGCTCCTCCAGCTGCGCCTTCATGAACACGGTGAACCGGTCCATCTCCTCCTTCTGCCACGGCCGGTACCAGTCCATGATGGAGTGGTAGAAGCCGAACCGGATGGCCCGCGCGCGGCAGGCGTCGGCCAGGTCCTTCATGGGGTCGTGCTTCCACGGGGTGGCGTCGACGACGTCGTAGTCGGTGTGGGCGGAGTCGAACATCGAGAAGCCGTCGTGATGCTTGGAGGTGATGACCATGTACCGCATGCCGGCGTCGCGGGCCAGGTCGGCCCAGGCGTCGGCGTCGAACTTGACGGGATGGAACCGGTCGGCGAGCGGGGCGTATGCCTCGACCGGGATCTTCGCCTTGTGCATGATCCACTCGGCAATGCCCTTGATGGGCTGGCCGTTCCACTCGCCGGCGGGGACGGCGTAGATGCCCCAGTGGATGAACATGCCGAACTTGGCGTCGCGCCACCACTGGGTGCGCGGCGAGGTGAGGGGGTCGTCGTCCAGCGGGTACGTCGCCTCGGCCCCGCGGGCCGGCGCCGCCGCGAGCGCCGCCGCCAGGACCAGCGCCCCGGCCGCCAGGGTCCACCGTGTCGCGTTCGTCATCGTCACCCTCCCTGCCCCTCGGTTCGCGCGAGTTCCCGGTCCATCACGCCCAGGTAGTGTCGCAGACGGACCCGGGGATCGTCCAGCCCTCCGCCGAAGGTCCGCGACGGGTCGACGTAGACGAGCGTGATGGGCACCTCGCGGACCCGAAGCCCGGCCCCGGCCGCGCGGAGCCAGAACTGGAGCGGCATCGCGTAGCCCGTCTCGTCGAGCGCCAGGCCCGCCAGCGGCGCGACCCGGTACGCCTTGAACCCGCAGAAACTGTCCGTGAGCCGGTACGGCGTCACGCGGTTCAGCACCGCCGTGACCGCGACGTTGACGCTCCGCCGCTCCTCCGGCACGGGCGTCTCGGTCAGGCTCTCCGGCAGGTACCGCGACCCGCTGATGACGTCGGCGTCGCCCCGGGCGGCTTCCTCCAGCATCACGCCGATGGTGGCCGGGTCGTGCTGCTCGTCGGCGTCGAGCGTCACGACCCACTCGAACGCCCGGTGGGCCGCGATGGCGAAGGCGTCGATCAGGCTCTGCCCGTAGCCCTCGTTCGTGTCGTGGTGGTGGACCTCGACGAAAGGGTTGGCGTCCAGGATGGCGGCGCTTGAGTCGGTGGAGCCGTCGTCGATGGCCAGGACCTCCGGCGAGTAGCGGACCACCTGGCGGAGCACCGCCCCAAGGTGGTCCTGCTCGTTGTAGACCGGAATCGCGATAAGGGCGCGCACGCGTCTCCCCTGCTTCGGCCCCGTCATGGTAGACCGCGGGCGCGCCGGGGGTCAAGCGAGGCGCCGGTTCGCTTCGGTCAGCGGCGCGCCTTCGCGGGCCGCCCGAGCACGTCGTGCGCCAGGACCAGCAAGACGCTTGAGGTCCAGGTGTAGGCCCGGTCGCGGAGGCCCGCCCCGGTCAGGGCGTCGAAGTTCTCGGCGAAGCCCTCGCGGTCGCACAGGCGGCAGAAGCGCGAGGCGATGGTCCGGGCGAGCCGGTCCCGGCCAACCGCCCGGAGGCCGTCCACGACGAGCAGCGTCGAGGGGGCCCAGATCGGCCCGCGCCAGTAGCCGTCGGCCTCGTAGGCGGGGCTCTCCGGCCGCTCGGTCGCGAGGCCGTGGTCCGTCAGGTGCCCCCGGAGGCGCTTGACGAGCGCCGTGCGCACCGCCTGCGGCAGGCGCGTGCCGAGGACGATGGGCATGCACGGGACGAGACTGTCGCAGACGACCTCGTGGCCGTCGAGGGCGCGGCGGGCGATGAAGCGGTCCTCGCGCCAGAGCTCGTCCAGGAGGGCCTTGCGCAGAGCCGCGGCCTGGCCGCGCCGGCGCTCGGCGTCGCGCGTCCGCCGCAGCCGCTTCGCCACGTCCGCCAGCACCTCCAGCTGGACCGCCAGCACGGCCGCCAGGTCCGGCGCCTCCAGCGGCGCCCCGGCGTCGAACATCGTCGAGTTGTCCCAGCCGGAATCGTTGCCGTGGAGGTAGTGCGGCAAGGCGTGGCCGGGGAGGCGGCGGTGGGTGAGCCACCAGTCGGCCTGCCGCCCCAGGGCCTCGTAGAGGGCCCGGAGCTTGCGGCCGCGGAAGACCTTCGGGGCCTTCTTCAGGCAGTACCGGAGGGCCCAGCCGTGGACGGGCGGCTTCGAGTAGTTGAAATGCATCAGCGAGGCGTTCAGGGCGTCCGGGTACGCCCCGTGCGCGTCCTGATGGTCGGCCATGACCATCATCTGGTCCCAGGCCAGGGCCCCGTGGCCGCCGGCCGCCAGGGCCATCGCGTTGAAGCAGTGGTCCCAGGACCAGACGTTGTCCATGTGGCGTTTGCTCATGAGCATGGCGGGCCGCCGCAAGTGCCCGCCCGGCCCCGCCACCGCGCTCCAGTTCAGGTAGGCCGCGCGCGCCCGGGCCGCGGCGAGGGGCGGCGGGACGTCGGGGGTGCGCTGGAGGAACCGCTCGAAGTCCCGGGCGGCCTCGGCCTGGCACCGGCCAAAGGGCCGGCGCCGCGGCGGGGCCCACGTGCTCGTGAACCGGTCGACGGCCGTCTCGAACGTGCCGTCGTCGCCGGGCGTCAGGCGGACGACGACACGGCGGCAGGTGTCGGTCTCCCACGGGGCGTCGAGCTCCAGGCCGCCGGCCAGCCGCTCGAACCCGAACCGGCACGCCTGGCCGCGCGCGTTGACGATGAGGCGGCCCTCGCCGTAACCGTGGGCCACCACCCCCGGCCGCACGGGAATCTCCAGCCGCAGGCCCGCGCCGCCGTCGCCGCGGACGCGGAGCGACTCGGTCTCGTCGAAGACGACCGTGACCGCCCCGCCCTCCGGGTCCGTCAGGACGAGGCGCGACGGCGTTGCCGCCGCCTCGTGCGGCACGCGCGCGGCGCCCCGCTCGGTGTCCACGCGGAAGACCTCGCGGTGGACGCCCGGGCGGCCGTGATGGACGCGCAGGTACAGGCCCTCGCCAAGGGGCTCGGCCCGCGGCAGGAAGGAGACGAACGCGCCGAAGCGGCTGAACGGGAAGATGCGAAGGTCGAACGGCACGTCGGCGGCACGCGTCGGTGCGGGGCTCATCGGTCGGTCTCCTCATGGCGACCGGTGGGGCGGGGCATGGTCCAGAGCGCGGCCGTCACCATCCGCGGGTAGTACGACCCGCCGCGCACCGTCTCGGTGTCGGCGTTCACCTGGTCGGAGAGGGTGACCTCGGCGGCCGCGCCCTGGAGCCACCGGGCCAGGGCCGGGAGCAGCGTGGGGTACGCGGCGGCCAGGTCGACGCCGAAGACCTCCTCCAGGACCCAGAGGCAGAGGATGGCCTTCGAGGGCCACGTGTTGGCCGAGCCGCTGGAGAGCCGCAGGCCGCCACCGGCGGCGTCGATGCACCGCCCCGGCACGAGGCACGTCCGCGCGTGCCGCCGGAGCAGGTCCATGAGCAGGGCAAAGTCGGCCATGCGCCGGTCGAGGCCCAGCCACGCCGGAACGGCCAGCGGCTCCAGGGCCGCCACCAGGTAGCCCGCGTCGGGCTCGAGGACGTTGGCGGGGAAGGCGTCGCGGCCGGTGTCAAAGCGGTCGGCCAGCGCGCGGGCGGTGCGTGCGGCAAAGGCCGCGGCCCGGGCGGCCTCGCCCGAGAGGCCGAGCCGGTCGAAGACGGCCTCCAGCACCAGGCACGCCGCCCACGTCTTCACCGCCACGTACAGGTTGCCGCGCGCCGCCTTCAGGCTCGCATCGAGGGCGTCATAGGTGGTGATCTCGTGGCTGGTGCCGCACCGGGTGCTCTCGGCGGCCAGGAGGCCGTCGCGGTCGCCCGCGTCGGGGGCGTCGCGGCGCTCCAGGCTGAGGAGGAGGTCGCGGAAGGTCTCGGTAGCGCTCCGGGCCCACCCGAGGCTGCCCCCCGCCAGGGCATAGCCGCCGAACCCGTAGACGCCGTTCAGGACCTGCTCGGTGGTCATGTGGGTGTAGAAGGCGTGACCGGTCACCTCGTAGCCGCCGCGGCCGGGGGGCGACCACGCCGTGTAACTGCCCATGTCGTGGCAGAAGGCCAACCCGCCGGGGAAGGTCTCGCCCGGCCGGTCGGCGAAGCGGACGCGGTCGTGGTAGGCGTACCGCTCGCGGTACAGGTCCATGATGACGCGGACGACCCAGGGCATGCGGGCGAGTTCCCAGGGCAGGTGGTCGACGGCCAGGTCGAGGGTGTTGCGCCAGGCGAACTGGCCCTCGTTCACGCTGTAGTAGTACCGGCCGTCCTCGTCGGCCAGAAGCTGGGCGTTCGCGTCGTAGCCGCGCACCGCCTGGGCGAAGATCTGCCGCTTCACGGGGTCGGGGCACCGCGCGCGGACATCGGCGTCGAAGGCCTCGCACCGGGCGATGAGGGCGTCGGCCTCGCGGAGGACGGCATAGGCGGCGCCCTCCGGGCAGGGCCCGTCGCGGGTATAGGCGTAGACGGCTTCGACGCCGGGCGAGACGGGGCCGGGCTTGTAGAAGGCGAAGGCGGCGCGGAGGGTCTCGCGGGCGCGGGGCGCGATCCGCCGCAGCACGCCGCCCTCCCCGCCCGCACAGTGGGCCACGGGCTGGCCCGCCTCGACGGCCTCGGCAATGAAGTTCTCGCGGACGGTGAAGACGCGGCCGGGCTCGGCCACGGCCCCAAGGGCCCAGTCGTTCGAGAGCCCCACGCCGCACAGCCGCTCCCCGGTCGTCCAGTCCAGGACGCGCATCTTGCGGGCCCAGTACGCCAGGCCCAGGAAGGCCGTGGCCTCGCGGTCGGAGGCGGTGTTGTCGACCTCCAGCTCCAGCAGGATGGCCGGCACCAGGGCCTCGGTCAGTTCCTCGCCCGTGGCCGGGTCGGGGATGGCGGGGTGCGGCGTATAGACGCGGAAGGTGAAGTCCGGGGCCTCGTAGGTGTCGACACAGGCCGAGAGGCGCCGGGTGATCTCCTCCGGCGGGACGAACCGCCAGCGGTCGCGGATCCGGTTCGGCCGGTGCTCGGGCGGAAGCTCGTCCGCCTCGGCCGCCCAGGCCGCCTCCGCGTCCCAGGCCCGCGAGAAGGGCAGCATCCGGACGGTGCCGCGCCCCCGGCCGACCGCGACGAGCAGGTCGCCGACCTCCTCCACCTTTACGGCCTCGCGGTCGATGCTCACGCCGCGCCCCGGCAGGCCGAACGTCAGGCTGGCCCACGCGCCGACGGGACCGTGATGGGTCATGAAGAAGGGACAGGGCGGCTCAGGCGTGTGGGGCATGGAGCCTCCGTGCGTGGCGGCCGCCGGACACGCGCGCCGGGGCCGGCTACCACCCCGAGATGGCGTTCATGATCGGGCCGGCGAAGAAGACAAACATCATCAGCAGCAACAGGGCGAAGAAGGCGAAGAGGCCCGCGTACCCGTAAAGCTGCCAGACGCGGGTTCCCAGGGCCTTCCAGTAGTTCTTCCGCCGCCCGAACGAGTAGACGAGCTGGCCGACGACCAGGCACTCCAGGACGAGGCCGGCCAGGACGACGGTCCGGAGCAGAAAGTCGCCCGGCTCCGACAGGACAAGCAGCACGATGCCGCCCCACGTCGCGACGCACGTCAGGACGGCCGTGACGATGGCGACGGGCCAGCGCCAGAGGTTGGCGGCGGCGGCGGCGATGCACATGCCGTACGGGTAGAAGAGGGCCGCCAGGAACCAGTGCCACGTCGCCAGCGGGATCGGCTTGCCGCGCTTCACCCGTTCGCTGCGCGGTTGCTTGTAGCCGTCGGCGGCCGTCTTCAGGACGACGCCGTGCACGGTTCGCCCCCGGCGGCGAGCAGCCATCCCCGTCTCCTCGGCTGGGGCCCGCACCGGCGCGGACCCGTTCCATGACAGGCACCGGCCGCACACCACCGCGACCGACACGGGCGCAAGTATGCCCGTACGCCGCGGGGGCGTCAAGCGAATCGCGTCGGCTTTCCGGGCGCGGCCGGGGCGCGCCCCGGCCCGGGCCGCTAGGCCAGCGCCTGGCGTGCGGCGTCCGGGTCGTCCGTCCGCACCACCAGCAGGGCACTGCCGCGACCGGCGTCGCCCGACCCGTAGATGTACTGGATGTTGATGCCCGACTCGCCGAGGCGGACGGCCACCCGCTCCAGCGCCCCCGGCTCGTCCGGCAGGGCCACGAGGAGCACCCCCTGAGCGATGTGGCAGAGCCCCGCGTGCTGCAGGGCGCCGCGGGCGGCGTCCGGGTCGCTCACCACGAGGCGGATCGTCGACATGTCCGAGGCTTCCGAGACGGACATGGCCCGGATGTTCACCCCGGCCTGGGCCAGGGCCCGGCAGACGCGGGCGAGCTGGCCGGGCTGGTTTTCCATCGTCACGCTGAGCTGAATCGCTTTCTCCATCTGCTACCTCCAGGCTGCGTGAAGGGGTCCCTCCCATTATATCGGCCGGGCCGGCCCGGTCCATCGGGCCGCCCGGGCGGAATTCGGAAAAGGCTTGTGCGGCGGCCCGGGATGGCGTATCCAGGGGGTCTTTCCGCCCCGCTGACCCTCGTAGGAGCGGTTCCCGTGAAGGACCGGATGACCGACGCCCTCAAGGCCGCCACGGCCGATTACTGCGAAATCCGCTTCGAGACCAACGACAAGACCCGCGTCGTGCTGCGCGGCGACGAGGTCGAGCACGTCGGCTCCAGCAAGGGGGCCGGCGGCCTGGTGCGGGCCTGCACGAAGGGCGGCTGGGCGGTGGCGACGTTCGACGACGCCAACGACCTGCCCCACTTCGTCCGCGAGGCCTGCGAGGCCGCCGCCCTCGTCGGCAACGAGACTACCGAACTGGCCGACGTCGAGCCCATCGACGCCGCCATCGAGGCCGACCTGGTCCGCGACTTCCGCGGCGTTGCGCTCGACGAGAAGCTCGACCTCGTGACCCACTATAACGCCCTCCTGCTGAAGGGCGACCCGGCGGTGGCCACCACGGCCACCTCCTACGGCGAGGCCTTCCGGACCGTCTGGTTCGCCAACACGCGGGGGAGCGTCTTCAGCGAGGAGCGGCCGTACGTGGTGCTGGTGCTCCGGGCGACCGCCAAGAACGGGTCCCTGGTCCAGCAGGCGCACGAGAGCTTCTCCTCGTCGCGCGACTTCGGGGCCGTCACCGGCCGCGAGGCCGACGCCGAGGCCGTCGCGAAGCGGGCCGCCGACCTGCTCAAGGCCCCGGCCTGTCCCGGCGGGGCGACAACGGTCGTCTGCGACCCGAAGCTGGCGGGCGTCTTCGCCCACGAGGCCTTCGGCCACCTCTCCGAAGCCGACCACCTCTACGAGAACCCGCCGATGCGCGACCTGATGCGCACCGGCCGCCAGATCGGCGTCAAGGCCCTCAGCATCGCCGACGAGGGCGCCCGCCCGGGTCTCATCGGCTCGGTCACCTACGACGACGAGGGCACGCCGGGCGGCAAGACGTACCTGATCAAGGAAGGCACCCTCGTCGGCCACCTCCACTCCCTCGAAACCGCCGCCAAGATGGGCGAGGCCCCCACCGGCAACGCCCGCGCCATCAGCCGCCACTATCCCCCCATCGTCCGCATGACCAACACCTACATCGAGCCCGGCGACGTCCCGTTCGGCGAACTCCTTGCCGGCATCGACCGCGGGGTGTACGCGTGTGGCAACATCGGGGGGCAAACGATGCTGGAGCAGTTCACCTTCTCGGCGGCCTACGGGTACCGCATCGAGAACGGCCAGGTGGGCGAGCTGGTGCGCGACGTCGTCCTCACGGGCAACGTCTTCGAGACGCTGAACCAGATGGACGCGTTCGGCGACGACTTCGCCCTGTTCGAGATGGGGGGCGGGTGCGGCAAGGGAGGCCAGTCGCCGCTGCCCGTCACGTTCGGGTCCCCGCACATCCGCATCCGCGACGTCGTCATCGGCGGTCGCGCGTAGCCTCCAGGAGCCCATCATGCGCCATTCGCAGCTCGACGCGATTCGCCCCCGCCTCCAGGCGGGCCTCGAGACGGCCCGGCGCCTCGGCGCCACCGCCGCCAAGCTCACCTTCGACCAGAGCGAGGACACCGACGCCGGCTTCGAGAACGCCCGCCTCAAGGCCGTCGGCACGAGCCAGAACCTGGGCCTGTACGTCGAGACGGTCGTCGACGGCCGCCTCGGCTCCGCCTCCGGCAACCGGCCCGACGAGCTCGACGAGATCATCGAGCGGGCGGTGGCGCTGGCGCGGCTGGGGAGCCCGGCCCACTTCGACGCGTACCCGGGCCCGGCCGAGGTCGCCGACGTGCCGCTCTGGAGCGAGCGGACCCTCGGCCTCGACCGCGAGGCCCTCGTGGCGGCCGGCCGGACCATCTGCGACCGCCTGAAGGCCGTCGACCCGGCCCTCTTCATCGAGGCCGGGGCCGACCGCAGCGAGACCGAGAGCCTCCTGGTCACGAGCGGCGGCCTGGAGCACGTCTCCCGCCGCACCTACTGGTCCCTCGGCGGCTTCGTCCAGCGGACCGAGGGCGAGGACATCCTCTTCGCGGGCGAGCAGCGCAGCGGCCGCGACACCGGCGACCTCTTCGACCCCGACTGGATCGCCGCCGAGACCGAACGCGACCTGGCATGGGCGGCGGCGCTGGCCGACCCGCCGCGCGGCAGCGTGCCGGTGCTGCTCCATCCGCGGCTGTTCAGCCAGTTCCTGAGCGCGGTGACGCTGGGCGTCTCGGGCCGCAACGTCGCCAAAGGCGACTCGCCCCTGGCCGACCGGCTGGGCGAGGCGATCTTCGCGCCGAACCTCACGCTCCGCGACGACCCGCACGAGCCCTTCCACCCCGGCGGGGCCGAGATGGACGACGACGGCGTCCCGACCGCGCCGCTCGACATCGTCCGCGACGGCCGCCTCGAAGCCTTCCTCTACGACCTCGACACCGCCGGCCTGGCCGGGGCGCGGCCGACGGGCCACCCCGGCTGCCACCCGTGGGCCCTGGAGGTGCCGCCCGGCGACACGCCCTGGGAAGACCTCCTGGCCTCGATTGACGACGGCCTGTACCTGAAGTTCCTGATCGGCTTCGGCCAGAGCAACATGATGAACGGCGACGTGGCCGGCAACGTGGCCCTGGGGTACCGCGTCAAGGGCGGCAAGGTCGTCGGCCGCGTCAAGAACACCATGGTCGCCGGAAACGTCTACGACCTGTTCAAGACCGGCGTGCGGCTGAGCCGCGAGCGGGAGCCGTTGCGGCGGATGCCGTGGGCCCTGATCGACGGCGTAAGCGTCAGCGCCGCCGGCGCGTAACGAAGCGAGACCGTCATGCCCGAGTCGCCCCCCCGCCCAAACGTCCTCTGGGTCTTTGGCGACCAGCACCGGGCCCAGGCCCTCTCCTGCAACGGCGACCCGAACTGCGCCACGCCCCACGTCGACCGCATGAGCATCGAGGGCGTCCACTTCGAGCGAGCCGTCGCGGGGTTCCCCCTGTGCTGCCCGTTCCGCGGCTCGCTCGTGACGAGCCGGTACCCGCACCAGTGCGTGCCGGGGCACGAGTGCCGCATGCCCCCGGAGATGCCGACCGTCGCCACCGCCTTCAAAGAGGCCGGCTACCACACCGCCTACGTTGGCAAGTGGCACCTCGACGGGTTCCACGAGAGCCAGGGCCGCGCTGCCATGCACATCGTGCCGCCGGAGCGGCGCGGCGGGTTCGACGAGTGGACCGGCTACGACAACAACAACAGCCAGTGGGACTCCTGGGTCCACGGCGGCGAGGGCGACGCGGCCTTCCACTACCGCCTCCCCGGCTACGAGACCGACTGCCTGACCGACCTCATGATCGACTTCATCCGCCGCATGGGCATGCAGCGCGGCACGGCGGAGGCCAAGCCGTTCTTCGCGGCCCTCTCGGTCCAGCCGCCGCACGACCCGTACCTGGCCCCGGCCGAGTACATGGCCCGCCACACCCCGGCGGGGCTCCGCATGCGCCCGAACGTGCCGCCCGTCGACCGGGTGAGGGAGCAGGCGCGGCGTGAGCTGGCGGGGTACTACGCCCAGATCGAGAATCTGGACTGGAACGTGGGGCGGCTGCGGGGGGCCCTGGACGAGGCCGGCCTCGCCCACGACACATACATCGTCTTCTTCTCCGACCACGGCGACCAGCACGGCTCACACGGCCAGTTCCGGAAGATGACGCCGTACGAGGAGGCCCTCCGCGTGCCCTTCGTGGTCGCGGGCGGCGAGAGCCTGTACGCCTGCCGGCGCGGGCGGCCGGACGTGCCGCTCAACCACGTCGACATCGCCCCGACCACGCTGGGCCTCTGCGGCCTGGACGTGCCGGACTGGATGCAGGGCACGGACTACTCGGCCCTCTACTTCCGCGGGGCCGACGTCCCGGACCTGCCCGACTCGGCCTACCTCCAGTCGGTCGTCCCGACGATGCACGGCAACAGCATGGACCGGCCGTGGCGGGGCCTCGTCACGCGCGACGGCTGGAAGTACGTCTGCCTGGAGCACCAGCCGCTGTACCTGTTCAACCTGAACGAGGACCCGTACGAGCTGGCGAACCTGGCCCACAACATGCGATACCGGGTCGAGCGGAAGCGGCTGCACGACCGGCTCGCCCGCTGGGTCCGCGACACCGACGACGCGTTCGTCCTGCCCGAACTCTAGGCCGCCGCCGTGGCGACGCTCCGCGTCCTCATCATGGCCATGACGCTGCTGATGGGCGCCATCGGCACCGGCCGGATCGGGCCCAACCGGTCCGCCGTCCGCGAGGCCTTCGCCCTCTCCGAGACGGGCTACGCCGGCGGCATCGCGGTCATCCAGATCGGCGTCGCCCTGGCCGTCATGGCCCTCTGCCTGTTCGTCATGGGCGGCCTCTTCAGCTCGACCTGGCCCTCGTTCTACGCCCAGGCGGCCGTGTGGCTGAGGGACCACCGCGACGTCCTGCCCTGCGCCTCGGGGCTCGGCAACGTCCTCGGCATCTCGCTCTGCGTCTTCGCCGCCGGGGTGATCGCCGACCGGAGCATGACGGCGGCCCTGGTGTTCGGCCCGTGCGTCCTCGGGGCGTTCGGCCTGCTCTACCTGGGGCGGGGCCTCTATGGCCGGGCGCGGGGGGAGGCGGCCGCGTGAGAGCTCTCCGCTTCCTCATCATGGCGTGGATGCTGCTGGTGGGGGCGATCCGCTCCGGCCTCCTCGGACCGAATCGCCTCGCCATCCGCGAGGCCTACGGCCTCTCGGAAACCGACTTCGGCGCCGCCGTCGCGATCGTCCAGGTGGCCGCCAGCATGCTGGTGCTCCTGGCGGCGCGGCGGTACCGGGACGCGCGGCCGGTGCGGGTGATGATGCTCGCGCTCGGGGCGGCGGCGGCGGGCTTTGCCGCCATCGCCCTGGTGCCCGGCGTCTGGGCCTTCGTCGGCGGCTGGGCCCTGGTCATGAGCGGTTTCGTCCTCGGCGCCGTCTCCAACAACATCTCGATGGACGTCTGGCGGGACGACCCGCGGCGCGGCGTGGCGGTGATCCACACGTTCAACAGTGGCGGCAAGATTGCCGGCACCCTCGTCTCGGCCGTCTGGGTCGCCACGCGCTGGCGCCTCAGCTTCGCCAGCATGGGCCTGGCCTGCCTGGCGGTGCTGGGCCTGTTTCTGCTGATGAGACGGACGGGCGACCGCCCCGCGGCGAGAGGCGCGCCCGCGCCAGCGCCCGCCCGCACGCCCGATCGTCGCGTCCTCCGCCGGCCGCTCTACTGGCTCGTCCTCGCCTGCTTCGGCCTCGTCTCGGGCGGCGAGGTCGTCGTCGCCACCCTCGTCCCGGAGTACTTCGTGCTGGTGCGCGGCACGACGGAGACGACCGGGACGCTGATGCTGCTCGTCCACCTGGCGGGCCTGCTGGCGGGGCGGCTGCTGATGATCGGCCGGGGGCGCCGGCTGGGCTCGGGCGCCCTGATCGGCCTGAGCCTGGCCGCCGGCGTCTTCGCGGTGCCGCTGCTCGCGGTCGCCCACTCCGCCGTCGGGGCCGTCAGCCTCTTCGGCCTCGGCTTCATGTTCTCGACGAGCTGGCCGACGTTCTACGCGCGGGCAGCGCGGCACATGGCGCGCGACCGCGACATGCTCGCCTACGGGAGCTACCTCGGGTCGAACCTGGGCGTGGCCCTCTGCATCCTCGTAAGCAGCCGCCTGGCCGACGCCAGCCTGACGTGGGCGGTGGCCTTCGGGCCGGCCGTGATGGCCCTGTTCGGGCTTGTCTACGCCCTCAGCCCGCTGGCCCGCCTTCCGCGCGACGCCCCCGACGCCGGCCCCGCCTGAGCCGCGCCCGTTTCCGCTGGCGACCCGCGGCCGCGCCCACTAGAATGCCCGCGCCGCACACCGACCCGTCCGCCCGGAGGGAGCCGAGCCTGATGAAGATCCTGATCGTCGGCGGCGGGGGCCGCGAGCATGCCCTCGCCTGGAAGCTTGCCCAGAGCCCGCACTGCAGGGAAATCGTGGCCGCCCCCGGCAACCCCGGCATCGCCCGGGTCGGCCGGTGCGTGGAGGTCGGGGCCGAGGTGGTCGACGACCTGGTGGCGCTGGCCCGCGAGGAGCAGCCCGGCCTGACGGTCATCGGCCCGGAGGCGCCGCTGGCGGCGGGCTTGGCCGACCGGCTGCGCGCCGAGGGGCTCCGCGTCTTCGGCCCCGGCAGGGAGGCCGCGCGCGTCGAAGGTTCCAAGGCCTGGTCCAAGGCCGTCATGAAGCACCACGGCGTGCCGACGGCGGACTTCCACGCGTTCGACGACCTGGCCGAGGCCCTCCACTACATCGACACCCACGAGGAACCGCTCGTCGTCAAGGCCTCCGGCCTGGCCGCCGGCAAGGGCGTCTTCGTCTGCCGCGACCAGGACGAGGCCCGCGCCGCCGTCAAGACGATCATGGAGGAGCGGGCGTTCGGCGCGGCCGGGGACACGGTCGTCATCGAGGAACAACTCAAGGGCGAGGAGGCGTCCATCCTCGCGCTCGTCGACGCCTCGGCCATCTACCTGCTGGAGTCGAGCCAGGACCACAAGCCGGTCTTCGACGACGACGAGGGCCCGAACACCGGCGGCATGGGCGCCTACAGCCCCGCCCCCGTCGTCACGCCGCGCATCGAGGCCCTCATCGAACGCGACGTCCTCGTCCCGATGATCCACGGGATGAAGACCGAAGGCGCCCCGTACCAGGGCCTGCTCTACGCGGGGCTGATGATCACCGCGGGCGGCCCGAAGGTGCTGGAGTTCAACTGCCGCTTCGGCGACCCCGAGGCCCAGCCGCTCCTGGTGCGCCTCAAGAGCGACCTGGTGGAGGTCCTGGAGGCCGTCATCGACGACCGCCTCGACCAGGTGACGCTGGAGTGGGACCCGCGGCCGGCGGTCTGCGTCGTCATGGCCTCCGGCGGGTACCCCGGGCCGTACGAGACGGGCAAGGCCATCACGGGCGTGGACGAGGCGGAGGCCAACGGCGACGTCGTCGTCTTCCACGCCGGCACCCGGGCCGAGGATGGGCACCTCTATACCGATGGCGGCCGCGTCCTCGGCGTCACGGCCCTGGCCGACACCATCGCGGCGGCGCGCGACCGGGCGTACGAAGCGGTGCGGAAGATCCGCTTCTACCGCGCCCACTGGCGGACCGACATCGGCGCCAAGGCCATCCGCCGCCTCGAACGCACCTGACGGGGCCGCGGGCGGCGTCCGAATGCGCGGCGGGGGTCGGGCGTCGGAAGAGACGCACGAAGGAGGTCCCCATGCGACGGACGACGGCCATCCTGCTCGCGGCAGCGGTCGTGCTTGCGGGCGCGGCACCGGGGGCGCGCGCGGCCGCGCGAAGCCCCTTCGGCCGCCTCCCTCCCGGCTGGACCGTGACGAACGTCGTCACCGCCCCGCCGCAGCAGGTCGCCCAGATCGCCCGCAACCTCGGCGGCGAGGTCGTCGGCGTCGTCAACGCCTGGGTCAAGCACGACGGCCGCCAGGTCCAGGTCAACCTCATCCAGTGCCGCGCGGGCGCCGAGACGGTCCTGGAGGCCGTCCGGAAGGCCCACGGCGGCAACCCCGCCTACGCCCTGCTCAAGGGGCAGACCGTCTACGAGTTCTGCGGCGCGGGCTACCCGATGGTCATCGAGGCCCAGTATGCCCTGGGCCTGAAACCCACGACCGTGACGTACAAGGTGCGCTTCGAGGCGGCGCCGCTGGCGGGCGGCGACTACATGAAGTTCAACCCGCTCTTCAACCGGATGCTCGAGTGGCAGGCGGCCCCGGACGACGCGGCCCGGCTCGACGCCGTGGCCGCCCTCCGCGAGGCCTTTACCTTCGGCGACACCCTCACCCTCCGCGCGACCGGCCAGGGCACCCGCCGCTCGCTCTACACATTCGACCCGGCGCCGGCGTCGCGGGCCGGCCCGGAGGACGGCCTCCTCGCGTGCACGTTCGCGGACCTGCCCCGGCTGGCCGACATGCCGCGCGTCACGGTCACCGCGACCATCACGAGCGAGGCGTTCGGGACGGTGCGGACGCGGCGGCGACCGGGGCCGGCGCTGCTCGGGCCGACGCCGTTCTGGCCCGTCGAGGCCGAGCGCGTCGCCACCCTGGCCGCCCAAGTGACCGAGGGCTGCACCGGCGACGAGGCCAAGGTCCAGGCGCTGCTCGCGTATCTCGTGCCGGGCCGCACCTACCGCGTCGGCGGGCCGACCGGGTCGCGCCATGGGGTGCTCACGTTCCTCGACCGGCGGACGGGCCACTGCTGGGACTTCGCGGACCTCTTCATCACGCTCGCCCGGGCCTCGGGCGTGCCGGCGCGCCAGGTGGCCGGCTGGCTCCAGGGCCAGAGCGGCCACATCTGGGCCGAGGTCCTCGTCGGCGGCGCGTGGCGCCAGGTCGACCCGACGGGCGGCACGGGCTGCACCAGCGACTATGTCCCGTGGTTCACCTCCGAAACGGGCGAGATGGCCGCGGTGTACCTGGCGATGCCCGAGATCGAGGTCATCCAGACGCGTTGACGGGCGTGCGGCCCCCTCTCGCGGGCGCATTCACGTAGAAACGCGCCTTGACGGACATCCCGAACGGCGCCATACTGCCTGTGGTGGGGCGGACCAAACGCAGGTGGTGGCTGTGAGTTCACACGTCAGCGTGCCCCTCCGGCAACCGGGCGTGCGCCCGAAGTGCGCCCGCCGGGGGTTCAACCTGGTCGAACTGCTGATCGTCATCGCCATCCTAGCCATTCTGCTGGCCTTGGTGGGCATGGGGGTCGTGGGTCCGGTCCACGACCGCTACGACACCATGCACTGCCAGTGGAATATGAATCACATCTACAAGGCCCTTCAGGTCAACGAGGAGGCGTCCCTCCCCGACCCGGACGCCTGGATTTCCGAGGTCATCAAGAACGAGGCCCAGGACTGCCTGCGGTGCCCGCGGGGGATGTTCAGCGGCGACGAGGGGTACCTGAGCGGTAGCGGCATGGACTGCCAAGGGATCGTCGAGATCGACCCGCCGCCCTCGGTCGTCTTCAACACCCTGGAGAGCAACCACTACATCATGGCGTTCGCGGAGCGGGAGAACTACAAGCTGCCGTCGGCCATCTCGGTCGATATCTCCGTCCCCGGCCGGTACACCGGCAACGCCAAGTCGGAGGCCAGCATCGCCGCCGGCACGATCATCAACTGCTACTTTCTGTACTTCGATCCCGTCGGTCAGCAAAGTGCCACCTCGGCTGGCCAGATCGAGTTCAACGGCCGCATCATCGGCATCATCTGCCACGACTCCACCCTCGACAACACCGACGGCACCCTCGGGGCCCAGAACGTGAGCTACCCGACCGGCCAGAACAGCCGCGGCTTCGAGGGCGTCGAGGACATCTCCCTTCAGCCCGACCAGAAGACCCTGACCATCAACCACTTCCACTCGACGTTCCCCGGCGAGAACGTCCGGGTCATCACGGTGGGCAAGAAGGGCGGCGGGGCGGCCAGCTACGGGATCAACAACCAGATCGACGACGGCACCACCTGGCCGGGCCAGATTCTGCTCGTCGAGTACGAGCAGGCCATCGCCGACTACGACGGCCAGGACGAGGACGACGACTGGCTCGACCGGATCGCCCCGCGGCACAACGACCGCATGAACGTGCTGACCGTCGAGGGCGCCTGCCGCACCGTCGACCCCGACGACATCCACCCGCACCGCCACCCGGCGCTGTGGGCTCCGCGGCACGTCGGGCTGCACGGCGCCGGCAGCGGCGGCTCGTCGCAGCAGCCCTGAGCGGACCGCCCCCCTCTCACGTCCGGGCGGGCGTCAGCGCGTCCAGCAGCGCCTGGTTGGTGGGATACGAGTCCAGGGCCCCGAGCAGGGCCTCCAGCGCCTCGGCCGGACGTTCGCCCGCCAGGCGGCGGCGAATCGCGTACCGCTTCTTGATCTCGTCCTCGGTGACGAAGCGCTCTTCCTTGCGGGTGCCGGAGGCGGCCACGTCGATGGCCGGGTAGAGCCGCTTCTCGGCCAGGTCGCGGCTGAGGACGCACTCCATGTTGCCGGTGCCCTTGAACTCCTGGAAGATGAGTTCGTCCATGCGGCTTCCGGTGTCGATGAGGCAGGTGGCGACGACAGTCAGGCTCCCGCCGTCCTCGAAGTTCCGGGCCGCCCCGAAGAGGCGTTTCGGTTCCTCCAAGGCGCGGATGTCGAGGCCGCCGGAGAGGGTGCGGCCGCTGGAGGGCTGGGCCTTGTTGAAGGCCCGCCCGACCCGCGTCAGGCTATCCATGAAGATGACGACGTCCTGCCCCGCCTCGGTTAGCGCCTTGGCCTGGGCAAACGCCAGCCGCGCCAGACGCAGGTGCTGCTGCACCTCCTGGTCGTTGGAGGAGGCGATGACGGTGGCCTCGGTGGCGCGGCGGAAGTGGGTGACCTCCTCGGGGCGCTCGTCCACGAGGACCATCATGGCCCGGACCTCGGGGTAGTTCGTCGTCACCGCCTGGGCCATGTGCTCCAGCAGCGTCGTCTTGCCGGCCCGGGGCGGCGAGACGATCAGCCCGCGCTGCCCCTTGCCGATCGGCGCCACCAGGTCCAGGACGCGGGTGGTCTTGCGGCTGGCGACGGTCTCGAGCCAGAGCGCCTCGTCCGGGTCGATGGCGATCTGCTGGTCGAACGGCGTGACGTCGGCATAGGCGTCGGGCGCCATGCCGCACACGGTCGTCACCTCCGCCAGCTGCAGCCCCCGGCCGCGCTTGTCCTTCTTGGTCGGGCCCTCCAGCTCGACGCCTTCCTTGAGCCGGTGCCGCTTGACCAGCCCCGGCGGCACAAAGATGTCTTGCTTCGTCGCGCGGTACGCCCGCTCCGGGTCGCGCAGGAAGCCGTATCCGCGGTCGTGGAGTTCGAGCACGCCGCGGGCGGGCTCGGACGACGGCTGTGCAGCCTTGGCCATGGCACCTCCATGCGTGGCCGCAGGGCGGCCGCGTCGGGAAGGGGAAACACTGACGAAAGAAGCCTCTCGGCACCCTCTAGGATAAGCGCCACGGCTCCGATGTCCACCCAAAAACCGGTTCTTACGGTGTGACCGCGGGCTCGCCGGGCACGGGCGGCTCCGGCGCCGGGCCCTCGTCGGTCGCTTGGTCGGCGGGCTCCGGCGGGGGCGCGGCCTTCGGGTCGCCCTTGAAGATCGCCCACGGCACCGGCACCGGCAGCGGGACCCCGAGAGGGTTCGCCCCCTGCGGCTTCGCCTTCAGGTCGAACCGCCGCAGCCGCCCGCCGAGCGCCGCCGACGCCACGTGCTGCCGCACGAACTCCATCGCGGGGGCCTTGTACTGCCGGAACGCCGCATCGGCCGTCGAGCCCCCCGGCCCGCGGCCCACCAGGATGAAGTGGTTCGGCGCCAGGTTCACGTAGTCGTCCAGGTCGTCGTCCGGCACGGGGTCGCCGAAGAGGTTGTAGGCCAGCAGGGCGCGCGGCACACGGATGTTGAGCATCTTGAAGGCCCGCTCGGCCCGGGCGCGGTCTGCCAGGTCGCGGATCGCCTCGAGGGCGTCGAACTGCTCCGGCGCGGTGAAGCGCGGCAAGCTGACGAAGCCGGCCACGCTGGCGCCGACGTGCGGGCGGCGGACGAGCGTCCCGCTCGCCAGCAGCTTCAGCGGCGCCACCTCCTTGCCCGCCGGGGCCGCGTACGCCGCGCGGTCCCCGAAGTGCGTGTCCCGCGGGTTCACGAAGTTGATGAACCGCCCGCGGATCGGCTCGAACGGTGCCGGGTCCTCGCAGTCCATGCTCGAGCCCAGGAAGGCGACGTGGTCGACGCGCGCGAGCAGCGCCGGGGCCGCCCGCGTCCCCGGGGGCAGGTCGCCGAGGAACGCCAGCTGGACCGCCCGGGTCCCCGCGCTGAAACCGACCAGGGCGACGTGCCCCGCCCCCCCGTGCCGCCGCCGATGCACGTCGAGCATCGCCAGGAGCCGCGCCGCCCCCTTCTGCTGGCCGGCGAGGTTGAGGTGCTCGGCCACGACGTTTGACGATTCGCTCCACTTCAGGAGCAGGACGGCGAGCCGGTGCGGGTCGCCCGGGAAGCCGTGCGGGCTCTCGGCCAGCAGCCGGGCCGTCCAGCGGAAGGCCTCGACGGTGTCGGCGGAGCCCTCGGCGAAGATCAGCAGGTTCGTATCGTCGACCGGCTGGTCGGCGGGCAGGTCCACGTCCTGCACGGCCGCGTGCCGCCCTTCCACCGTCCCGCGGACGACGAACGCCGGCGTGCCGTAGACGGCGCGGACGCGTTCGGGCGTGAGGGCCCCCTCGACGTCCGCCGGGGGGGCGATGACGACGGCGGCCCCGTCGCGTTTCGGCTGGCATCCGGCCGCGGCCGCCAACACGACGGCCGCCCCCATCCAGAGACTCCTGCGGCGCAGCATCGCGGTTCCTCTCACGGGCCCGTTCGGCCGATTGTACCGCCCGGGCCGCCCAAGGCAAGCCGAGACCCGCGGCCGCCGTGCGGGTTCAAGGGAAGAGCCCCGTACCCGGAGGAACCGCCCATGGTCCGCCGTCTCGTCTTCCTGGTCGCCCTCGGCCTCGTGGCCGCCTCCGTCGCCCAGGCCGCCGAGGAGGGCGGCCCGTGGCAGCCCTGCGGCGAGCTGCCGACCGGGGGCCCGGCCGCGCGGGCCGCGTCCGCCCCGGCCGACCCGGCCAAGCAGTCGCTCCGCGTCAAGAACCTGACCCGCCGCTTGGACTACGCCAAGACCCTTATCGAGCAGAACCAGGTCCGACGCGCCAAGCTCATGCTCCACGACATCGCCACCAACCACGGCGACACCGAACCCGGCCGCGAGGCCGCCACGCTCCTCGAAACGCTTACGTGACCCCGAACCCGTCCGACTGGAGGCATCGCATGCGCCGCACTACTGGCCGCATCGCCCTGACCCTGACGTTCGTCCTCGCCGCCGCCGCCGTCGCCGGCGCCTGGCCGGAGCCCGTCCCGGGCTTCAAGCCGCCCGCCCCGGGCGAGCACCCGCGGCTGCTCTTCCGCGAGGGGGACCTGCCCGCGATCCGCAAGCGGGCCGAGACGCCCGAAGGCAAGGTCATCGTCGAGCGCCTGAAGCAGCAACTCCAGGGCGCCTTCACCACCTGGCACCCCGCCGGCTACGCCTTCCTCTACCAGCTTACCGGCGACGAGGCGTACGCGAAGCAGGCGGCCGAGACGGCCCTGGCCGTCATCGGCGGCAAGGGCAACAAGGACGACCGGTACTCGTGGCCGGGCAAGGGCCAACTCCGGGCCGGGCCGGTCATGGCCGGCGTCGCCCTGGCCTACGACCTCGGCTACGACGGCTGGGACGACGCCACCCGCCGCCGCGTCGCCGAGGGCCTCCAGGGCAACCCGCACTACGACGCGATCGCCAATTCGCCCCGCCACGGCCCCGGCTGCAACCACTTCGGCGCCCACCAGGGCGGCCTCGGGTTCACGCTGCTGGCCCTCCGGGGCGACCCGGGGGTCGACCAGGCCCGCCTCGAAAAGCACCTCGAGAAGGTCACCAAGGGCGCCATGCGCGAGATCACCGAGGGCTTCGGGACGCGCGGCTACTACTACGAGGGGCACCACTGCGGCCGCCTGTCGGGCAACACCGGCCTCATCCCCTTCATCCAGGCCATGCGCGTCGCGGGCGGCAAGGACCTCGTCAACGGCTGCGAGAACGCCCAGTGGCTCGCCGCCAAATGGTGCTACGAACTCCTGCTCCAGCCCGACGGCTCCTACGCCGACCTGGAGCGCGGCATGTATTGCCGCAACTTCCAGCGGGGCGAGCAGCTCTCCAGCGACGGCGACTTCGCCGAGGGGTTCGGCATCATCCCCGACGCCTGGAAGGGCGCCCTGAAGTGGACCTTCAACCACGTCGTCCAGCCCGGCCCGAACAAGGACTACGACGTCGTCGAGTACCCCCACCACGCCATCTTCGCCCTGGTCAACTGGCCGATCGACGTCCCCGAACAGAACCCCGGCGAGGTCTTCCCCCGCGTCATGCACGACCGCGGGCCCAACTACTTCGTCTTCCGCAGCGGCTGGGGCACCCCCGAGGGCGACCTCATCACCACCGCCCTGCTCGGCAGCAAGCCGGGCGGCGGGCGCGGCATGGCGAAGGGCGGCTCCGTCATGGTCCTCGGGCGCGGCATCCGGTACACGTTCCCGGCCATGTTCTACACCTGCGAACTCAGCCACGCCTACTTGGCCGCCGACGGCTCCGGCACCATCACCGGCATCCTCCTCGATGGCGTCTCGGACAAGAAGGCCAAGCCCGCCATTGCCCTCGGCAAGGCCCCCAACTGCCTGGCCGTCGACTACAGCGCCGCCTCCGGGGCCGACCTCCTGGTCGCCTACACCGGCCCGCAGATCGGCCACCGCACCGAATACTGGCTCGACATCAAGAAGGCCCAGGTCAAGGACGAGAAGGGCGCGGGCGGGTATTTCACCAAGACGACACCGCTCAGCTGTGGCGGCCACGACTTCTACGTCATGACCCTCCAGAAGGGCGCCGCCCCCGAGCCGCGCGTCGACGGCAACCGCATCACCGTCGGCAAACAGACGATTGCCTTCGACGGGCAGAAGCTGGTCCTCGGGACCATCGCCGGACCGATGGGCGGGCCCTCGGCGGCGGGCGGCGCGGGGTCGCGTGCCACGGCGTCCCGCCCCGCCGACCCGGAGAAGGACGCCCTCCGGATCAAGAACCTGACCCGACGCCTGGACTACGCCAAGACCCTCATCGAGCAGAACCAGGCCCGGCGCGCCAAGCTCATGCTCCACGACATCGCCACCAACCACGGCGACACCGAACCCGGCCGCGAGGCCGCCAAACTGCTGGAGACGCTGAAGTAGGCCGCGCGCCCCCGCCCCGTGCGGCCGATGGGGAAGCCGGGCGGCCCTTGAATCGGCCGCCCGCGGCGGCTAGAATCTGATGCCCGAACGGGTGGGGGCGTAGCTCAGTTGGTAGAGCAACGGCCTTTTAAGCCGTGGGTCGAGAGTTCGAGTCTCTCCGCCCTCACTTGACAAACGGGCGAGCGGTCGCATAATACCTCGCCCCGCGGGTGGCAAGGCGTCGGTCCCGCCGCCCGGTCGGCTCTCGTGGCCCCATCGTTCAATGGTTAGGACACGGGCTTTTCAAGCCTGCAATGCGGGTTCGAATCCCGCTGGGGTCACCATGGCCCAAGCCCCGCGGCTCAGGCCATGGCAGAGCCGACGCACCAGCGGCGGTCGCCTCTCCTGCTCGCCTCTCTGCCGTTCGCACAGTTCGCGGGCCCTGCCTATCCTCCCCGCTCCCCCGCCCCGCGCGCATAGTCCGGATACACCGCCCGCACCTCCTCGTCCCAGGCCTGCCCGGGCGGCATGACGGCCAGCTTCTTCCGGATGCCCGCCAGGTGCCGCGCCGTGTGCATCCGCATCCGCTCGACGTACGCCGGGAGGGCGCGCGGCGGATGGGTCGGGTACCGGACCGCCTCGACGGCGAGGTGCTCGGGGCCGAGCGCGGCCGAGAGCGCCGCCACCCGCTCCCGCAGCTCCTTCACCAGCCGCGCCAGCGCGTACGGCGTCGGCCCGTGCCACGCGAAGATGGCCGTGTCGGCCTTCACCGTCTCCGGCGTCGCATGCCCGGCAAGCGCGCGGCCCAGCTCGACCGCCGCCCGGTGCTCGCAGTTCACGCAGTGGGTCACCGCCCGGAGGATGGGCCAGACGTCCTCGCCGGGCGGCACCCAGTGGACCTGGTCCTCGCTCAGCCCGCGGAGGCCGGCCGCCATCTCGTCCAGCATGGCGGCGACCTCGCCCAGGGTCGCCTTGACGTCGCCCAGCTCGGTCTCGGGGGTCATGCGTCGCTCCCACCTGGTTCGCGTTCCGGTTTGCTCGTCCTCCGCGGCGGCGTGGCCGGTTCCAATCCGACGGCCTCCAGGCCACACGTTCGGCGGCCGCACCGCGCGCGACCGCGCCCCCATCCTGCGCGGTCAGGCCGGCGGTGACAAGCGCCTGCCGGCGCGGGGCGTCGTGGCCGGCGGGGGGGGGGCGGAGGCCGCCGCGCCGACGGTGCCCCCTTGACCCCGCGCCCGCAAATCGGATAGAATCCGAGGTAGGATAAAGTTGGAACCCAGGGGCCGGAGACGCCAGACCGCCATGGCCGCCCCGAAGCACGACCTTGACCGCCGCGTCGACGCGTTCATCGACGCCTGCCGCGCGCGCGGCCTGAAGGTCACGCCGCAGCGGACGGCCGTCTTCCGCGAGCTCGCCCGCACCGAGGGCCACCCGGACGCCGAGACCCTCTGGGCGCGGGTCCGCGAGACCCTCCCCGCGATCGCGCGCGACACGGTCTACCGGACGCTCGCGACGCTCGAGGCCGAGGGCTTCGTCCGCAAGGTCGACACCCTGGGCGAGCGGACCCGATACGACGCCGACCTCGGGGCCCACCACCACTTCATCTGCACGGGGTGTGGCTTGGTCAGGGACTTCGAGAGCGCCCAGCTCGACGCCTTCACCCCGCCGCCCGAGGTGGCCCGCTGGGGCGACGTCGAGTACGTCCAGGTCCAGCTGCGCGGCCTGTGCAAGGCGTGCCGGCGCAAGGCCGGGAAGCGATGAACCGAGCCGCGCCGGCCCGGACGGCCGGTGCGCCGCATACCGAAGACACGGACAGACGCCGAACCTGACAGGGGGGCCCCACCCCCGACGCCCAAGGAGGCAGACCATGCCCAAGAAAGGGAAGACGCGCACGAACGAGGCCAAGGCGCCGCGGCTGACGACGGCCGCCGGCGCGCCGGTCGGCGACGACCAGAACACGCTGACCGCCGGTCCCCGCGGGCCGGCCCTGATGCAGGACGTGCACCTGGCGGAGAAACTGGCCCACTTCAACCGCGAGCGCATCCCGGAACGCGTCGTCCACGCCAAGGGCGCGGGGGCCTACGGCGTCTTCGAGTGCACCGCCGACATGTCGGAGTATACGCGCGCGGCCTTCCTCTCGGAGGCCGGCAAGCGGACCGAGGTCTTCGCCCGGTTCTCGACGGTGGGCGGCGAGAAGGGCTCGGCGGACGCGGCCCGCGACCCGCGCGGCTTCGCGGTCAAGTTCTACACCGAGGAGGGCAACTACGACATGACCGGCAACAACACGCCGGTCTTCTTCATCCGCGACCCCCTGAAGTTCCCCGACTTCATCCACACGCAGAAGCGGCACCCGGCCACCGGCGCCCCGGACGCCGACATGTTCTGGGACTTCCTCTCGCTGACGCCCGAGTCCATCCACCAGGTGACCATCCTGTTCTCGGACCGCGGCACGCCCCGCGGCTACCGCCACATGAACGGCTACAGCAGCCACACCTTCAAGTGGTACAACGCCAAGGGCGAGTACGTCTGGGTCCAGGTCCACTTCAAGACCGAGCAGGGCATCCAGAACCTGGACCGCGCCGAAGCCACGCGCCTGGCGGGCGAGGACCCCGACCACGCCACGTGCGACCTGTACGAGGCGATCGCGCGCGGCGAGCACCCGTCGTGGCGGGTCTGCGTCCAGATCATGCCTCCCGACGAGGCCCGCACTTACCGCTGGAACATCTTCGACATCACCAAGGTCTGGCCGCACGCCGACTACCCCCTCATCGAAATCGGCCGCATGACCCTCACCCGCAACCCCGCGAACTACTTCGCGGAGGTGGAGCAGGCGGCGTTCAGCCCGGGGAACCTGGTGCCGGGCATCGCGGCGTCGCCGGACAAGATGCTCCAGGCCCGGGTCGTCTCGTACCACGACGCCCACCTGCACCGCCTGGGGCCGAACTACCCGTTGCTGCCCGTCAACGCCCCGAAGGCCGCCGCGGCCGCCAACTACCAGCGCGACGGCGCGATGCGCTTCGACGCCAACGGGGGCGGCGGGCCGAACTACTGGCCCAACTCCATGGGCGGGCCCGCGCCGGAGGCCGGTACCGACGAGCCGCCCCTCGGCCTGGAGGGCGAGGCCGCCCGCCATCCCCAGCCCCTGACCGACGACGACTTCGTCCAGGCCGGCGCCCTGTACCGCGACGTCATGACCGACACCGACCGCGCCCACCTCGTGGGCAACCTCGTCGCGCACCTGGGCGGCGCCCGGGAGCGGATCCAGCTCCGCCAGGCCGCCCTCTTCTTCAAGGCCGACCCGGACTACGGCCGCCGCGTCGCCGAGGGCCTCGGCCTCGACGCCGCCCGCGTCGAGGAGCTGGCCACCATGAGCCAGGACGACCGTGTCGCGGCCACGTCCGCGTGACCGCGTGATCCGTACCCGAAACCGCTGTCAGACCCCCGCACACGAAAGGAGCCGTTCCATGGACGAGCAACGCCGCATGCCGCTTATCGGCGAGAAGGCCCCGGCCTTCAAAGCCGAGACCACCCAGGGCCCGATCAACTTCCCCGACGACTACAAGGGCGAGTGGGTGGTCTTCTTCTCGCACCCGGCCGACTTCACGCCGGTCTGCACCACGGAGTTCATGACGTTCGCCTCGATGGCCGACGAGTTCCGCGACCTGAACTGCGAGCTGCTCGGCCTCTCGATCGACTCCACCTACAGCCACATCGCGTGGCTGCGCACCATCAAGGAAAAGATCGAGTACAAGGGCATGAAGAACGTCGAGGTCATGTTCCCGGTCATCAGCGACCTGACGATGGACGTCGCGAAGGCCTTCGGCATGCTCCAGCCCGAGGCCAGCACCACGCAGGCCGTCCGGGCGGTCTTCATCATCGACCCGGAGGCCACGGTCCGCGCGATCCTCTACTACCCGCTCGCCAACGGCCGCAACATGGACGAGGTCAAGCGCCTGCTGCTGGCGATGCAGCACTCGGACGAGTACGGGATCGCGACGCCGGCGAACTGGCGGCCGGGGGACGACGTCATCATCCCGCCGCCGGGCTCGTGCGGCAGCGCGAAGGAACGCGTCTCGAAGGCCGGCGCCGACACCAAGGTCCTGGACTGGTTCCTGACCCTGAAGAGTTGTCCGCACGGCGAGAAGTAGGCGTGCGGCCAAGGCGCCGCGGGCGCCTCACCCCCTGGTGAACACCGCGGGCGGGCGGCATCCGGTGCGTGCCGTCCGCCTTGCGCGCCAAACGGGCGGCCGCGCGGCCGCACTGCGACGACTTCGCCCACTGGGGCATCGGCGGGCTGAACCGCGATTTCCTGGTGCCGCCCGAAGCCGTCACGTACGAGACGATCCTGGACGCCCCCTACCGCCGCCCACGCTGCCACGCCACGAGCGACCGCGGCGCCACGCGCTGCCCCGGCGACTCGACCCAGCCCCACGGCTCGCGCAGCGGGCCCGCGACGTCGCCCGTCGCCCCGCGATAGACGATCCGCTGCCCGTACGCCCCGTGGACACCCACCGCCACGAATCCCGGCGTCTCGTCGTGCAGGCCGGCCGTCGCGTGCCGCCGCCACACCTTGTACGGGTCGTACCACCCGCGGCACCAGTTCCAGAGCACCAGGCCCGGGCCGTGGCGCGGCGGGACGGCGTGCGGCGCCCCGCCCCCCTTCAGCACCCCGCCGACCAGGCCGTCGAACAGGGTGTCCAGGCCCAGCCCGCCGTGCAGGTCGATCGCGCTCGGCTCGTCCATCGACGCGTCCACCACCGCGTTGCCGCACGGCGTCCCCTGCACGTTGAACCCGTGCATGCTCCGCCCCGCGTGGCACCCCAGGTACAGGTTGCCCGTGCTCCACCCGCCCAGGCCGAAGCCGTTGTGGCCGGGGTTGCCGGTGATGCGACAGCGGCGGACGACGCAGCCGAGGCAGTCGTTCAGGCCGATCGCGCTGGTCGTGTGCTCGTGCACCAGGTCGTCCACCCAGCCGGCCCGCACCCGACGCAGCTTCACGTGGTCCCAGCCGTTGTCGTGCTCCCCGTTCTTGTGATGCACGAAGTACCCGCCCCACCGGCCGCGCATCCGCATCCCCGCGACCCCCGAGGCCACCAGCATCGGCACCCGGCAGAGCACCGCCGCCCACCGCCCGATGCCCCGGTGCAGCGGCGCGTCGATCCGCACCCGGTCGCCGTCGACCGCTTCCACCGCCACCAGCTGCGCCACCAGCGGCGTCCCCGCGCCGCGCCAGTCGGCGGCCACCTCGACGCGGCCCCGCACCAGGTCCCGCGCCAGCGACCCGTCGTCGGCCTCCAACTGGCGCAGCAGATACGCCTCGCCAGCACGGAGCCCGGCGGCGTCGGCCACGCGCAGCTCGCGCCCCCCGCGTGCGCCGCCCGTCACCACCGTCAGCGGCTCGGGCGCCGGCTCCGCCGCCGGCCCGATGATCATCAGCGGATGCTCCGCCGCACGCCACGGCTCGGCCGGGTCCGGCGTGTCGCTGTACCGGTGATTGACGAGCAGCGTCCCGTCCGGCCCGCTCCCCGCGCCGCGCAGGACGACGTGGCTGTGGCGAATCCGAAGCGGCGGGCACTTCCGGTCCACGCTCAGGTCGTACACCCCACGCCCCAGCTGCACCACCCCGCCCCCCGCCTCGCCGGCCGCGTCCAAGGCCGCCTGGATCGGCCCGCTCGCCTCCTCGCCGCTGTCCGGCCGCGCCCCGTATGCCGCCGCGTCGAACACCGGCAGCCCCGGCGTCGGGTCGGTCGTGCCCCGCCCGGCGTACGAGAAATCGTACAGCCGCCCCGCCGGCCCGTCGCGCTCGAAGGCCTCGAGAATCTCCAGCGGCCCGTGCGCCACGCCGCGGCTCGCCGGCGGCTCCGCCTCGAACCGGGCCTCGACCTCCCCGGCCACGGCCTCCCCGTTATACGTCCCCGCGAACGTCCCCCCCGTCGCCCCCCCCGACGCGTCCGCCAGCGTGACGGCCAGCGCGATCGCCCCGCCCGCCACCGTCCACGCGTCCGGCGCGATGAACCCCTCGGCCTCGATCGTCTGCGCCGCCGACCCCGCCGCCATCCGGAACTCGTGCAGACTGCTCACCAGGTCCGGCGTGTGGCCGAGCCCCTCACGGTCCCACACCCCGTCCCGCCGCCGCCACTCCAGCACCAGGTCATGCCGGCGCCCGCTGCCTGCAAACGGCAGCGCCGCGCGACACGTCAGCCACAGGGTCCCGCTCGCCGCCGCCTCCGTAAACAGCTCCGCCATTCCGCCTCCCGCCTTCGGCTCCCCCGTCATCCTCCTCCCCCACCGGCGCCCGCCGCCGCCTGCCCCGCCAGCAACTGCCGCACCCGGTACCGCTCGTACATCGGCCGCAAGTGCCCCGCGCGGCTCACGCTGTACCGCCCCCGCGCGTACCGGTCGTAGATTTGCCGGAGAATCCAGATGCCGCGGTCCCCCTCCTCGCGCATCATGCGGCCACACGGGCACCCGCCCTTGGCGGCCGTCACCACCGGCACCGTCTCGGTCCCCGCCGACCCCTTCAGCACCTCCTCGACGCGGAGGTCGGACCGCGCGTAGGTCGTGCCCGCCAGGGGCGTGACCGGCCCCAGTGTCCCGACCACCACCAAGTCCGCCCATCGAAGGTATGTCGCCAGCGGCTCGTCCTCGAACGGTCTGGCCTCGCCCGCGCCGGCCGCCCCCCCGTTCGTCGGCGCCGGCGTCGCCCGGTCCGGCACCCGCACCGCCTCCGGCCCGCACGCCGGCACCACGAGGCCCGCCATCGCAACCGCCGCCGCCATCGCCATCGCCGCCCGGGCTATCACCGCCTTCGGCCCTCCCCGCATCCCGCCTCCCTCACTTCGGCTCCCCGCCCGCAGTCTACGCCCCACCCCGCGCCCGTGCCAGTGCCCGCCGCCTTGCCGTCGCGTTCTCTATGGACTGCGGCGGCACCGACGCCGCTTTGGCTGTCGTGGCCTGACCCTTTTCGCCGTGTTGCCGGTCCCCGTTCTTCTGAAATCTCAAATCTTACATGTGCATGCGTCGCCTTCCGTTGCCATTGGCCCGCATCCCGGCTTACCGACGTTTCTGTCGAAAAAACGCCGTCAACACCTCCCCGCATGCTTCGGCCATCACCCCCCCCGTCACCTCCACACGATGGTTCAGGCGCGGCTCTTCCAGCAGCCGGAACACCGACGCCACTGCCCCCGCCTTCGGGTCCGTCGCCCCGTACACCAGCCGGTCCACCCGCGCAAGCACCATCGCCCCGGCGCACATCGCGCACGGTTCCAGCGTCACGTAGAGCGTGCACCCGTGCAGCCGCCACGACCCCACCGCCTCGGCCGCCTGGGTGATGGCCAGCATCTCGGCGTGGGCCGTCGGGTCGCGCAGCATCTCGCGCTGGTTGTGGGCCCGCGCGATCCGCCGCCCTTCGTGCACGATCACGCACCCGACGGGCACCTCGTCCGCGTCCAGGGCCTCGCGGGCCGCCCGCAGCGCCTCGCCCATCCACCGCGCATCGTCGTCGGCCATCGGCTGCCCCCAAAAAGAACCGGCCCGCCGCGAAGCGGGCCGGAAGGTCGGCTGGTACGCCCGGGAGGATTCGAACCCCCAACCCTCGGTTCCGTAGACCGATGCTCTATCCAATTGAGCTACGGGCGTGCGCCCGGCCCCCCGGCGGCACGCCGCCCCGGAGGCCAAGGGTCGAATCATACGCCCCCGCCCTGCGCCTGTCAAGGTGAAGGCGCGCCGCGCCGGCGCGCACCCAGTACCTGCGATCCACCACCTCGCCATCTGTGATGACACGGCATACCCCAAGCCCACACAAACCTTGCTTGCGCGTCAACCCCCATCGCCGCACCCACCCCTACACCGCCCCCCCCGATGAGATACAGACGTGGCTATCCACAACTCTCCAGCACCCGCCACAAGCCGTCGCCTCCTCGCCACTCTCGCCTTCCCCGGGTGCCCTTCCCATCTCCCCCAGCCCCCCTCGTTTGCCCCGCTTCGCCGTTTTCTTACCCGCGTCGGGCGCCGGGGTGCGCCGAGGGCCGCGCCGCCACGGCCGCCGACAAAAAAAGACAGAAAGAGCCAAAAAAAAGATACAAACCGGCAAAACTAGGCCACAAAACCGCAAATCCGAGGCAAAAAGGCGCCAGAAACCGGTATAAAAAGTCGGGAAACGCCAAAACCAGGGCCCCGCACCGACACTATAGGCTATAAATGTTGCCTATAGTATCCGCCGAGGCGCCCCCGCGAACGACACTATAGGCACCAAAGATTGCTTATACGATATGCCGCGCCTGGCCGCCCACGCGGCCGGTGTCGCCGGCATTCCGCATACCGCATTCTGGAATCCGCAGAGGTTATAGATACCGGTCCATCCCCTGCTCTTTCAGCTTCGCCACCAGCTCCCGGACCCGCTCGGCGTTCTCCCGGGTCGTCACCAGCGTCGCGTCCGGCGTCGAGACGACAATCAGGTCCCGGACCCCCAACGCCGTGACCAGATGGTCATCCGTCGAATAGAGGATATTCCCGCTCGCATCGGCCGTCAGCGTGGTCCCTTCGGCCACGTTGCCGTGGTCGTCCGCCGGCAGGTGGCTGCCCAGCACCCGCCACGTCCCGACGTCGTCCCACGCGAAATGTCCCTCCGTCACCCGCACCCGGTCGGCCTCCTCCAGGATGCCGTAATCGACCGAAATGCGCGGCAAACGCGGGTACACGCGGGCCATGGCGGCCGCCATCCGGTCCGAGTCGAGGTCCTCCTCCAGCTCCGCCAGGCCCTCGTGCAGCTCCGGCTGGTGCCGCTCGACGGCGCCGAGAATGGCGTCGGTCCGCCAGTAGAAGATGCCACTGTTCCAGAAATAGTCACCCGAGTCAAAATAGGCTTCCGCGACCGCCAGGGCCGGTTTTTCGTGAAAACTCGACACCTCGTAAACGGCCTGCCCGTCGGCCTCGCCCACGGCGGCGCCCCGCAGAATGTACCCGTAGCCCGTGGCCGGAAACGTCGGCCGGATGCCGATGGTATAGAGCGGCGCGGGGTCCCGCTCCACGCACGCGTCGGCATGCGTCAGGCACTCGCGCAGGGCCTCGGCCGGGTGGATGATGTGGTCCGAGGGCAGCACGGCCATGGTCTGCTGGCCGGCCCGTTTCTCGATAATCTTGGCCGCCAGACCCACGCAGGGCAGCGTATCGCGGATCCGCGGCTCGACGACGAAGTTCTCCTCCGGCAGGTCCGCCAGCAGCCGCCGCGCCACGTCCTGGTGCTTGTGGTTGATCAGGACGAGCACCCGCTCCAGGGGCACCAGGCCCTCCAGGCGGGCAAGCGTCTGCGTGATCAGCGGCTCGCTGCCGAGGATCGACAGGAACGGTTTCGGGGCTCCCTGGCGGCTGATGGGCCAGAAACGGGTGCCCTCGCCGCCGGCCATAATGACTGCCCACATGGCGATGTCCTCGCGTTCGGGTGCGTCTCGGCCGGGCGGCCGAAAGAAACCTCTCACCCCCTCGTATAGGGCCCTGCACGGCCCGGGTCAACGGTTTTCCAAGGTTCCCCGCCACGCGGCCGCGCGGCTTGAAGGCCGGCTCCCCGGCTGGTACACTGATGCCGCGCGGCAGCGGCCGCCCCGGCCGCCGCGCCGAAGGAGACCCGCGTGCAACCGATGGTGCTCATCATCGAGGACGAGGAATCGGTCCGGACGGCGCTGGCCAGCCGCCTCGCGCAGCACGGGTACGCCGTCCAGGCGGCCACCACCGCCCGGGAGGGCGTCGCGGCGCTGGCCGAGACCCCGGCGGACCTGGTGCTCCTGGACTACCGCCTGCCCGACGCCGACGGCCTGGCGGTGCTGGAGCGGATCCGGACGGACTGGCCCGACCTGCCGACCGTGATGATGACGGCGTTTACGAATGTGAACGTGGCCATCAAGGCGATGCGGCTGGGGGCGTACGACTACGTCTCGAAGCCCTTCAGCCTCGACGAGATGATGGTCGTCGTCGATAAAGCTTTGGAGGCCCAGCGGTTACGTTCGGAGGTCGAGCGGCTGCGCGTCCGCCAGCAGGAGGCCTTCACGTTCGACCACATCGTCGCGCGCAGCCCCAAGATGCTGGAGATTCTGCGCCTGCTGCGGAACCTCGCCGAGAAGGAGGCCCGCACCATCCTCCTCCAGGGCGAGAGCGGCACGGGCAAGGACCTGGCCGCCAAGGTGGTCCATTACGCCAGCCCCCGGGCCGACCGGCCGTTCATGAACATCACCTGCACGGCCCTGCCGGAGGCGCTGTTGGAGAGCGAGCTCTTCGGCCACGAGAAAGGGGCGTTCACGGACGCCCGGAAGCAGAAAGACGGCCTGTTCGCCCTCGCCGACGGAGGGACGATCTTCCTCGACGAGATCGGCGACATGCCGGGCCTGCTGCAGGCCAAACTGCTCCGGTTCCTGGAGGAAAAGGCCTTTCGCCGCGTCGGCGGAACCGTGGATATCCGCGTGGACGTGCGGATTATCGCGGCCACGAACAAGGACCTGCGGGGCCTGGTCGAGCGGGGCGAGTTCCGCGAAGACCTCTTCTATCGGCTGAACATCTTCCCGATCACCCTGCCGCCCCTGCGGGACCGCCCCGAAGACGTCCCCCTGCTGGCCGAGCACTTCGTCGGGGAGTTCAACCGGGAGTTCCGCAAGCGCGTGACGGGCATCGAGCCGGCGGCCCTCGAGATCATGGAGGCGTACGACTGGCCCGGCAACATCCGCGAGATGCGAAACCTCGTGGAACGGTCGATGCTGCTGGCGTCCGACGGCATATTGACGGTGGCCGATCTTCCCGCGGAACTGACCCAGGCGGCCGCCGCGCAGGCGCCGACCGCACCGGGCCCGGCCAAGTCGGCGGCCCGGACGCTGGCCCTCGACCGCGGCCCGGTGGACCTCAAGGCCGTGGAACGCGAGCTCGTGGCCGAGGCCCTCGTCAAGGCCGGCGGGAACCAGTCCAAGGCCGCGCGGCTCCTGAACATGAGCCGTGACCAGCTCCGCTACCGGATCCGCAAGTACGGCCTGAACCCCGACGGGTCGGACGCGGCCCCGGGAGGCAACGCATGACGCCCGACACCACGGTCCTGGTGCTTGTGGACCTGCAGGAGAAGCTTGTGCGGGCAATGCACCAGCCCGAGGCGCTGCTCCGGGCGGCCGAAATCCTCGTCCGCGGCGCCGGGGTGCTGGGCGTACCCGTGCTCGTGACGGAACAGAACCCGGACGGCCTCGGGCCAACCGTGGCGCCAGTCGCGGACGCCCTCCCGCCCGAGCGGATCGCCAAGCGCAGCTTCAGCGCCTGCGGCGAAGCGGCCTTCCGCACGGCCCTGGAGGCGGTTGGGGGGCAAACCGTGCTCCTGGCGGGCGTCGAGACCCACGTCTGCATCTACCAGACCGCCCGGGACCTGGCGGCGGACGGATACGCGGTGGAGGTGGTAGCCGACGCCGTGTCGTCGCGCACGCCGGGGAACAAGGCCATCGGCCTGGAGAAGGCCCGCGCCGCGGGCGCCGGGGCGACGAGTGTTGAGACGGCCCTCTTCGAACTCCTGGGCGCGGCTGATGGGGACCGTTTCAAGGCGTTGCTGCGGCTGGTGAAGTAGGGCCCCGGGCGGATCGGGAAGCGCAGGCGTCGCGGGTGCCGTTCGACGTTTCACAGCCCCCTGGCCCGCTCGGGGGCCGATTCGGCGCTTTTCGGTTGACGCCCTTTGCGGGGGCCTCTAGAATCCGCCCCGGCGCCAAGACAGTCGGCGCCGCCGGGCTCTGCCGCATCGGTGGCACCCCGGAACGTCGTACTTCCACGGTAAGGGAACGCCGCGCGGAGGCCGGTCCACGCCCGGTTGCCGCGTGCGGGCTCCCATCCCGCCCGGACCGGCTGCCGCACGCCGTACCGGGTGAGGCGGGGGCCTTTCCGGGCGGCGTTCGGATCCGAACACGAAAGGAGCAGGCAGGACGATGGCGAACGAGAAAGGCATGGAATCCCTGATGTCGGAAAAGCGGACCTTCCCGCCGCCTGGCGACCTCCAGGCCGGAGCCCACATCAAGTCGATGGACGAGTACCAGGCGCTGTACGACCGGTCGGTCAACGACCCGGAGGGCTTCTGGCTGGAGCAGGCCAAAGAGCTGGTGACGTGGGAGAAAGAACCCACGAAGGCCCGCCAGTACACGTGGGACACCAATGGCCGCACCATCGAGCACACGTGGTTCGCCGACGGCCAGCTCAACATCAGCACGAACTGCCTGGACCGGCACCTCGGCACGCCGCGCGAGAACAAGGTCGCGCTGATCTGGCAGGGCGACGAGCCGGCCGAGGACTCGAAGATCACGTTCAAGGAGCTGCACGCCGAGGTGTGCAAGTTCGCGAACGCGCTGAAGGGCCTGGGCATCAAGAAGGGCGACCGGGTCTGCATCTACCTGGGCATGGTGCCGGAGCTGCCGGTGGTGATGCTGGCGTGCGCCCGCATCGGGGCGATCCACTCGGTGGTGTTCGGGGGCTTTTCGAGCGACGCCCTCCGCGACCGGATCAACGACTCCGATTGCCGCGTCCTGATCACGGCCAACGTCTCGCGCCGGGCCGGCAAGAGCATCCCGCTGAAGGCCATTGCCGACGAGGCGCTCGCCTCGACGCCGACGATCGAGAACGTCGTGGTCGTGAAGCGCAATGACGACGGCTGCGAGATGATGGCCGACCGCGACCACTGGTACCACGAGCTGATGGCGGACGCGTCGGCGGAGTGTCCGGCCGAGGTGATGGACGCCGAGGACCCCCTCTATATCCTCTACACGTCCGGTTCGACGGGCAAGCCGAAGGGCGTCGTGCACACGACGGCCGGGTACCTGGTATGGATCACGCTGACGCACAAGCTGGTCTTCGACATCAAGGAAGAGGACGTCTACTTCTGCGCGGCCGACATCGGGTGGGTGACGGGCCACAGCTACATCGTCTACGGTCCGCTGGCCAACGGCACGACGAGCGTGATGTTCGAGTCGACGCCGCTCTACCCGGACGCGGGCCGCTACTGGGCGGTCATCGACAAGTTCAAGGTGACCCAGTTCTACACCGCGCCGACCGCCATCCGGGCGCTGATTCGCCAGGGCGACGAATGGCCGCACAAGTACGACCTCTCGAGCCTGCGGATCCTCGGGTCGGTCGGCGAGCCGATCAACCCCGAGGCGTGGATGTGGTACTACAAACACGTCGGCCGCGAGACGTGCCCGATCGTGGACACGTGGTGGCAGACGGAGACGGGCGGCTTCATGATTACGCCCCTGCCCGGCGCGATGACCCTGAAGCCGGGGTCGGCCAGCCGGCCGTTCTTCGGCGTCGAGCCGGTGCTGCTGCGCGAGGACGGGTCGGAATGCGACCCGAACGAGGGCGGCAAGCTCTGCATCAAGAAGCCGTGGCCGGGGATGCTGCGGACCACGTGGGGCGACCACGACCGCTTCATCGACACGTACTTCACGATGTACGCCGACCTCTACTTCACCGGCGACGGCTGCCGCATCGACGACGACGGTGATTACTGGCTCATGGGCCGCATCGACGACGTCGTCAACGTTTCGGGGCACCGGATCGGGACGGCCGAGGTCGAGAGCGCCTTGGTGTCGCACGAGGCGGTGGCGGAGGCGGCCGTGGCCCCGATGCCGCACGAGATCAAGGGCCAGGGCCTGTACGCCTACGTGACGCTGGTGGACGGGCAGGACGAGAGCGAGGAGCTGAAGAAGGCCCTCGTGCAGCACGTGCGGAAGGAGATCGGCCCGATCGCGACGCCGGACGTGGTGCAGTTCGCCCCGTCGCTGCCGAAGACGCGGTCCGGCAAGATCATGCGCCGCATCCTGCGGAAGATCGCCGAGGGCGTGACGGACAAGTCGACCCTGGGCGACACCTCGACGCTGGCCGATCCGAGCATCGTCGACCACCTCATTGAGAATCGGCCGCAGCCGAAGCAGTAAGCAGCCAATCGTCAAGCGCGGCGCGGCAGGCCCCGTGGTCTGCCGCGCTGGCGTTTTGCCCGTTCCCCTATCGTGCGACGTCGCGCAAGGAGGCCGTCGATGGCCGAGCAGCCGCAAACGATGAACCGGGGCTTCGTGGTCGTGGGGGCGATCCTCATCCAACTCTGCCTCGGGGCGATCTACGCGTGGAGCGTGTTCACGCCGGCCCTGACCGACGCCGGCTGGTCCAAAGCCGAGACCCAGATGGTGTTCGCCGCCGGCTTGGCGACCTTCGCCGTCGTCATGGTCATTGCCGGCCGCATCCTGCCCAAGCTCGGGCCTCGCACCGTCACCATGCTGGGCGGTCTGGTGCTCGGCCTCGGGTATGTGCTGGCGGGCCTGACGGGCGGCACGAACTTCGACGCCGTTTTCGCCCTGATCGGCATCCTCGGCGGGGCGGGCATCGGCCTTGCCTATGTGGTCCCGATCGCCGTCGGCATGAAGTGGTTCCCCGACAAGAAGGGGATGATCACGGGCCTGGCCGTGGCCGGGTTCGGCTTCGGAGCGATGCTCTGGGTCAAGCTGGCTGGCGACTGGGGCAACCTGATCGCCAACCACGGCCTCAGCACCACGTTCATGATCTACGGCGTGGTCTTCTTCCTGATGTGCCTGATCGGGGGCCTCTGGATGAAGAACCCGCCGGAAGGCTGGCGGCCCGCGGGTTACGTGCCGCCGGAGGAGGCCAAGGCGGCCGGCGCCCACACCGTCGGCACCTCGGACTTCACGAGCGGCCGGATGCTGGCCACGCCCCAGTTCTACATGATCCTCCTGACGTTCGCCTTCGGGGCCAGCGCGGGCCTGATGTCGATCGGCCTGATGAAGCTCTTCCCGATCTCGGCTCTCACCGATGGCGGAGACGTCACGGAGGCACAGGCCAGCGCGTTCGCCGGCACGGCCATGGCCTTCTTCTTCAGCCTGGCCAACGGCATCGGCCGCATCGCCTGGGGCACCGTCTCCGACAAGCTCGGACGCAAGGCCTCCATCGTCATCATGATGGCCACCCAAGGCGTCTTCGTCATCACGTTCCAGTGGACGGCGGGCCTGATGACTGGCGGGTACCCGGTGCCGCTTTTCATCTGGGCGGCCCTGATCGGGTTCAACTTCGGGGGCAACTTCGCCCTGTTCCCGACCATCACCGCCGACACGTTCGGCACGAAGTACGTCGGCCAGAACTACGGCTGGGTCTTCCTCGCGTACGGCTTGGGCGGCATCTTCGGGCCAATCCTGGGCGGCAAGCTCGGGGATTTGGGCAACTTCCCGCTGGCGTTCTCGATCTGCGGCGTGCTGTGCCTGGTGGCCGCGGGGATCATCGCGACGGTCCGCCCGCCACACACCTCGGCAGCCCCCGCGCCGGCCGGGGCCTGAGGTCTGACCAATACCGAGCTCCACGGAGGGCGGGGCCCCGCAAAGGGCCCTGCCTTTCCTTCTGCGCGGGCGGGTGTCATGGACGAGGGGGGGCGCACCGCCCTGCCTCGCCCAAGCCCCGGCGCATACGACAGCCCCGCACGGCATGTGCCGCGCGGGGCCGCCTCACGTCATCCGCAGACACAGGCACCCCCGCGGACGGGCCCCACGTCGCCGGGCGAGTGCGGCTCGGGTCGAGCGGCTCCCTCAAGCCTTCCCGTGCCGCGTCGCGCCCGTCGGGCGCCGTCCGCGTCGGCGCGTCCCGCGCGGGCCGTCAACCCGCGTGCCATCGGACGCGCCGCGAATGCTGCGTTACGTACGGCGACGGCGCGCGAGCGCCAGGCCGCCCAGGGCCAGCAGACTGAGCGTGGCCGGCTCAGGCACCGGGTCGCCCTGATAGGCCCCGATGTGCGTCCCGTCCGTGGCCGCGTTCAGGGCCGGCGAACCGACCAGCAGGGCATAGAACTCCTCGGCCGTAGTCCCGTCGCGGTTCAGCAGCGGGTCGGCCAAGAGGAAGTCGGTGAAGATGAAATCGTCACCGGTCGTGGTCCAGCCAACGTCGCCCTGGGCACCTGGCCACTCCTCCGGATAGGCGTAGTCCGGGTACCAGCTGTCCTCGGAGTAGTTGTTGAAGAAGAGGCAGGTGTCGATCTCGACGTCGCCCGCGAGCCCGCCCGTCGAGTTTTCGCCATTGTAAATGGCGTACCACAGGCACTCGGCGAAGAGGTTGTCGCGGACCTCGATCTTGGTAGCGTCGTAGGTGGCACCGACATTGTCCCAGAAGGCGAGGAGCTGGCTGCTGTAGTCGCCGGCCTGGAGCCACTGGCCCATCTTGCCATCGAGTGTGTTGTGGGTGACGCTGAGGGTGCGCGTGCCGCTTGGGCTGCCGGTCGCGCCCCCCTGGATGACGATGCCCGCTCGGCCACCGCTGATGTAATTGTATGAGATGTCGGTGTGACCGGAAGCGGCGGGGTCGTTGCCGGTCTCCCACCAGATGACGCCTTGGCCGCTCGTGCGCGTGGCCGAGTGGAAGAAGTTCCCGGTACACGTGAACGATTCGGTGCCCTGGAGGTAGAGCCGCTTGGAGTAGTTGTTGTACACCTCGTTGTTGCGGAAGGTGAAGGTGGTGTCCGCCTTGGTGTTCCAGATGGCCGAGCGGCAGTCGTGGATCTTGCAGTTCTCGACCGTCCAGCCGGTGTGGGCCGACGCAGCGTTGCCTTCACCGATGCCGTAGCCGTACTGATTGCCGGACTGGTGTGTGATCTCCAGGCCGCGCACCGTCACGCCGTCGGCGTTGATGACGATCTTGTTAGCGTACTTGCTGGTGGTGCTGACGAGGGTCGGCATGGCTTCGCCGGCTGCGCCTTGCAGGACCAGGTTCTGCTGGCCCAGGCTGAGCTGCGGCTCGACATAGGTCCCGGCGTGGACGGTGACGGTATCGTTGGCCCCGGCCGCGGCGAGGGCGTCGGCGATCGTGCTGTAGGCATAGCCGCTTCCGACGTGGAGCTCGGCGGCCATCGCTGGCACGGCCGAAAGCATCCCGAAAGTCGCGGCAAGCATGAGTGTGAAGCGTCGCATGGGTGTCTCCCTTTTCTCTCCCGGGAGGAGAGGCAGGTTCATGAATTACTTCCGGCGGCGGCGCGCGAGCGCCAGGCCGCCCAGGGCCAGCAGGCTGAGGGTCGCCGGCTCAGGGACGTTCGAAATCTCAACGTTGTCGAAGAGGAACCCGCCACCCAGGTTGCCGATGTCGGCTCCGCCGGCGTTCCGGAACATGAGCGAATCGACGGCCTGCTCGCGCGGCCCCTCGGCGGGGCCAGCGTAGTACGATTCCCACGTCGTGCCGGTGTGCTTGAGGTCGCCGTCGATGAAGACCTGGACGATGTCGTTGCCGAACTGCTCGCCGCCGACGTCCTGGAGGCCGTCGACGAACTGGATCAGCATCTCGACACGGTGGTAGTCGTCGTAGGACAGGCTGTCGGCAACCTGCGTGTAGTCGTCGCCGCCAAACTGCCCCCAGGGATCGCTCACCGAGCCGGTGCCGTAGAACCAGATGTCAATGCCGTCGACCCCGTTGTCCGAGATGCCGAGGTAGCCATTGCGGACGGTCGACTGCTTGGCCGTCGGGCTGAGGCTGAGACCCAAGCCGGTCTGCGGCGTGCCCGTGGCCGACTTGATGTCGAAGGCCGCGTAGAAGTACGGCGTCGCGGCGGGGCTGCCCGCGAGCGGGGGGTTGTTCGGGTTCGTATGATCGTCGCCGTAATCGTTGTAGAGGTAACTGCCGGGCTCGCCGGCGACCTCGTCGGTGGTCGGCGTGCACGGCTGGAAAGCGTACTCGGTATACGTGTAGGCGTCCGAGATGCGCCAGGCCTTGTTGCCGTCGCCCTCGACGATGACGGCCTCGTCGAAATCAACCGGCTTGCCCGCGTCGGTGGGGTCGTTGCCGAACGAGTCCTCGGTGGTCCAGCCTTCCTGGCCGTTGATCGGGCCGAGGGAGAACCCCTCGAAGTCGGTCTGGTAGGCCTGGGCCATGCCGGCGAGAAGCAGGGCCAGCGTTGTCGCGGCTGCCATACGTGTGATCGATTTCATGGTCAGTCTCCGTGGTAGCTACCGCCCGGGGCGCGGGCGTGCCGCGCCCCGCGGGCGGGTCGGGTTCGCTTAGCGGCGCTTGCGGCGCACGAGCGCCAGGCCGCCCAGGGCCAGCAGGGACAGCGTCGCCGGCTCGGGCACGGCCACGTCGTGGCTGAAGAAGTACTCGCCCGGGTCGAGCGTGACGGCCTCATCGAGTTCCCAGACGAGCCGCCAGATGGGGTCTTCCTTGCCGGGGTCCCAGCCGCTGTAGCGGCGCGCGACGCCCGTATCGCTCCAGGAGAACGTGCCGGCGGTGGTGTCGCTCGTCAGCACGTCGCCCTGGAAACTGCCCGTGTCGGTGGGCATCAGGTAGCCGGCATCGCCGCCGGCGCCCGCGACCGAGGAGAAGATGTTCATCCGGTAGGTGATCCGCGGGTCGTCCGGATCGAAGTTCCCGTAGTACCCCGTGCCGTCGAAGTAGCCGATGAGCGTGTCGACGGTCGTGGCTTCGGTCAGCTTGAAGTAGCCGCTATAGATCCAGTCCTCGTTGTTGGACATGCCGTAGCCCATGTAGAGGCCGGCAATGGGATTGGCGCTCTGGTTGAGCTCGTTGTTGTAGTAGTCGTCCGGGCCGTAGGGGTCACCGTTCTCGATCAGGTTGTTGTCGAAGACGGTGGCGCCCTCGTTCTTCATGGTCAGGGCGATGCCGCTGTTCTCGGCGAACCAGTCGTCGCGAACCCACTGCTGGGTGGCATACCCCGCGTTCGGGTCGTCGGTGACGAAGCGGAAGACACCGCCGGAGCCGTTGTCGCCGTTGACGGTCTGGCCGTTCGGGAACTGGCTCCCGCTGATCCAGTAGTAGAGGCCGAACGTCGTGGTGCTGTACTCGATGTGGCCGTTGAAGTCCGGGTGCGTCTGGGCCATGGCGGCCGGAGCGGCCAGCAGCATGGCGGCGAGGGTCATAAGGGTCAGGCGCTTCATGGTAGCACTCCTTGGTTTCGTGCGGTTTGCTTGCGTTTCAGGGGTGCGGGCGACGTCGTTGCCGCCTCGCGGTCAGTCCCGCCGGCGGGGCGCGCCCCGTGGCGCACCACGCGCGGCCGGGGTCACGTTCGCTCAGCCGCGGCGCCGGCGCACGAGCGCCAGGCCGCCCAGGGCCAACAGGGACAGCGTCGCCGGCTCGGGCGCGAAGTTCACCTGCGACGTGACGGTCGTCGTGTCGTAGGTCAGCGTGGCGTCCCAGTTGTCGAGCTCGGCGCAGATCTCCGCGACGGCCCGGTCCAGCGTGTCCTGCTTCGTGTCGCCGTCCTGGTACCAGTACTCGCCGTCGTCGTAGTAAACGGCGTAGGCCATGCCGAAGTGGCCAACGATGTCGGAGATCGTGTTGGTCGGATTGGCCGCGTCCCAGTCCTCGACGGTGCCGCTCATAACGAGGGTGCCGTCGGCGGCATAGCCGACGCGTTTCTCGGGGTCGAAGGTGGTGCTGGAGTCAAACGAGACGGCGCTGCCGTAGAAGCTCTCGTAGATGGCGTAGTCGGTGTCGCCCCAGCCGTCCTCGTAAACCTCGATGCCGCCGATGTTGGCCAAGCTGAGGGCCTCGCCGGCCGTCGCCTCGACGCGGTACACCCAGTGGACGCGGTGGCCGTGTTCGCCGGTACCGGTCTCGGCCACGCCCTGCCAGCTGTCAAAGCCGGTCGCGAGGGCCTCGTAGCACGGTCGTTCGCCGCTCTCGCCGTTGGTGGGGCTGAGGACGTTGAACGTGCCGTTGCCGGTACCATAGGTACTGAGGCCGTTCATGACAGCATACTGTGCATTACTCCACCACTCGTTGAAGCTGGTCCCGCCGGCGTACGCGTTGCCGGCGTTGCTGCCGAGCAGCGAGACGGCAACGGTCTCCACGCCGTAGGCGTTTCCGGCCGCGACCAGGAGGGCGGCGGCCGCCGTGATGCTGAGAAGGGTCTTCATTGGTAGCTCCTTTGCCCACGCGGGGCATGGGGTTCGTTCGGTTGGGTTGGCTCTGTCGGGTTACTTGCGGCGACGGCGGGCGAACAGCCCGAGGCCGCCCAGGGCCGCCAGCGTCAGCGTGGCCGGCTCCGGCGTCATGTTGAAGGCCATGTCGAATTCGTAGTCCGGCGACCAGTCGGCGTAGGTCAGCCAGCCGGTCGGCTCATCGTCGGGCCGGTCGGCGTACTGCCACTGACCCCACGCCTCGCCCTCGACGGTTCGCCAGGCTCCCCCCCAACTGGAAGCTTCGTTCACGTTGGCGACGGCGCTGAACCAGTAGACGGTGCCCTCGGTCTGATCGAAGACCGGGTCGATGACGCCGGAGAACTTGCGGACCTCACCGGCGGGCTCCCCGCCGCCCCAGCTGACCGTCTGCACGAAGTCGGCGCCGAAGGTCGTGATGGTACTGGTCTGGAGCAGGGCGCCGGGGCCGCTGCCGGTGTCGGCGTAGATCGAAAGGTCGAACGAGGTGATGTCGGCCAAGGTGGCGCCACCACGGCTGGCCATCCACCACTCGGCCCCGTCGATGTCGGCGTTGCTGTTCTGGCACTCAAAGTCGCCGGCGTTCTTCCAGACGGCGTCGGTGTAGCCGGTGGCGTTCAGCGTCCAGAAGTTGCCGCCCGAGCTCATCGGGTGTTCGGCCTTGTAGGGCCCCGCCCACGCAACCGCGGCCGTCAGGGCCAGGCAGGCGGCAGTCATCATGTATCGCTTACGCATGTGTTCCTTTCTCCTTTTTCCCCTCTTCGGGGGAACGATGTCGTCGTGCAGCCCGGCCCGTTCTCGGGCCGGATTCGTCTCCGGGCGGCGCCGCGCCGCCCGTTTCGGCACGGGCGCGGTCGCGTCCGGTCTTGGCTTCCGCTTCAGCGTTTACCGACGGCGACGGCGGGCGCACAGCCCGAGGCCGCCCAGGGCCGCCAGCGTCAGCGTGGCCGGCTCCGGCACCACGTGCACCGTGGAGCCCAGATACTCGACCGAGTCCGGGGCGCCCTGGGTGATAGCGGTGTCGGTCATCTTGTAGACATTGACGCCGTCGTGAACGGCGACATCGACGCCGACGGTGGCGTCACCGAGCGAGACGGCCGTCAGCGTGCCTTCGAGCAGCCAGACCGGCCCCGAGGTCGAGTCCACGTTGCCGTAGTACAGGTACTCGGCCCCGTAGTTGTCATAGCCGCTCTCCAGCGGCGACGAGACGAAGAAGTTCACCAGGCCCCCGTTCGGGCCCCAGCTGGGCTTGCGCGTCAGCGTGGCCATGGCCGGCTGGAGCGTCACGTCCGGCACGTCCTGGCCGGGCGGGGGGACGGCGATGAACTTGGACTTGATCTCGACGACGCCGAGGTCCGACAGGAGCAGGTCCAGCGACGCGGCCTGGATACCCAGGTTCTCCGTGCCGAAGTAGACATTCTCGGTCACGGACGCCCAGACACGGAACGCCGTGCTCTGTCCGGGCACCAGTTCGGTCTGATCCACCTCGACCGAGAACGTCACGACAGAGGCCCAAGCGGCGGTGGCGCCGGCCAAGGCGATGGCGAATGCCACAACAAGAAGTGCGAGCACTTTCATTTTCGGTCCTTCCTCCTGCTGCATGGTGCGTGGACATGGTCCGCCTGCCTCGCGCCGCAGCACAGCGCGAAACGATGCGGCATCCCAGTGCTGTGTATCACGTGTGTCCACGTTGCCTCATTCCTCTCCCGGCCGCGCACCCTCGGGGGCCCCTCGCCGCCCGTCGGCCGCGACCGCTTCGCGGGTCCGTCACCGGCACGTCCCATCCCACGCCGGGAACTGCCTATCCGCCGCCGGTCCGTTCCTCCTTGTGCCTCGTGCTTCGGTTCCTCGCGTGGCCCCGGCCGGCGTCCGGCCGGCCGGGCCTCCCTCCATCCCCGGCTCCCCCGCGTGCCGCGCACGGGGCCTTCGTCGAGCCCGGCCGGCAAGGCCGGCGCTCAAGGCTCTCGGCGGCTCTCTGCGACGGGTTCGCCGTCGCGGTTGCCTGGCGGCAGCCGTCGGCGCTGTCCGCGGGTCGCGGTGGTTCCGCTGGTGGGCAGTGCCCCTTCGGGCATGGGCGGCCCCGGCTGTGCCGGAACTCCGACCCTGGTGCGCCCACCGACGGCCGCGCCCCGCCGCCCCGGCCTGCGGGCCGAGACGCCCGCGCGCCTAGGCGGCCAGCCGCGTCGGCAACCGCATGGCGGGGGTCCGCCCGGCCCAGAGCCAGTCGGTCCAGGCGTCCCGCTGCAGACGCAGAATCGTGGGTGCCCCGTCCCGGGCGTCGCGGTGCGTCTTCGGCGGCGCCGGACGGGTCTCCGGGTCCATCAGGAACGACGTCTCGTGTCTCGGAATGACCATCGTGGTCTCCCCCTTCGCTCTTGGCGAAGATCGTGGGCTCAGGCGGCCTCGCGGTACCGCGGCGCCTGGCGGCGGCCGCGCACCCGGTCGGCCAGGTGCGTACTGTGTTGGAATCCCCGCGGAATGCGGCGCTCGGCCCGGCTCTCGAGTTCGTCGGTGATGGCCAGGCTGAGTTGATCCAGCTCGTCCTCCGACAGGTTCCGAATGCGTCGCAGAAGCTTGTTCATCGTGTCCTCTCCCCCCGTTCGGGTTGCATGGGTCGATCCCAGGTAACGGTCTTCTGCACGGCGGATGCGCCCGTGGCCTCAGGCGGCCTGGGCCAGCCCGACGCGCGCCCGCGGCGCTCGCCGCTCGCACAACCGGCGGTACGTCTGGCTGATGCGGCACAGTTGGGCTTGGCCGGCGCGCCGGTCAAGTTCGGCTTCCACCGCGTCCAGCACGCCGTCGCTGTTCAGCACGGCCAGTGACAGCAACTCCTCGTTCGTCATGTGGTTCAATGCCATGGTCATCGTGAGTCCCTTTCCCCTTGTTCTCCCCAGCGCCCGCCGCTCTCAGGCGGGCGCTGGCCGGCCGGGCGGCCGGCCCTTACGCACGTCGAAGCCGCGGAACCACCGGCGGCGCCTGAACCAGGGGCTCCAGCACCGCGTCCCATTCCAGCGCGTCCAGCGGACCCAGCAGCATCTGCACGCCGCGCACCCGGGTGAATACTTCCAGCCCGTGGTGCACGGCCTCGGTGTAGACGGCACAGAGCCGCGGGGGCACTTGGCGGAGGGCCTCTTCGAGGGCAGCCATCGCGGCTCCGGGCCGCTCGGTCGCGTCGAAGACCGCCAGGGTCACACCCGCCACGCTCTGCCGCACCACCTCCGGGTCCGGCGTCGCGAGCAGCCGCAACGAGAACCCGTCGTGCCTGGACGCCCAGTCGCTCAACGAGACCAGCAGGCCCTCGCCGGCGTAGAACGTCGTGATCTCTCGGTGCAACCGAACGATCATGCGGTCGCCTCCTCTGTCGGCCACGGCTGCACCGACCGCCGGCACAGCGTGACGCCCTACCTAAGGCAAGTGCGATGCCAGCGGGAACGCGCATCGGAAAAAGGGCCCTACGCCATTGGGAAACAAGGGCTTACCGAAAAGCGATGGCCGCACGGTCGTCCCGACGGCCGCGACACAGCGCTGCAAGGCGCAGCGGAGAAGTGTCGCAGAATGCGGCGCGCGCCGCGGCACGCACCGGGGCTACTCATGCCTGCCCGCAACACCGCGGGCGTGCGCAAATGACGGGGGGGGCACACAAGTGAGGGGATGTCGACCTCAGGCGACGCGGAGGCTATCCAGCTTCCGAGCCAGAGTGCTGCGGTGGATACCGAGGAGCCGGGCGGCCTCGGTCTGGTTGTCCTCGGCCAGCTGCATGGCGCGGCGAATGGCGATGCGCTCGGCGTCTTCCAGGGTCAATGCACCGTCCGGCACGTCCGTGGCTGCGGCCTGCGGACGCCTCTGGCCGAGCGACGCCGCCAAGACCTCCGCCGGCAGACCTGTCGCGTACAGGCGCTCGACCCAGGCCTTGAGCTCCCGCACGTTGCCCGGCCAGGGGTAGGCGGCCAGGCGATCGCGGACCTCGCGGCGCACGGTGCGCGACTCGTACCCGGTGCGGAGGGCGACCTCCGGCAGGAAGTGGTCCAGCAGCGGGTCAATATCCTCGCGGCGGTCGCGCAGCGGCGGCACGTCGATGCGCACAACATCCAACCGGTAGTAGAGGTCCTCGCGGAATCGCCCCTCGTCGACCAGCTCGCCCAGACTCCGGTTCGTCGCGGCCAGGAAGCGCGTGTCGACCGACACCGGCCGCGTCTCGCCCACGGGGAGGACCTCCCCGTCCTGGAGCACGCGGAGGAGCTTGGCCTGCTGGCCGAGGGGAATCTCGCCGACCTCGTCCAGCAGGAGCGTCCCGCCGTCGGCACTGCGCACGAGCCCCTGGAGGCTCCGCTCCGCCCCCGTGAAGGCCCCGCGGACGTGGCCGAAGAACTGGCTCTCGAAGAGCGCCTCGGAGATGCCCGCGCAGTTGACCGGGATAAGCGGCCGGACCGCCCGCGGGCCGCGGGCGTGGAGGCGGCGGGCCACCAGTTCCTTGCCAGTCCCGCTCTCCCCCTCGATCAGGACCGCGCAGTCGCTCCGCGCGACAGTGTCGACCAGGTCGATGAGGCGGCAGATGGCATCGCTCGTGCCGACGATCTCGGGAATCGGAATCGTGGGTTGCCGTAGAGGCATGTGGCGGGTTGTCCTTTTCACCAAAGCAAAAACGGGCCGGCGGTTCACCACGAACCGCTGCGACCCGTCTAACCCCGCCAGTTTGTCTTGTCCCGGCCAAGGCCGTACGGCGCCCCGGACCGTCCTCCTCCGGACACAGTATAGCACAAAAAGAGGGAAAGTCAAATAGCCATTGCGCCGCGTTTCTGACCAGCGGCTTCAATGGCAAGGAGACGTTGACAAAAATGCGCGGCCTCATCCGGGGGTGACCGGATGAAGCCGCCCTATCGTGCCGCAAACACAGGCTTCCCCAGCCGGGGCGGGCCCGTCCTGCGGCGGACGGGAACCCGACCGGCCGGCGCGACTGGGCGCGGGGCCCGGGCGCGCCGGACCGGTCGGTCTAGACGCTCGTGCGACTAACGGCGACGCAGCAGGCCCACCAAGCCCAGGCCGAGCAGCGCGAGGCTGGCCGGCTCGGGGACGATGTGGACCTGGGCGCCCAGATATTCGACGCCCGTGGGCGGGCCCTGCGTGATCGCCGTGTCCGTCATCTTGTAGACGTTCACGCCGTCATGCACGGCCACAGCCAGGTCGACGAAGGCCTCGACGGGCGACACGGCCGTCAGGATGCCTTCGACCAGCCAGATCGGCCCGGCGCTCGGCTCCAGCGACTCCACGTTGCCGTAGTAAAGGTACGGAGCGCCGAAGTTGTCGTAGCTGCTCTCCAGCGGCGAGGAGACGAAGAAGTTCGCCAGCCCGCCGTTCGGGCCCCACCCCGGCTTGCGCGTGAGCGTGGCCATATCCGGCTGGAGCGCCACGTCCGGGATCTCCTGGCCCGGAGGCGGCACGGGGATGAACTTCGACTGGATCTCGACGACGCCGGCCGCCGACAACAGCAGGTCCAGCGACGCCGCCTGGAGGCCCAAGTCATAGGCATCGAAGTACTGGTTGTCGCTGACGGCGGCCCAGACACGGAAACCCGTGCTCTGGCCAGGCATCAGCTCGGTGTCGTCCACCTCGACGCTGAACGTCACGAGCGACGCGTCGGCGGTCGCCACCAGCCCCGCCAGAACCACACCCAACGCTACCATCGTCATCCGCATCATGGTCTTCCCCTTCTTCTGCTGCGTCTTCCCGGATTCGGTGTTCCCGTTGTGCCCGATTGCATCCTTTACCCCGCGGCGTACACCACCGCGAGGGGGCGCTTCCGTTCTGTCTGTCCGTTCCGCCTCGGCTCCTTGCCGATGTGTCGTGGTCAAGGCATGAAAAAAGGCGGTCTTCGGCCGGGTGCTCCCTCCGAAGATCGCCCTGTTTAGCGATTCTGATTGTAGCGCCGACCGCGCCCTTGGCCGACCGGCGTGGGGCCCTTGGCTATCCCCGCTGGGCCCGACTGCGCTCCCCAAGTTGTCCTTCAACTGCAAACGGGCCGGTCGTTCGGTCCCTCCGAACGCCTCCGACCCGCGTATCCCGCCGGGGGACGCCTTCCACCGGGCGTTCTCCCGCTCAGAACGCACCAGCGCCAATCCCGCGACGTGGAACTATAGCCCAGAATTCGCGGAAGTCAAACGCGGCGGGGTATTTTCTCGACTTTTTTCAGTCGGCGTCTCACTGGGAACTGCCAAGCCACCCGGATATGACGCAAAACAAGAAAGGCCTACCCATTGGCGTCTGTGGAGGGAAAAGTCACGGAGAACGTCGTCCCCTGCCCGACTTCACTTTCGACCCCGATCGTACCGCCATGCATGGCCACCACGCGTTTGATGATCGCCATACCCAGCCCGGTCCCGTGCTGGACCGTCCGCTTTGCTTCCTTCCCGCGAAAGAACTCCTCGAAGACGCGCGGCAGTTCGTCCGCGGGGATGCCGATGCCCGTGTCGGCAACGGCCAGTTGCACGCGGCTCCCGGCACTCTCCAGGCCAACCGACACGCGGCCCCCCTCCGGCGTGTACCGCACCGCGTTTGAGACGAGGTTGTTCACCAAATCCGTCAGGCTCTCCCGTGAGCCGTTGACCACCGCCGACTCCGCCCGGACGTCCAGCGTGATGCCCTTCTCCTGGGCCTGAGCCCGGAAGAGGTCGGCGGCCGCCCGCACAACCTCCGCCAGTTCCAGGGGTTCCAACCGTTCCACGGCGGCTGCGCGGCGAAGGCGGCTGTAGCGGAGCAGATCGTCGATCAGGTCCAGCATACTCTCCGACCGGCCAACCGCCCGGACCAGGAGTCCGCGCCCCTCCGTGTCCTCCGGCATCTTCAGCAGGGCCGTCTTCAGGAGGCTCTGGACGGCCCCGACGGGGGCGCGGAGTTCGTGGCTGGTCTTCCGCATGAACTGGCTCTTGACCTGTTCCAGCGACCTCAGGTCGTCGTAGGCGGCCTCCAGGTCGTGTTCTCTCGCCCGGAGGCGGCTGGCGATGCTTCCCGCCACAAAGACGGTCACGTAGACCGCGAAGGTCATCGCGAAGGTGACCTGACTGACGAAGATCCAGTGCTGGGCCACGTGTGCCCCCACTAAGGGGACACAGACCTCGGCCGCTTCGCCTCCCTCGCAGACGCTGAGCGTGGTATGTATCGCGGGGTAGAAGTACTCCCCCCAGCCAATCAGGTTGATGAGAACGGCTGCCAGCGTAGCATACCCGAAGGCGATCTTCGGGGCGAAGAACTCGCTGGCGACAATCATCGGGAAGACGAACAGGATGATGAAGTGGTTCTCGACGCCGCCGATGAAGTGGACGAGGGCCGCCACGGCCAGCAGGTCGCACGTAATCTGCGCGTGGGCCAGACTCAGGATCCACCGGCGGCGGATGCGGCGGCGCCGGTACAGCCACCGCGCCCAGACCGAGAAAACCGTGTTGTAGGCCAGCAGGACCCCGATGGCGGCGATCGCCGGTCGCAAGGCAAACCGGACGTCGAACAGCGTGTGGCCGATGCCCAGGAAGGCCATGGCCATCAGGCCCGCCCCCCAGCGGACGTGCGTGAACCAGCCCAGGCGCTCAAAGAGCTCCCGCTCCGAGAGCGTCAGATGCGCTGGCGGCGATGCGTCCAACGACTGGGGCGCCGTGTCAGACATGGTCGAACCCGCCCGCCGGCCTCAGCCGGCGTTTCTCTCGGCCGCGGTGGCCTCGGCCTTGGCCTCACGGGCCTTGACGATACGAACGTCGCGGAACATCCAGAGGCCCATCAGCACCAGGAACGGGCCGACCACGAGCAGAATGACCGCGAACGTCAGGTTCCGCTTGCCCTGCGTCTGGCCTGCCTCCTGCTGCCTCTTGATCAGTTCGTAGAGTTCGCTCTGGCTGGCCAGCATCCAGGCCAGGTCGGTCTCGTACTCCTTGCCGCCCATCTGGATGGTTTGCGTGGGGATGGGGTGGCCCTCGTCGCTCCACTTTAGCTTGTCGGCTCCCGGCCGGATCAGGTAGTCGATGCCCTGCGGGCTGGACACAAGCTCCCAGGCCTCCTTCTGGCCCACCTTGTCGGTCTTGGTGAAGATGGGGCCGAAGGTGCCCTGTTGCTTCGTGAGGCCCAGCTTGCCGAGGGCGCTCTGCACCTCCGTCTGGCCGCCGGCGGCCGTGAAGAGCAGTCCCGTGATGAGGGCGTAGACGGCGACGCCGGTGCAGACGATCCCAACGGCGATCGCCGGCACCCACAGGATCTTCTTGAGCGGCAGGTTGGCCGAGGCCCGGTCAACGGGCTTCCGCCGCGGGGCCTTGACCTTGCCGGGAAGGCGGCCACTCGGGGTCACCTTGGGCAGCGGGGCAGCGCCCTCGCCGCGGGCCTGTTTCATCTGCTCGACCAGGTCATCGGCCCCGCTACGGGGGGCCTCGGGGGGCCTTGGGGTCTCATCCGGCACGTCGGTCTCCTTCGCAAGGCGGCTGAACGCGGACATTGTACGAACCTGTGGCCGATCCCGCACAGGTTTTCCGTCGGCGACCGGCAGGTGCGGCGCCCCACGGCCGCCACGAGGCCGTTTTCGCCTTTCCCTTTGACCGGGGTGAGGGGCTGTTCTACACTCGAAGTCGCCTGCCCGTTTCCAGCTCACCTGGAAGGCCGCCATGCCCGACCGCAACGACGATGCCGCCGTCCTCGATGACACCACGCTGGCCCTGCTCCGCACCCTCCTCAAGACCGGCCGCGACGACGAAATCGCCGCCCTTCTCGGGCGCATGCACGCCGGCGACCTTGCCGACCTGCTGACCGATTTCGACGAAGGCGAGACGGTCCGCCTTTTCGGCCTCCTTGATCCGGAAGCGGCCGCGGACGTTCTGGCGGAGGTCGACGCCGAAACCCGCGAGGACCTGGTCGACGCCCTGCCCCAGGCCGAGTTCCACGACCTGCTGGGCGAGCTCGAACCGGATGACGCGGCCGACATCATCGGTGAACTTGAGCCGGACGAGGCCCTGGCGGCCTTGGCTGCCCTGGAGGACCGCCACGAAGTCGCGACGCTGCTGGAGTACGCGCCGGAGTCGGCAGGCGGCCTGATGACGACCGAAATGGTCGCCCTGCCCCGGGACCTGACGGTTGCGGAGGCCCTGGAACGGACCCGCGGGGCCTCGGAGACGACCCATCGCGACGTCCTTTACGTGACCAACGACAGCGGGCGGCCGGTGGGCCTGCTGCCCCTGGCAAAACTCGTATTCTCCCCTCCCGAAGCGCGGATCGTAACGCTGATGGAGCCCGACGTCCGGACCGTCCCCACCGACATGGATCAGGAAGAGGTGGCCGAGATCGTCCGCCGGTACGATTTGATCTCGGTGCCGGTTATCCGCCCGGACACGGGGCGCCTGGCGGGCATCATCACCGTGGACGACATCATGGACGCCGTCGCGGACGAGGCCGCCGAAGACCTGTACCGGCTTGCCGGGAGCGGGGCCAGCGACCCGTTCCACCAGTCGGTCTGGAAACGGGCTCTGCTCCGACTGCCGTGGCTGATCATCACCCTCGGGCCGGGATTCCTTGTGGGCCAGATCATGCGGTGGCTCGGTTATGACCCCGGCGGCACGACGGCCCTGCTCCTTTTCGTGCCGGTGATGATCGAGATGGCCGGCAGCGTCAGCCTGCAGTCCGCCACGGTCATCGTGCGCGGCCTTGCGACCGGCGACGTGCGCAGCCACCGGACGCTGGCCATCCTCGGCCGCGAGGTCGCCGTCGCCATCCTCGTCGGCCTGGTCTGCGCCACCATCGCGGGGCTGGTGGGCTACGCGTTCTTCGGGGGGAGTTGGCCATTCGCGGCCTGCGTGGCGGCCAGCATGGTCTGCGGCGTATTGACGGCGGCCGTGACGGGGACCCTGGTGCCGCTGGGGTGTCACGCCGTCGGCGTCGACCCGGCGCTCGCCAGCGGGCCGTTCGTCACAAGCCTGAACGACGTCACAGGGACGCTCATCTACCTGGGCCTGGGCGCGGGCCTGCTCCGCGCGCTCGGGGGATGAGGCCGGCCGACAAAAGCCTTTCGCCCCCCGCGGGGGACTGGTACAATCCCGCACCGATGTCCTGAATAGGGTCCTCACGAGACCGTCCAATGGGCCGAGACAAGGAGCAGGCCGAGGCCGTGCGGGAAGCGGCCGATCGCGATGCCACCCTCGTCGAGCGCCTCAAGGACGGCGACACCAAGGCCCTGAACGAGCTCTTCGAGCGGCACCGGGACGCCGCCTACGCGGTGGCCTACCGGCTGGTCGGCAATGCCGACGACGCCCTGGACGTCGTCCAGGAGGCCTTCATCCACGTCATGCGGGGCATCCGGTCGTTCCGGGGCCAGTCGGCGTTCCGGACGTGGCTGTACCGGATCGTCACGCACGCGGCCTTGGACTACCGCCGGTACCGGGCGGTGCGCCAGACGCAGAGCCTCGACCACGAGAACGCGCGGGAACCGGCCGACATCGGCCCGGCCCGCGAGAACCCGGCCGAGGAGGCCCAGACCCGCGACCTGCGGGAGGCCATCCTTCAGGCCCTGGAGAACGTGTCGGAGAAGAACCGGGCGGCCCTGGTCCTGTATGCCATCGAGGGCATGTCGTACAAGGAGGTCGCCGAAGCCTTAGGCATCTCCGTCGGGACCGTCATGAGCCGCATCTTCAACGCCCGTCAGCGACTCAAGGACCTGATGGCGTCGGAAATCGGGTGAGTCCCATGGACTGCGAACAGCTCAAGCCACTCTTGGCCGCCTACGCCGACGGCGAACTCGAGGCCCTCGAGGCCGAGACCGTGGAGGCCCACATTGCCGAGTGCGGCCGCTGCCGCCAGCTGGTTCACGACCAGCAGCGCATGCAGCACGTACTGGCCTCGTGTGCGGTGCCCGCGGTGGAGGCGTCTCGGTGGTCGGCCATGGCCGGCGTCCTCAAGGAAGAACTCGAGGGTCAGGGCGAGCCGCGCGAGCTCAAGACCCACATCCCGGCCGAAGCTTTGGCAATGGAGCCGTTCGGGGCCGACGAGGCCGACACCGACGCGCCACCCGAAACCGAAGAAGAGGACGCCGAACCGGCCGCTGAGCCCGAGGAACGAAAGCCGATTTTCGAGATCCTGGAGCCGCCCGAAGACCTGCCGGCGGTAAAACCCGCCGAGGCCGCGCCGAAGCCGGCGCCCAAGGCCAAACCGGCCAAGGCCCGGCCGACGTCACGCCCGGAGCCGCCTCGGTCAGCTCAGCGGCCGGCTCCGTCGATCTCGGTCATCTCGGTCCAGCCGCGCCGCGCGCGGGTTCGATTCAGTTGGTTCGCGCACGCCGTGGGGGCGGCGGCAGCGTTGGTACTTCTGGCCCTGGGGCTCTGGGTGGCGTTGCGGCCACCGGAGGCCCCGCCCCTGGACTCTGCCTCGGTGGCCCGCCACGCCGACGTCCAGGTCCACGGCATCGAGATGGACGCGGCCAACTACATGCCGGTGTTCTACGCGGGGGATTCCGACGAGGTGGCGGCGGTCTGGGTGGTCTCACTCGACTCAGGAGGCTGAAAGGGGAGATGCGATGAACGTTCGCACCGCGTGCGGCATCCTTGCCGCGATGGCTTGGCTGGCCGCGGCCGCCGGCCCGGGGGCTGCCGCCAAGGAAGAGCAACCCGAGTGCACCATCCACCTCCTGGCCATCCACGCGACGAACCAGGAGAAGGCGCACTGCGACGCGCACCTCGAGCCCGTCAAGGAAGCCTTGGCCGAATCCGGCTATAACAGCTTCCGCCTCATCGACAAACCCGAGAGCCGCCCCGTCCGGATGGGCCGCCTGTACGAGAAACGCCTTCCGGAGGACTACGCCCTAAGGGTGCGGCCGGATGACAAGACCGAGGACAAAGTGCGGCTGACAGTCGTGTGGGTTCGCTACGAGAAGGACAAGGACGGCAAGAGGACCGCCTGCGAGAAGCTGAAGATGCCCGTGACCATCCGCAAGGCCAAGTACTTTCTGAGCGGCCGGTGGAAACTGAAGGAGGGAGCCCTGATCGCGGCCGTCGCCGCCGAGTAGCCTTCCTGCCTGAAACGCCAAAGGCCGGCTCCCCTTCGTGGGGGTCGGCCTTGCCTGTGCGCGGTCCAGGGCTGTCAGTGCATCTGCTGCTCTTCGAGGTGGAGGAGGACTTGGCGGAGACGATCGCCCGTGTCGGCGGCCAACCTGAGGAGCTCGGCAAGCGCCTTGGCCCCGATGATCAGAACCAGGGCCATCATCAGTCCGCCGACGAAGGCGAAGACGCCCTCAATCGGGGCCTCCTGCATCGCCAGAAGCAGGAGCCCCGCCAGCCCGGCCAGGAACACCAGCGTTCCGAGGACCACACCGAAGACGAAGACCATGGTGGCGGTCACGCGCAGCGAGCGGTAGGGACTGCGGCGTGCGGCGATGCGTGCCACGGTGGTGGCGGACCCGCGTGTGCGGGACGGCGTCACGCCGACGGCGGCCTGCGGTGGTGGCGAAGCCTTCTCCAGCGCCGCCACCCGCGCATCGGCTCCTGGGGCGGTCTCGGCCATGGCGGCCCCCTCGCCCTGTCCCGGCACGTCGACCACCTGGCCGCATCCCGGGCACCGGGCCCTGCGGCCCGCAGCGGTGTCCTTCGCGGCAATCTGGCGGCCGCATGCAGGACAGACTAACTCGATGGTCATGCGGACCTCACCCTCACGGCACCCATGAGTCTACACCCCGAAACGCCCGGGTGCAAACGACTCGCCGGAATTCCCGCACCCGGGACGGGGCGAGGACGCCGATCAGTGGGCCGGGGTCTGGTCCAGATGGGCCGAGACAAAGGAGATGACCCGTTCCCGGTCGTCGTCCTGGATCTCGGTGAACGACAGGCCCACCTCGTACAGTTCCGGGTCGATCTTCGACGTGCGGCACCAGGCGATTCGGGCCCGGCAGGTAATGGGTTGCGGGTCGTCGGGCAGTTCGAACGTGATCTCCGGCGTCAGTCCCTCGCGAAGAGGGTCAGCCGTGAGAACGCACATGCCCCCCGCTGAGATGTTGAGCGTCGGGCCGACAGACTGGATCGTGATCCGCGTCGTGATCCGCGGGTGGCTTCGCTGTTCGGTACGCAGCATACTTGCACCTCCTTCGGGCCCGGGAAGGCCCCATCCCAGGGAATCATCGGACCCGCATCGGGGGGGCCTTCAGCGATTTTTCCACAACGCGGCACCGCCAGTCGCGTGCCCCACATTCCCCATAGCCCCCATTTTAACGCGGCGCGGCTCAGCACTGGTTGCACTGGGCCCCCGGTCACGATACAGTCCATGCCATGGCCCTTGTTCGTCCCGTCGCCATCGGACCGCTGCGCCTTGCGCGGAATCTTGTTCTGGCCCCCCTCCATCACCTCACCTACGCCGCCATGCGCATGCTCTGCCGCGCCCAAGGAGCGGCCCTGGCCCACACGACAATGGTCACCCCCGAGGAACTGCTTTACTCGGACGACCGCGGCCGCCGAACGCTGGCCTCGCCGCCGGGAGACCGGCCGCTGGGCGTCCAGCTTCTGCCCCGCCATCCGCAGGAGTTGGCCGAGACCGTATGCCGGCTTCGAGAAGCCGGGGCGGCCGACCTGGTGGACCTGAACCTGGCCTGCCCCAGCCGGAAGATGCTGCGGACGGAGCGCGGCGGGGCGATGTTGCGCGACCCCGACCGGGTGCGTATCCTTGTCGAGGCGGCCGTCCGGGCGGCGGTGCCGCTGCCGGTGACGGTCAAGTGCCGCTTGGGCGTCACGGACTCGGCGGCGGACCTGGCGCTCGGCCTGGAGACCGCGCGTGCCGCCGTCGGGGCGGGCGCGGTCGGAGTCACCGTCCATGGCCGCACAGTCCAGCAGGGCTACCGTGGCAGCGCGGACTGGGCGGCCATCGGTCGGTGGGCCGCCGCTCTGCCCGTACCGGTGCTCGCGAGCGGCGACCTGCTCCGGCCGGAGGCCGTGCTCGCGGCCCTCCAGGAGACCGGCTGTGAGGCCGCCTATGTCGCCCGCGGAGCCCTGGGCGCACCATGGATCTTCCGCCAGGTTCTGGAACTGGCTGAGACCGGCCGCGCGACGCCCGTCACCATGGCGGAGCGGCGAGGCACGGTGCTTGCCCATTTCGACGGCTTGGCCCGCCAGTTCGGCGAGTGCCGTGCGGCCGTCCTCATGCGGACCATGGCCTGCTACTACACCCGGGGCATTCCGGGGGCGAAGGAGGCCCGCGCGGCCGTGTTCCGGGCGACCTGCGCGGCCCACTTCCGGATGATCGTCGCACGGCACTTCGCGCCAGCGACCGGTACGTTGACACCACCGCCGCCCGCGGGCTAGACTCGGGCGATCCCCGGAGGCCCTGCCATGGACGCCTGCCGCCTTCCCGCCCTGGTGTTCGTTCTTGGCGACTTCCTCGCCGGGTGTGCCGCCGAGAGCGGTGCGGCCGCGCGGGACGAGGCCCACCGGACGGACGAGGGCGTCGACCTTCTTAGGGTCGGCCGGTTCTACGGCCGGGCGGTGGTTCGGCGCGACGTCGAGGAGCTGGCGGCCGCCTTTGTCGAGGAGGTCCGATGACCTGTCGCCGTTGTGGAGCCGCTCTTGCCCTGATGATGGTTTGTGTTCTGGCGGCCCCGGCGCGTCCCGCCGAGGGTCCGCCCTCGCGGACGGAACTCTTCGGCATGCGCGCGTACCCGCCGCCGGCCGAGGGGAAGAAGATCCCCAAGGAACGTGATGCCACATTCTTCCCGCTGATCGACACTTTCGGCCAGTACATCCACCGCGACTGGCCGGGCAAGACGCATGGTTCGGCCGACCTGGTCTCCCAGCGACATGAGGAGGGCCATGACCTGAAGGCCCACCCGGGCCCCAAGGGCTGGACCCGGTTCGGTGGCTGGGCCGACGGGCCGACGCTCGAGGCCACGGGCTTCTTCCGGACCGAGAAGCGGGGCGGGCGATGGTGGCTCGTCGACCCGACGGGGCGGCTCTTCTTCTCACATGGGGTCGACTGCGTCGGTATCGGAACCGAAACGCCCCTCGAGGACCGGCGACACTGGTTCCGCGACTTCCCGGGGGACCAGGCCCCGTTCGGGTCGTTCCTTGTGAAGCGCGGCAACATCATCCGCGACTACTACCAGGGACGCGAGGCGCTCTGCTTCAACTTCCACCAAGCCAACCTTCTTCGGAAGTACGGGCCCGAATGGAAGAAGGTCTCGGCGACACTCGCCCACGTGCGGCTCCGCAGTTGGGGCTACAACACGATCGGCAACTGGTCCGACGCGGCCATCTATGGCATGCGGCAGACGCCGTATGTTGCGACGGTCCACTTCGGCAGCCGCGTCATCGAGGGCTCCGAGGGGTTCTGGGGCAAGTTCAAGGACCCGTTCGACCCGTCCTTCGCCGCCGCCCTGAACGAGCGGCTCGCCCCAGGCAAACACCGCTGGGCGGGCAACCCATGGTGCATCGGCGTTTTCGTCGACAACGAGCTTGGCTGGGGCGACGAGGTGTCGCTCGCGCGAGCAACCCTCCAGTCGCCTGCCGACCAGCCCGCGAAGCGGGTCTTCGTAGACGACCTCCGCCGGGCGTACGGCGCCATCGAGAAGCTCAACGCCGCTTGGCGAACGCGGCACGCCTCGTGGGACGCCCTCCTGGCCTCCCGCGAGGTGACCAAGGGCAAAGGCGCTGAAGCCGACCTGAAGGCATTCTACACGAAGCTCGCCGAGGCGTACTTCCGTACGGTGCGGCAGGCCGTCAAAGGCGTCGCTCCGAAGCAACTCTACCTGGGGTGCCGCTTCGCCTGGGTCAACGACCGGGTCTTGGTTGCGGCCGCCAAGTACGCCGACGTGGTCAGCTTCAACCTGTACCGGCGCAGCGTCGCGAACTTCAGGCCGGGGGCCGGCGTCGACTTGCCGGTGATCGTGGGCGAGTTCCATTTCGGCGCCCTCGACCGCGGACTTTTCCACCCCGGACTCGTCAAGGTCAAGGACCAGGAAGCCCGTGCGGCAGCGTACGTGGCCTACGTCCGCGGGGCGATTGCCAACCCCTGCATCGTCGGGTGCCACTGGTTCCAGTACCGCGACCAGCCGACGACGGGGCGGCGTCTGGACGGCGAGAACTACCAGATCGGTCTCGTGGACGTCTGCGACCGGCCCTATCCGGAGACCGTGGCGGCCGCCCGCGAGGTGGGGTATACCCTCTATGGCCACTGAACCGCCCGCGTCCGGCGGACCGGCTGAGCGGCCATCGCGGTATGGCGTCGGGCCGCACATCGCAGCCGTCGGGGCGGGGGTCGCAGCGGCAGCCGTCGCGGCGCATGTCGCCTGGTACCCGCTCTTCGCCCTCGAGGGCGCAGCCCGTATGGCCTGCGCCGTCGTGGGCGCGGTCCTGGTCGCGGCCGGCCTGGTCGCATACGTGCCGGCGGCGCGGCGGCTCCACGGAACGTACGGCCACGGCGAGTTGCTGACCGACGGCGCATGGGCCCGGTCGCGGCACCCGATCTATGCCGCGTGGATTTTCCTCATCGTGCCGGGCGTGGCGCTGGTCGCCGGGAGTTGGGCCCTGCTGGCGCCGGCGGGGGCGATGTACCTGGCCGCCCGGGTCTGCGTCCGCCGGGAGGAAGCGTACCTGGAGGCCCGCTTCGGCGAAGCCTATCGGGCGTACCGTCGGCGGACTTGGCCGCTCATCCCGAAGCCCTGGTAAGGAGCCGTTCGATGAAGGCCGCGAAGAGGAAGACCGTCATGCTGAAGGGCCTCCGCTGGCAGCCCGCGTGGGCCACACGCATCGGCTGCATGAAAGGGTGCCTCGACTTCCTCGGGCGGGAGGTGTCGCTCCCCTGGATACACGGCGGGACGGGCCACGCCTTCGTCATGAACATGCACGAGCAGGTCTGTGCCAGCGGGCCGACCACCTGGCGGTCGGAGCACCTCGGGCGACTGCTCGCGAACCTGGGCGGCAAGGAGAACGCCATCTTCACCCACCGTGAAGACCCGGCCTTCAGAGAGAAGCGGCAGGTCGCCTGGTCGCACGTGCGACAGTGCCTCGACCGCAAGGTCCCGTGCTACGGGTGGGAGCTGAAGGTGCCGGAGTACTACGTCGTCTGCGGCTACGACGAGACCGGTTACTTCATCAGCGGCCCGCATGCCGACGCCGAAGGGCCCGTGCCGTGGGACAGCCTGGCCGAAGGCGAGATCGGCTGCCTTTACCTCACAGGCGTCGAGGCCTGCGACCCGGCGCCGGACCGGAAGGTGGTCCGCGACGCTGTGACTTTCGCGATCGACCACGCTGAGAGACCGGCCGAGTACGCTTTCCCGAAATGCAAGACTGGTCCGGCCGGCTTCGACCAGTGGGCGAAGGCCCTGGAGACCGGTACGGCAAGCCGTTTCGGTCTGGGCTACAACGGAGAGGTCTGGCGCGAGTGCCGCGACCAAGCGGTGCGCTTCCTCGGCGAGGCCAAGGCGAGGTTGGATGACCGGCTCGCGCCGCTGCTGGACGACGCGGCCGCCCAATACGCCCTCTCGCGCGACGAACTCGGCGCCGTCTGCCGCGCGTTCCCTTTCGACCCGCACACCGACGCCAAGGAGCTGGTCACGAGCGAGGAGGCGGCGGCACTCATCCGCGAGGCGGCCAAGGCCGAACGCGAGGCCCTGCGCGGGCTCAAGGAGATTGTGGCGGCCATCTGACGCCGCCGGCGACCGACCGGGCGGGCCCCATGGGCCCGTCAGTCGCCGTAACCGTCCGGATGGGCCCGGTGCCACGCCCACGCGGTCTCGATGATGGTCTCCAGGCCGGGGTATTGCGGCATCCAGCCAAGGGCGTCCCCGATACGGTCACTGGACCCCACGAGTTCCGGCGGGTCCCCTGGACGCCGGTCGGCCTCGACGGCAGGAATGGAATGGCCGGTGACGCGGCGGGCGACTTCGAGGACTTCCCGAACGGAGTAGCCGCTGCCATTGCCGAGGTTGTAAGCGACGAAGCGGCCGGGCATCAGGGCCTCCATGGCCCGGATATGGGCGTCGGCCAGGTCATCGACGTGGATGTAGTCCCGGATGCAGGTCCCGTCGCGCGTCGGGTAGTCCGTGCCGAAGATACGCACCGACTCACGCTGCCCCAAGGCCACCTGCAGAACGATCGGGATGAGATGGGTCTCGGGGTCGTGGTCCTCGCCGATCGCGCCGTCGGAAGCGGCCCCGGCGGCGTTGAAGTACCGCAAGGCGCACGCGGCAAGGCCGTAAGCGTCGGGGGCGGCGTAGGCCCGCATGGCCCCCTCGGTGTCGAGCTTGGTGCGGCCATAGACGTTGATCGGGTTCTGGGGATGGTCCTCGGTCAGGGGGATGTGCTCCGGCTGGCCGTAGGTTGCGCACGTCGAGGAGAAAACAAGCCGCCCGCACCCCGCTCGCCGCATGGCCGCCAGCAGGTTCAGGCTGCCGACGACGTTGTTCGTGTAGTATGCCTCAGGATCGGTCATGCTCTCGCCCACGTAGCAGTGGGCGGCAAAATGCATGACGCAGTCCCACCCCCCGGCGAGACCGGCATCCAGCGAGGCCGGGGCCATGAGGTCGCCCCGAAAGAGCGTGCCGTCGGGGACGGCGGCGGCATGGCCCTCGGCGAGGTTGTCGAAGACGCGGACCTCGTGGCCCGCCGCCAGCAGGCGCCGCACCGTGTGGCTGCCGATATAGCCCGCCCCGCCCGTCACGAAGACCTTCATCCGGCTGCCCTTTCCTGCTGCATGAACGCGATCGTCTCGCGGAGTCCTTGGTCGCGTGAGACGCGCGGCTCCCATCCGAGCAGGGCCCGAGCCCTGGTCAGGTCCGGCCGACGCCGCACCGGGTCACCCGGCCTCTCGGCCACGTGTTCGACGGGCGCGTCGGATCCGGCAATGGCCATGATCTCCCGTGCCAGGTCCAGGACCGCGACCTCGTCCTCGTTGCCGAGGTTGACCGGCGCCTCGGCGCCGGGGGCATCCGCCTCAGCCAGGCGCACCAGCCCTTCCACCATGTCAGCGACGTAGCAGAAGGAGCGGGTCTGCCGACCCGAGCCATGGATGCGAAGCGGCCGGCCAGCGACTGCTGCCGCGACGAAGGCCGGCACAACGCGCCCGTCGCCAGGCCGCATGCGCGGGCCATAGGTGTTGAAGATGCGGGCGATGCGGACCCCCACGCCCCGTTCGCGGGCGTACGCCGTCGCCAACGCCTCGGCGTACCGTTTGCCCTCGGTGTAGGCCGAGCGGGGACCGACGGAACTGGTAAGTCCGGGGTACGTCTCGCGCTGGGGGTGGACTTCCGGTTCGCCGTAGATGTCGCTGGTGGAGGCCAGGACGAAGGTCGCACCGCGGTCGGCCGCCATGTCCAGGCACCGCCTTGTGCCCTCGGCGCATGTCCGCAGCGTCTGGATGGGCCGCGCGGCCGGGTCGGCCAGGCTGACCGGCGACGCCAGGTGGTAGAGACGGTCGACGGGGCCCTCGACCGGCAACGCCTCGACGACGTCCGCACGGACGAAGGTGAAGCGGCCGGTCGTTTCCAGCGGAGCGACGTTGGTCCAACGTCCGGAGGAGAGATCATCGACACAGACGACGTCGTGACCGTCGCCGAGAAGGCGCTCCGCCAGGTGGGAGCCGATGAAGCCCGCTCCCCCGGTCAGCACGACGCGCATTGCCGGCGCTCCTTCCCCATGGAGGCGGCATTATAGGTCGAGCGTGGGGCGCTGCCAAGGGCCCGCTAGGCCGTGGGGGTCGGACCGCCCTGGTCATGGGAAGCCGTCTCGGCCGGCGGCACGGGGGCGCGACGCGAGTCCCGGGCGGGGGGTTCATATTCGGGGACGACAGCCTTCAGGGCGGTCGACACGGCGTCCGGGGCCGTGCCGTCGACCACCTCCCGCAGGCGGTCCAGGACCGCGTCCATCTCCTCGGGCGTATAGGGGCGGCTCTGCCAGATGAAGATCTTCTCGTGGTGCGTCGGCAGAACGTCCTCGCTGCTGGTGCGCAGCTCCTCGAAAAGCTTCTCCCCCGGCCGCATCCCAAGGAACTCGATCTGGATGTCGATGTCGGGGCGGTAGCCCGACAGGGTGATCATGTCGCGGGCGAGGTCGACGATCTTCACCGGCTCGCCCATGTCCAGGAGCATGATCTCGCCGCCCTTGCCGATGGCGCCGGCCTGGATGACAAGTTGCGTCGCCTCGGGGATGGTCATGAAGTACCGCTGCATGTCCGGGTGCGTGACCGTAACCGGCCCCCCGCGGGCGATCTGCTCGCGGAAGATTGGCACCACGCTGCCGGCCGACCCCAGGACGTTGCCGAAGCGGACGACGACGAATTTCGTGGTGTCGCACTGGTCAGTCGCCGGGCGGCTCTGGCAGTAGAGCTCCGCGACGCGCTTGGTGCAGCCCATGACGCTGGTCGGGTTGACGGCCTTGTCAGTCGAGATCATGACGAAGGCTTCGGCCTTGTGGCGGCAGGCCATGTCGGCCACGTTCCTCGTGCCGAAGATGTTGTTCTTGATGGCCTCGCCGGGGTTGATCTCCATCATGGGCACGTGTTTGTGGGCGGCTGCGTGAAAAACGACGTCGGGCTCGAGCTCGGCGAAGACCTCTTCGAGGCGGCGGCGGTCGCAGACGTCGGCGATCACGGGCGTCAGCTTCAGCCGCCCTTCGCGGGCCCGCAGTTCCCGGTCGATGTGGAACAGGTTGTTCTCGGCCTGTTCCAGCAGGACCAGTCGCTTGGGCTTGAAGGCGGTCACCTGGCGGCAAAGCTCCGAGCCGATGGACCCACCGGCCCCGGTCACAAGCACGGTCTTTCCGGTGAGAAAATGCCCGATGGTGTCGACGTCCAAGTTGACGGGGTCACGGCCCAGGAGGTCGTTGATGTCGACCTCGCGAAGCTGGCTGAGGTTGGTGCGGCCCTCGATCAGGTCGGCCACGCCCGGCACGATGCGGAATGTGAGCTTCTGGCCTTTGCAGACCTCGATGATGCGGCGGAGTTCATCGCGTTTCGGCTGCGGCAGGGCGATGACCACTTCCTCGACACGTTGGCGCTCGGCGATTTCGGCCAAGTCGTCCACGCCGCCCAGCACCGGCACCCCGTGGATCCGGATGCCGCGCTTACGCGGGTTGTCGTCCACGAACGCCACCACGTGGTATTTCTCGACAGGGAGGCGGTAGAGTTCGCGCAGGACACCCTCGCCAGTGTCACCGGCGCCGACGATGAGGACGCGCGTCAGGCCGGCCGGGCTGACGGGCCGGGACCCCTCGCGGATAATGCGGACGATGAACCGCAGCCCGCCCACCAGGGCGATCGTGGCCGCCCAGTCGATGATCATCACCGTGTCGCGGATGCCAACCGGGATCGACAGCACCCCGTAGTGGCTCAGCGTCCGCGAGAGGTACACCGAGGCCAGGATGATCAGGGTCGAGATGTGGCTCGCCTTGAAGGTCTCGATCAGATCCTGGATGCTGACGTACTGCCACCACCCGGCATAGAGGCGGAAGTAGCCGAACACGAGGAGCTTGACGAGCAGGACGAAGACGAGCAGCTCGTGGAAGCTGTTCCAGACATCCTTGGGAACGCCGACCATCTCGCTGAACGGTTCGCCGACGGCCTCCGGCGGGATGGTCGTGGCGATCGGTTCGGCGAAGGGAGGAATCTTGAACTCGTACCGCAGGCCGAACGCCAGCCAGAACGCCACCATAAAGAGGATGGCGTGGACGAGGGCGACGTAGATGTGGCGCAGAAGAGGCGCGTAGGGGCTGGGCACCTTGGGCGTCGTCTGCGTCTCGGTCATCGGCACATGTGCGGGAGTCCCCCGACCTCCACCCTGAATACATCGGCCGCCACCGCAGGCGGGCTTGAAGGCGCTTGCCCTCGGCCGGGGTCCGCGGCGGCCTGAGATCGTGATTGCCAGCGGAGGAATGGTACAAGGTCGGACGGCCGCGCGTCAATGCGGCAACAGGGCGCAGCCGGGACGAGCCTGCGGGGGACTCTGTTCCAGCCGTGGGGCCCGCTACACCCTGAACGCCCCATCAGCCTGTACGACCTTGCCGTCGACCTCCAGGTACCCCCCCTGCCGCAGGTCGCAGATCATGTCCCAGTGCAGGGCGCTCTTGTTCGTCGACCCCGTCTCCGCGTAGCCGTTGCCGAGCGCCAGGTGGACCGACCCGCCGATCTTCTCGTCGAACAGGATGTTCTTGATGAAGCCCTGGATGCCGAAGTTCGTCCCGATGCCCAGTTCGCCGAGGCGGGACGCCCCCTTGTCCATGCCGATCATCCGCTCGAGGAAGGCCTGGTTCTTGGCCGCCGTGGCCTTGACGACCTTGCCCTTCTCGAACTCCAGCCGCACGTCCTCGACCTCTTTGCCGCGGTAGCATACGGGGTACGTGTACCGGATATGGCCCTCGGCACTCGTCTCGACCGGGCCGGTGAAAACTTCGCCGTCGGGCATGTTCCGGTGGCCGCAGCACGGGACGAAGGTGCGGCCCTTGACGCTGAGCGAGAGGTCCGTGTCCTCGGCGACGATGCGGACGCGGTCGGCCCCCTGGAGGCGGTCGATCAGCTTCTTCTCGAACGCTTCTTCCTTCTTCCAGTAGGCCACAGGGTCACGCCGATCCAGCGCCATCGCCCGGAACGCGAACGCCTCGAACTCCTCCAGGCCCATCCCGGCGTCCTGGGCGTAGGCGGCCGTGGGGAAGAGCGTCAGCGTCCAGTCGCCCTTGTTCAGCATGATGTCGAGGAGCCTGCGGCGGGCCTTTTCCCAGGCAACCTGCTTGTCCGGGTCCGCTCCGGCCAGCGCCTGGGTGTTGGTGGCGCACAGGATGTTGATGTAGTGGTCGCTCTCGCGGAAGGCGGCCGTCTGCCATTTCGCCACGTGGCCGATCTGGCCCTCGTCGGCCTCGGCGTACATGATCTCCGCCACGCCGTCCGGGCTCATTCGGAACGACGGGACGGCTCCGGCCCGATAGACCTCGCGGGCGATTTCGCGCATCAGCGGCTCCGCCGCCGTCGTCCCCGCGATAAGCACCGTCTGGCCCGCCTGGACGCCGCGGGCGTACCGGACCAGGAGCCTCGCCATCTTCTCGTGCCGCGTATCAGCCATGCGTTCCTTTCTCGGTTGACACCACATCGCCGGCGCCATCGCGCCGCGCGTCACTTTATAGCACGCCGGCGCGCCGTGGGCCAGCGCCGGCGCGGAAGAGCCTGCGAATCGAAGGGCCAAGCGGGCACCGCAGAGGGGGCCTCACGAGCCCGCGGGCCGGCGGTGCGTCAGAAGGGTCAGGGCCTCGTTGCGGGTCTTCTCCGACTGGCGAAACAGGCCCCGCACGACGCTCGTGACGGTCGTCGTGCCCGGTTTCTGCACTCCGCGGATCGTCATGCACAGGTGCTCGGCCTCAACCACGACCATGACCCCGAGGGGCTGGAGGGTATCCATGATGTCGTCGGCGATGGCATTGGACATCCGCTCCTGGATCTGGAGCTTCCGGGCCTCCATCTCGACGATCCGGGCCAGCTTCGAGAGCCCGGTGACGCGGTTCCTGCGGGGCAGGTAGGCCACATGGGCCTGGCCGATGAAGGGCACGAGGTGGTGCTCGCACAGGCTCACGAACGGGATGTCCCGGATCAGCAGGATCGCGTCGTGATCCTCGCACGGCAGGATCGTCATGATCTCGGCCGGGTCCTGGTCCATGCCCGCGACCAGTTCGGTCCACATCTCGGCGACGCGGCGGGGGGTTTCCTGGAGGCCGGGGCGGTCGGGATCCTCGCCGATGCCCTCCAGCAGGAGACGGGTGGCCCGTTTGACTTTCTCAATGTCGACCATGGCGCCCTCGCGCACGATTCTCGGGACACGGCGCTTCTACCCGGGCGGCGGAGCGGCGTCAAGCGGAACCAACGCCCGTCAGCCGTCGTCCTTGTCCCTCGACGAGGCGTACGTCGTGTCCAGTTTCCCCGTCAGCATCAGTACCCGCAGGCTGTGCAGGTCGATCGTCGTCCCGTCCACGTTAAGGCGGAAGTACGAGGATGAACTGGTCGAGGTTGAGTAGTCGCTCAGGCGGCGCGGCTCGCCCGACCACTGGACGAACGGGCGGCCGTTCAGCGTTGAGGTCACCGCCACCCGGCCCTCGGTGGACTTGACCTGTACGTTCAGCACGTACGGCCGCCCGGTCTCGATGCCGAACTTCCGGAACGTCGACTCGTTGGCCGAGGCCGAACTGCCGTCCAGATACTGGAGTCCGCAGAACGATTTGCCAAGAACGAGCGACGCACTGACGGGCCCGAAGGGCATGCGCAGGCGCAACCAGCCGCCACCACCTTTCGGCACCACGAACTTCATCTGGAGCTGATAGTCGCCCTTGGGCTCGGCGCGGATGTAGAGGTACCCCCTGTCGATCCGTGGGAAGCTGATCACCTTGCCGCGCTTCGTCCAGTAGCCGTAGGTGGCGTCGCGGCGGAGGTCGATCAGGCCGAGAAGCTCGACCCAGGACCGGACAGTGGTCGCCTTGTCGGCCGGCTTCGGATCGAGCTTCTCCAGGCGCGCTTCGAGGTCCTTGAGCATGAGCTCCGCCGTCATCCGCCTCGCGTCCGCCTCCTTGTGCAGGTGCAGGAACCGCTTGGCGTACGCCTGGGACCGCGCGAGAAGCCGCTTCTCGGTCACCTCATCCACGTCTTTGGCCAGATCGCGGTACCAACCGGCCAGTTCCAGGCAGGCCAACTCCGGAGCCTCGTCGACGCCCTTGGCGACCGCCGGCACGTACTTGCGCAGCTCGGGCTCGCACGAGTCGTCGATGTACCGCGTCGCCCGGGACGGATCGTCGCACTCCACCACCAGCAGCCGCACCAGCCTGTTCCGTAAGGCGGCGTTGTCCGGCGAGGCCCCTACTTGGCTCTCCAATTGCTGGACAAGGGCGGCGGTCTTCTTGAGGTCGTACGTCAGCATAATCTTGGCCTCGAGGTCGTCGGCGCGTTGCGAGCGGATGTCGCGGGCGACTGTCAGGGCCTGTTTGAAGGTCATCTCGGCTTGGACGGCCTCCCAGTCGGCCAAGAAGGCATCGCCCCGGGCCACGAGGGCGTCAATCAGGGCCTCGCCGGCCTTCTCTCGCTCCGGCCCGCGCGATTCATCGAAGTGGCGCCGCCGCAGGGCCAGCACCCGCTCGTGACAGGCCTCGGCCTTCGTCTCAAGGCGTTTGGCCTCCAGGAGAAGGGCTTCGATGGCCGCCGCATACCCTTCAGGCCGCGCCGACGCCAGCGTCACCGCCTTCTCGCAGAGAATCTCCAGCAGGGCAGCCTGTCCCTTGGCCTTCTTTGCTCCGTCCAGGAGCTTTCTGGCCAAGGCCAGATCGTCGTCGAAGGTGCGGCTGGCAACGGCCGCCTCATATTCTTTTGCGAAGAGGACGCGGAAGGCTTCCTCGGCCTCGGCCCGTTCGCCATCGGACGGCGCGTCCGCCGCGCAGATCGGCGCCAGAACGGCCAGCACACACAGAAAAGCGACAATGCGGCCCATACGGCCCCCATGGCAGTCGGTTCGGGTGGCAGCCGACACGTCGGCGGCGTCCAGCCATACCTCTGCAGTATGGCCGGGTTGCGGACCGGTGTCAAAGCCGAACCGGCCCTCCCCTTCTGATGCCTCAGAATCCGACGCTTTTCGGATTATTCCGCCAGCCGTGCTTCGACGCCATCTCCGAGGGGGTCCGCAGGGCAATCTCCCCCTCGGCCAGGACCACGTACACGAGGTCGCGCATGGCCACCACGCCGGCGGCCGACAGGATGTGCCCCTCGTCCGTGATGCCCACTCCGCCCGTCTCGCCCACCGGCAGGTAGGTTCGCACGGGTCGGCCCTGCTGGAGGTCCCACAGCCGCGCCATCGTGTCGTAGACAAGGAGCAGGTGGCGCCCGTCGGGCAACCAACGCGCCGCCGACAGCGTCCCCACCGGGTGATAGATTTGCTTCAGGGGCTTTCCGCCGGTGTCGAAGAAGTGCAGGGCCTGGTTGCTTCCCAGCACGAACTGGGACCGGTCCGGGGCCAGGGCGAACCGCGGCGCGCCCGTGCAGTGCGGCACCTGGACCTGAAAGACCGTCTGCCACGTGCTCGTATCGAAGGCCACGATCTTCGGCGTGTGGTCGTTACGGGGGTCGCCGCAGGCGGCCGCGAACAGGTGGCCACTCTTGGCATCCCAGTGTATCCAGCCCATGCGGACGTCGCCGAACGACGTCAGCGACCGCTGCACCGTCAGGCCCGGTACGTCGAGGAGGACCACCGTGTTGCTCCTCTGGTCGGCCAGACACGCGATCTGTTTGCCGTCAGGCGACCACGCGAGCGGCCCCGCCGGCCCGGCCGCTTGGGCCACAATCCTCTCGGCCGCCGGATCCCAGACATACAGGCCCCGATGGTCGTGCCATACGAGGAGCTTGCGGCCGGGCGACCAAACGAAGCGCCCGTACCGCTCGGGCATGGGGACCCGCATGGTGGGCAGACGGCGCCCGGAACTCAACTCGTAATAGTTGAGCGGCCCGCTCCCGTGCCCGGTCTCGAGCAACGCCCCATCCTTGGCCCATCCGACATGATGATGGGATGGCCCAAGGTCGAGCGTCTGGACGACGCTACCCACGGCCAGGCTCCACAGGCGCCACATCATGCCCTTGCCGGGGGGGGGGCGTGGGCCGCCAGAAAGACCTTCTCGGCCAGGAGGCCCAGGGCGGCCGTCGCCGTACCGTAACCGTCCGGATGGCGGGCGCTCAACGTGTGCGCCCCACCGCACAGAAGGACCACCAGATGCGGAGCCCCCTAGGTCGTCCGGGCGGCCTCCAGCAGCGTCCGGGCCAGTTCCAGGTCGTCGGCCGGGTCGAGCGTGGCCCTGACGCGGGCTACCTTCTCGGCATACAGGGACTCGAACACCTGGCGGGCCTTCTCGGCCGACGCGGCATCGGCTCCCGCCGCCTCGCCGGCGCGGGCCGGCAGGACGGCACCCGCTATGGCCAGTAACAGAACGGCTGCCTTCACCCCGGGTCCATCCATGGTCAGCTCCGCGAGGATACACACTCTGCGTCTTGCCGGGTGAACCCCGGCGCGGCGCCAAGGTCTCGCCGCATGCAGCCGGCCCACGGACACGCAACGCCTTGCGACCTTTTCTGAGATTGCGTACAATTCTTGGCTGTTCCGCACGTTAGGCCCGGAGACGGATGCTACACACCCACCGGTTTACCCTGCTGTCGGCTTCGCTGCTGACCGCCCTTGTCCTGGGGGTGGGGTGCTCGGCGTCTCACTACACCAAGGAGGCGGACCGCGAGGTCTACGGCATCGTCGCGGGGCGGCAAGAGGCCGTGTTCGGGGACGCGCGGCCGTTCTCGCTGGAGCGGCGCCAGGAGGCCCTGGAGCCCTATACGGGCGCCCGGGCCTGCCCGCCCGCGGTCCTGGCCGATGCGCCCGAGGGCGAGGCCGAGAACCCCCTGCCCGACGTCGGGCCGGACGCCATGCGCCTCGGCCTGGCGGAGGCCCTGCGGCTGGCGGTCCTTGCAAGCCGCGACTTCCAGGACCAGCGAGAGACGCTCTACCAGACGGCGTTGGCCCTGACGGCCCAGCGGCACGTGTTTGACCCGATCTTCAGCGCCACGGGCTCGCCCACCGTGGTGAACGACGAGCGGGACCGGGAGCGAACCTTCGAGAGCACAAGCGAGATCGGCTACTCGCATCAACTCGTCACCGGGGCCGCCATCACGACCAACCTGGCCCTGGCGGCCCTGAAGTTCATCAACCAGCAGCTCGGCGACACGGTCGGCTCCACCCTCGCGTTCACCTTCGACCAGCCCCTCTGGGCCGGGGCCGACCCGATTGTCGTCCAGGACAACCTGATCCAGGCCGAGAAGAACGTCACCTACGCCGTCCGGATTTTCGCCCGGTACGAGAAGACGTTCGCCGTCGGCATCGCTTCCGACTACCTGCGGGTGCTGGAGGCCCGCCAGGTGGTGCTGAACGAGCACCTGAACTACCTCAGCCTGCGGGAGACCCGCGAGCGGGCCGAGTCGCTCGCCGAGGCCGAACGCCTGCCCGAATTCCAGGTCGACCAGGCCCGCCAGGACGAACTTCGGGCCTACAACCGCTGGGTCACCGCCCGCGAGTCGTACCTGAACACCCTCGACAGCTTCAAACTGGTCCTGGGCATCCCGACGGCGTGCCCCATCGAGCTCGACCACCGGGAGTTGGATGCGCTGGCGGCCGGAGGCCTGCGGCCGCTGGCGGTGGACACGGCCGACGCGGCGCGGCTCGCGCTGGAGACGCGGCTGGACCTGGCCAACGCCCGGGGCGGCGTGGAGGACGCCGAGCGGCGCATCCGCGTCGCCAAGGACGCCCTCAAGGGGGACATCAACTTCGTCGCGAGCCTCGGTTACGAATCCGACCCGAACAGTGCCCAGTCGGCGCGCATCCAATTCCACCACGGGAACTATGCCGCCGGCTTCGACATCGATCTGCCGCTCGACCGCCTCGACGAGCGAAACGCCCTGCGGGAAGCCGAGATCAACCGGGACGCGGCCCGGCGCACCCTGACGGAACAGGAGGACCGGGTCGTGCTGGCCGTGCGTCAGGCGGTCCGCACCCTGGAGCAGGCCCGCCAGAGCTACGACACCCAGCGGGTGAGCGTCGAACTGGCCGAGCGGCGCGTCGAGTCGACGCGGCTGCTGCTCCAGGCGGGCCGGGCCAGCCAGCGCGACGTGCTGGAGGCCCAGGACGCACTCATTCAGGCCCAGAACGCCCTGACCGGCGCCCTGGTGGACCATACCATCGCCGGCCTGGAACTCCAACGGGACGTCGGCACCCTGGTGGTCGACCCGGAGGGACAGATTCATGGTTTCACGCTCAGCAACCCGTAGCCGCCCGGCACGGGCCCTGGTAACCGTCCTGGTGGCGGCCGGGGCCATCGCGGGCGTTGCGGCCTTGGCGGCCGTAGGCGCCGGCAGCGGCTGGTTCGGCGGCAACGACAGGGCCGAGGCCCCGGAGGCCGGCGAGACAGCCACGGCGGCCCGCGGCCGCTTCATCGTCACCATCACCGAGAGCGGCGAGGTGGAGGCCAAGCGCTCCACCGACGTCAAGTGCGAGGTCGAGGGCCAGAGCACGGTCATCTGGCTCATCGAAGAGGGCTCGGTCGTCGAGGCCGGCGACAAGCTCATGGAACTCGATGCGGCCGACCTGGAGGAGAGCCACACCGCCCGGCGCATGGCCTACGACAGCGCCAAGGCCGCCCTGGAACGGGCCCGCCAGGCCTTCGAGATCCAGAAGAGCACCAACGAGAGCAGCCTGTCGGACGCGGCCCTGACGATCAAGTTCGCCCTGCTGGACCTGCGGAAGTACCTGGGCGCGGCGCTCGCCGATACGCTGGTCGCGGCCGAGGGACAGGCCGACTTCGACACCCTGGTCCGCGATCCCGCCCTCGGCGGCGAGGCCCTGCAGCAGAAGCGGACGCTCGCGAGCGACATCGACCTGGCCGCCGAGGAACTCCAGCGGGCCGAGAGCCAGGCCGACTGGACCCGCAAGCTCGAGGCCAAGGGCTACGTCACCGGCAGCGAGCTGGAGGCTGACGAACTGGCCGTCAAACGCAAACGCGTCGAAAAGGAGCAGGCCGAGACAGCTTTGGAGCTTTTCCTGGCTTACGAGTTCCCGAAGCAGGCCGAGCAACTCTTCACCGACTGGCGTGAGGCCAAGCGCGAGTTCGCCCGCGTCGAGGCCCGGGCCGCCAGCGAACTCGCCAGCGCAAAGGCCGACCTCGACGGCAAGCAGGCGGCGTTCGACCTGGAAGCGGGCCGGCTGCAGAAGGTCGAGCAGCAACTCGCCAACGTGATCCTCCGGGCCCCGCAGCCCGGCATGGTCGTCTACGCCCGCGAAGGCCGCCGCTGGGGCCAGGACGACGAACTCCAGCTCGGTTCCTCCGTGCGCCACCAGCAGACCCTGTTCCAGATCCCCGACCTCTCGGAGATGCAGGTCAACGCCAAGCTCCACGAGTCGGTCGTCAAGCAGGTCGACCCCGGCGCCCGGGCGTTCGTGGTGGTCGATGCGCGGCCGGACGAACGCCTTACGGGCACGGTCACGAAGATCGCCGTCATGCCCGACCGGACCCACTGGTGGCTGAACCCGGGCGTCAAGACCTATACGACCGAGGTCACGCTCGACCAGACGCCGGAGGGCATGAAGCCGGGCATGAGCGCCCAGGTGGAAATCCTCGTGGCGGACCGCCCGGACGTCCTGCAGGTGCCCGTCTCGGCGGTCCACGTCGACAAGGGCTACCAGGTGGTGTATGAGAAGACGCTGGCGGGCCCGGCCGTGCGACCCGTGGAAACGGGCCTCTCGAACGACCGGACGATCGAAGTCCTCTCGGGCCTGAAGCCCGGCGCTGTCGTGTACCTGTACAAACCCGACGGGGCGCCGGAGCTGGATGTCGACCCGGACGCCGAGGCCGAGGCGGCCCGGGCGGCCTTGGGCGAGGTCCGGACCGAGGCGGCCGAGACCCCCGCGAGGGAGGAGCCGGAGCGCAAGCGGCCCGAGATGACCCCCGGGCAACTGAAGGCCCTCCGCGAGCGGCTCGAGAAGGCCACGCCCGAGGAACGCGAGAGGATGCTGAAACGCCTGAAGGAACGTGGCCTGGCCCCGGGCGGCCAGCCGTCGCAGGGCGGCGGAGGCGGGGACGGCGGCCGGCCATGACCCTCGCACGCCTCGAAGACGTCCGCAAACGCTATAAGATGGGGCCGGAACTGGTCGTCGATGCCCTGCGAGGCGTCGACCTGACCATTGATGAGGGCGAGTACGTCGCCATCATGGGGCCGTCCGGGTCCGGCAAGTCCACCCTTCTGAACCTGATGGGGTGCCTGGACCGCCCCAGCCAGGGCCGCTACATCCTCGGCGGCCAGGACGTATCGGCCCTGTCGGACCAGGAATTGAGCGACGTGCGGGGCCGGCGGATCGGCTTCGTCTTCCAGTCGTTCAACCTGATCCCGCAACTCTCGGCCCTGGAGAACATCGAGGTGCCCCTTTTCTACCAGGGCGTCCCGCGGCGCGAGCGGCGCGGCCGGGCCGAAGCCCTGGCCGAGCGTGTCGGTCTGGCCGGCCGCGCGGGCCACCGCCCGAACGAGCTCTCCGGCGGCGAACAGCAGCGGGTCGCCTGTGCCCGGGCCCTCGCGAACGATCCGCTCATCATCCTGGCCGATGAGCCCACGGGCAACCTGGACTCCAAGACCGGCCGCGAGATTCTGGCTTTGTTCGACGAGTTGGGCGAGCGCGGCCGGACGCTGATCGTCGTCACGCACGACGAGGCCGTGGGCCGGCACGCGCGGCGTCTCGTCCGCATGGCCGACGGGCGCGTCGGCAGCGACGAGCGCCAGCCGGGCACGGCGGAGGGCGGCTGAGCATGCTCTCGTGGAAGTCCAGCGAGATCATCCGCCTGGGCGTGGTCAGCTTGCTGCGCCATCCCGGGCGGAGCGTCCTGACGATGCTCGGCATCCTCTTCGGCGTCACGGCCGTCATCGCCACCATGAGCGTCGTCGAGGGCATCGGCCATAGGATGCAGCAGGAGGTCCTCAAGATGGGGGCCACCAACATCATTGTCCAGGCCGTCAAGCCCGAGGCCACCGCCGGCGACCAACAGAGCGGGGGCGTTGCCCTCACCTACGGCCTGACCTACGCCGACGCCGAACGCATTCACTCCAACCTCGATTACGCCGACATCGTCGTCCCCGCCCGCAAGTTCCGCCAGATGGCCCGGTACCGGACGCGGAGCATCCGGACCGTCGTCATCGGCACCGTGCCCTGGTACCGGACCACCTACGGAGTCCACGTCGAGCCTAGCGGGCGGTGGCTGACCGCCATGGACCTGAAACGGACGGCGAACGTCTGCGTCCTGGGGGCGGACGTGGCCGAGGTGCTCTTCCCGCGGCAGGCCCCGGTCGGCGAAACCGTGCGCCTCGGCGACCAAGTCTACCGCGTCGTGGGCGTCGCCCAGCCGCGCGGCAGCGCGGGCGGCGGCACCGGCGGGGAGGGCGAGAACTTCGACCAGGCCGTCTATATCCCCCTTACGGCCGCCAGCCGGCGCGTCGGCGAGGTCCTCGTCGACATGTCCACCGGCTCGCGCAGCATGGAAATCTGCGAGCTTCACGAGATTACCGTCAAGCTTCGCCAGCCGGAGCACGTGCGGCCGGCGGCGCGGATCATCAAGGGCCTGCTGGCCAAGTACCACGACCCCGACCGCAAGGACTGGGAAGTCCGCGTGCCTCTGGAGCGGCTGGAGGCCCTCGAGCGGACCAAGTGGCTCTTCATCGTCTTGGGCGTCTCGATTGCCGCCATCAGCCTGCTCGTCGGCGGCATCGGGATCATGAACATCATGCTGGCGAGCGTCACGGAGCGGACCCGCGAGATCGGCATCCGCCGGGCCCTGGGGGCCAAGCGGCGCGACATCGTCAGCCAGTTCCTCGTGGAGACGGTGGTGCTCTCGACGGTGGGCGGGGCGGTCGGCGTGCCCGTCGGCTGGGCCCTCGCGACGGTCATTCCGGTGGCACTTCAGAAAGCCGCCGCCAGCCTCGGCATCGGCGGCGAAGCGGCCCTGGCGCAGTTCTCCGAGACCATCGTCACGCCGGCGGCCGTACTGGTGGCCCTGGGGGCAAGCGTCGTGGTGGGCGTCGCGAGTGGGGTCTACCCGGCGTACCGGGCGGCGGGGATGGACCCGATCCGGGCACTGCGGCACGAGTAGGCGGCGCAGCCCCCTGCCCTACTTCACAATCACCACGGGGCACCGCGACCGATCGATGATCTGCTGGCGGGCGCGGGCCACGAGGTCCCGGGTCACTTTCGACGCCTGGAAGCCCCCCAGGGCGATCAGATCGACGTTCCGGGCATCGACCTCGCGGGGCACGATCGTCTCGGAGTTGCCCGTCAGCAGGACCTCGTCGATGACGAGCTTCCTGTCGAGGGCCCGCTCTCGGACGTCGGCGAGTTGCCGCTTCGCGCTTTCCTCGAGTTCCTTCTCGAATTCGCCCATTTCCGTGTCGACGAGGATGCGAACGTTCAGCAGTTGGCGCAGTGTCTCGGTATCGACGACGGCCAGCGCCGTGAGCTTCGCCCCGAGGGCCCGGGCCACCTCGATGGCGTAGTCTGCGGCCCGGAAGGCGGCCTCCGTCCCATCCACCAGCACCAGGATATGCGTGACGGGGCTCTTAGCCATGAACGGCACTCCCTTCGGCCTGGCGGTTCAGGCGGTCCTTCACGAGCTTCATGACGACAAACGCCTCGCGCTCGCGCTCTTCCAGGTTCCCGGTGATGTACGCCACCGTGTCGCTGTAGTCCGGGATGAACACCTTCGACAGGGCGTTGACGCGGCGCTGCGTCTTTTTGAGTTCCCGGGCGAGGCGGAGGACGGCGTTCTCCAGTTCCGCCAGTTCCGCGATCAACTCCAGCACCCGGGCGAAGGCCTGCATCGCCCGGTCCGCGTGGGCGCTCGTGCCCGTGACGCCGAACGAGACGTCCAGAGCCCCCAGCAAGGCCCGGACCTGGGGCAGGCGGATGCCCATCAGGGCCTGGTCGGTGATCTCGGCCTCGTGGTCCGACCGCATGCCCAGGGCCGCCCGGTCGAGCGCGTCGCCACCCATCGCAAGCAGGGCCTCGCGCAGCACGTCGTAGGCCTCGGCCATGGCCCGGGTGACGCGGCGCTCGGCGTCGCGGGCGCGGCCGAGGCGGCTCATCAGTTCAAAGATGAGGATTTGGCGCTTCTGCTCCAGCAGGTCGTAGCCCTCCTGGGCGAAGGCGAGCTGGCGCTGCAGCGTCAGGTAGTTCGACTTGGTCGGCGCAACGTTGAGTTTCGCCATGGCTTACTCGGTCGGGGGCGCCTTGGGCGGTGCGGGGCTCGGAGGCAGAGGCGTCTGGGCGCGCGGCATTTCGGCCTCCTCGGACGCCTCGACGTCGGTTTGGGCGGCGTCGGCCTCGGCCGCCTCGTCGCGGCCCTCGCCGTGGTGGTACTGGTCCAGAAGGGCGTCGGAAAGGCGGTGGAGCTCATCGCGCGGCAGCATGGAGAGCACGTCCCAGCCGATCGAGAGGGTCTCCTCGATGCTGCGGTTCTCGTCCTCGCGCTGGCTGACGAACCGCCGCTCGAACGCCTCGCCGAACTCCAGGTACTGCTTGTCCAGGAGGCTGAGCTCTTCCTCGCCGATCACGTCCGCCAAGCCGCGCACTCGCTTTACGTGGGCGTAGCACGCGAAGAGCTGGCTCGCGAGCGGCGGATGGTCCGCCCGCGTGTACCCCTCGCCCACCCCGTCCTTCATCAGCCGCGACAGGCTCGGAAGGCCCGCAATCGGCGGGTAGATGCCCCTCTGGAACATCTCCCGCTCCAGAACGATCTGCCCCTCGGTGATGTAGCCTGTCAGGTCCGGCACGGGGTGGCCGATATCGTCGCTCGGCATCGTCAGGATAGGCACCTGGGTGATCGACCCCTCGGCGTCGAGGATGCGGCCGGCGCGCTCGTACAGGTTCGCCAGGTCCGAGTACAGGTACCCCGGATACCCCTTCCGGCCGGGGATTTCGCCGCGTGCGGTGCCCACCTCGCGGAGCGACTCGCAGTAGTTCGTCATGTCCGTCATCAGCACCAG
>CAYNLG010000003.1:0-89702 GCA_964397995.1 uncultured Anaerolineales bacterium
CTCAGATGAGCCGCCTCCCGTCGCCGATCCGAACCTATTCATCAGCAGAACTACATGGGTGGCGGCGTTCGGGGCGGCGTGGTTTCTGCTCGCCCTCGGGCCGAGCGCCCAGATTCTCGAGCATCACGTCCACCGGGCCGACCGGCTCCTCTATCTGCCGCTGGCCGGGCTGGCGACGGCGGCCGCGGCGGTGCTTTCGGCGGGGGCGCGCCGGCGCGTGCGAGGGGCGATGGTGGGCGCGGTGGTGGTGCTGGCGGCGGCGGGGGCGGTCGTCTCGGCCCGGTCGCTGGCCCACTGGCGAGACGCCGAGGCCGTCTTTGCGCGGGCCATCGCCGTCGCCCCGGACCGGGGCGTCGCCTGGCTCGGCCACGGCCACGCCCTGGCCCGCCAAGGCCGCAACGACGAGGCCTTGGCGGCGTACCAGACGGCGGTGGCGCTGCGGCCGGACTACGCCCGGGCATACTACAACCTGGGCAACGCCCTGGCCCGGGCGGGGCGGGTCCGGGAGGCGATGGTGGCGTACCGGGGGGCCCTGGCGCGCGACCCGCGGCACGCCGGGGCCACAGCGAACTTGGCGGAGCTCCTGGCCCTGGCGGGCCGCCTGAACCGGGCCATCGAGCTGCAGCAACGCCTGACCGAGATGACGCCGCGGGACCCGGTCGCCCACCGCAAGCTGGGAACGTGGCTGGAGCGTGCCGGGCGTCACGGGGAGGCGGCGTCGGCGCTGCGGCAGGCGCTGGCGCTGGACCCGGCGGCGCGGCGGGCGCTGGGGGCGCTGGCGTGGCTGCTCGCCACGTGTCCGGAGGCCGAGGTCCGCCGCCCGGCGGAGGCGGTGGCCCTGGCCGAACGCCTTTGCCGCGAGGCCGACCGGCCCGACGCCCGGGACCTGTACACGTTGGCGCTCGCGCAGGCGGCGGCGGGGCAGGTGGACGCGGCGCGCGAGGCGGCCGGGCGGGCAGCGGCGCTGGCGAAGGCGGCGGGCCAGGCGGCGCTGGCCGCACGCATCCCGGCGCACGTCGAACGCGTGCTGGCCGGGGGGACCGCCGCGCCGGAGACGCCGGACGGGCCGCCAAGTTCCTTGAAGCCCCCGGGGCCGGCGCCTCGATAGGAGAAGCGTGACCGCGCCCGTCGACCAGACCGTTCGGCCGCGCCGCGTGCTGCGGCACGTGGGGGCCTTCGCGCTGAGCCTGCTCCTGTCGGGGGTGATCCTGGCGGTGCTCTGGTTCTGGAAGGGCGTGCGCCTGGACGCGGTGGTGCGGCAGTGGCGCGGGGCGGACCACGTGCTGCTGGCGGCGGTGCTGGTCCTGTCGACGCTCTTCCACGTCTTCGTCGGGGCGCACAAGCTTTGGTGCGTACTCCGGGCGATGGGCCTGGAGATTCCGTACCGCGAGGCGCTGGCGGTGCGGCTGGGGGCGGGGCCGCTCCGGATCCTCGTCCCGCTCTCGGCCGGCGAGTTCCTGAACGTCTTCTACTTCTGGCGGCACCGGCGGATGGCGTTCGGGCGGGCGTCCGGGGCGAGCGTCTTTGACCGCGGGCTGAACATCCTCGGGGCCCTGTTCTGGCTCCTGGCGGGGCTGGCCGTCCTCCCGGAGGCCTGGCCCGACGCTTGGCCGCGCACCTGGACCGTGCCGGGGCTTGGCCTGGCACTGCCGATCAAGGGGACGCTCTTTGCGCTGGTGCTGGGCGGGTACCTCCTGTTCTTCTTCTGCACGCCGGCGCATGGGTGGGCGGTGCGGGTGGCGCGGCGGGTGCACCCGAAGGCGGGGCGGCTGGCGGAGGGGGTGCTGGCGCCGCTGCGGGAGTTCCCGCTGCGGACGAAGCTCTTCTTCACGGCGTACGCGGTGGTGTTCCAGGTGCGGCCGCTGGTGGTCTGCTACGCCCTGCTGCGCGCGTACGGGGCGCCGGTGGACCTGGTGCACGTGATCGCGTACATGTCGGTGGCGGTGCTGGCGGCGCATCTGCCGGGCTTCGCGGTCGGCATGGGGCCGCGCGAGACGGCCATGGCGACGCTCTTCGCGCCGTACGCGTCGGCGGACACGCTGCTGAGCGTGGGGTTGCTGCAGACGTTCATGGTGCACGTGATCCCGATCTTCGTCGGGCTGCCGTGGATGTGGTGGTTCCTGAAGCGGCTGGTGCGCCGGGAGCCGGAGGCGCCGGGGGAAAACAGAGAGGGCTAGCAGGCCTGTTTCTTATGCGCGTGCTCGCTCTTCGTTGGGCCCCTCGCGGGCCCACGTGTCGTTGATAAGGCACGTGGCCCCTGCGCCAAGGCGAACGCCGAGCGGTGACGACACGCGCCGGGGCAAGCCCGGCGACGAAATGGGCCCCGGCATCGGCACGCCCGGGGGCACAGACGGCGGCGCTACGCGCTGCCGATGCTTTTGCCGAGATGCCAACCTTTGCCGACGAGCGAGCCCACGCCGTGGTAGACCCGGGCCCCGGGGCTGAACAGCAGCGGCCGCACCTTCTCGATGTCCGGCGCGCCGTCGGCACAGACCTCGGCGTCGGCCTTGACGTCGAGAATCTCGCCGACGAAGGCGGTGTGGAGGCCGATCTCGAGGGTGTGGAGGAGGCGGCACTCGGCCACGAGGGGCATCTCGCCCGGGTACGGGGCGTCGACGAGGTCGCTGCGCACGGGGGTGAGGCCGGCGGCGGCGAACTTGCCGGCGTCGCGGCCACTGACCATGCCGACGTAGTCGGCCACCGCGGCCTGGGCCTCGCTCGGGACGCTCAGCGTGAACGCCTGGCGCGCGACGATGGACCCGTACGAGTACGTGGCCTTGCGGAGGCTGACGGTCAGGCACGGCGGGTCGCCGCAGCAGATGCCGGCCCAGGCGGCGGCCATGAGGTTGGGGCGGCCGTCGGCGTCGTACGTGCCGACCAGCCAGACCGGGGCCGGCACCATCAGGGTCTTGGCGCCCAGGGACTCCTTCATCGGCGGTTCCTTTCGCATCGGGCTCGGGTCGGGTGCGGCCCCGCCATGATGCCGCGCCGCCCGCCCCGCGGCAAGACCGGGCCGAGGTCGCGGGCCCCTGTGCGGCCGCCGACGGCGCGCCTACAATGGACGAACCGATGAAGGAGACGACCGTGTGCAGGCCAGGGACGGGGATGCGGGTTGCGGCCCTGGCGGGCGCGGCCCTCGCGGCCGCGGCCGGGTGCCGCCCAACCGTGAGCGAGGCCCCCGCCGGGGCCGCCGAGGAGACCGCCATGACCGATGCCGACCGCACGAAGGATGAGGCCGCCTGGCGCGACACGCTGACGCCCGAGCAATACCGCGTGACGTGCGAGGGCGGGACCGAGCGACCCTTTACGGGGGCGTACTGGGACACCAAGACGCCCGGCCTGTACCGGTGTGTGCGGTGCGAGGCGCCGCTGTTCCGGTCGGACGACAAGTTCGACTCGGGCAGCGGGTGGCCGAGCTACACGCGGCCGGTGAGCCCGGAGGCGGTGACGGAGCACGAGGACACGTCGCTGGGGATGCGGCGTGTGGAGGTGCGGTGCGGGGCGTGCGGGGCGCACCTGGGGCACGTCTTCCCGGACGGGCCGCGCCCCACGGGCCTCCGGTACTGCATCAACTCGGCGGCGCTCGACCTGGAACCGCGCGGCGGCGAGCCGGACGGTCCCCCGCCGGGGGACTGACGTCGGCGCCGGGGCAGCCCGCCGGCAAATGCGTGGCCCGCCCAACGAGCGTGCGAGGCGCCGGAGCGCCCCGCACGCGTTGCTTCTTCTCGTTCCCGCGGCTCGTGCCGCGCGCTACGAGCGCCGCCGGCGCAGGAGGCCCGCCAGGCCGAGGGCGGCCAGCGCGAGCGTCGCGGGCTCCGGCAGCGGCCCCGCGCCGCCGCCGACGTACTCGAACCAGTGGTCCGAGAGGACGAAGTAGTCGGCGGTGTCGACGTAGCCGTCGCCGTTAAAGTCGCCGTGCTCCGGCAGGCCGCCGTCGAACCAGTTGGAGCTCATGGCAAAGTAGTCGGCGGTGTCGCACCAGCCGTCGAGGTTGGCGTCGCCCGGGCCGCGGATCATGCCGAGGATCTCGAGCATCGTGAAGCCGAAGAGGACCTTTTGGCCGGTGGTCGGATCGCCGGCGGTGGCGGTCAGGAAGTAATCGCCGTATTCCAGTCCCTCCGGCAACGTGACGAAGACGTCGAAGAAGCTGTCCGGGCCGGTCTCGAAGGTGCCGACGAGGGTATCGTCGAGCTTGATGAGGCCGTCGCCGGGCGGCAGGTTGTGGTAGAAGCCGTCGCCCAGGACCTGGATGGTCTCGCCGGGCAGGAAGGTCGTGCCGCCGGGGGTCCAGACGAACGGGCCGTCGGCGGGCTGGAGCGGGTCGATGAAGAACTCGCTGGTGTCGTACTCACCCGGCACCGTCGGGTCGAACGAGAGGACCTCGGCCACGCACGGCATGGCCAGGCCAAGCTCGGATTCCGTCAGGTCGGTCATCACTTTGTCATACCACGGGTAGGTCTCGTCGATGAGGCCGTCCTCGAAGCGCAAGACGCGTTCGAAGCCGACGTCCAGCGGCCGCATCGGCACGCCGCCGGCCGTCCCGTCGACGAGGACGCCCTCGACCATGCCGCCGGCCTCCGGGTCGCCCACGATGTGGAGGTCGACGAGGCGGTCGATGCCCTCGGCAACCGTCCCGTCGGGCCGCGGGACGGGCATGCCCGTCAGGGGGTCGCTGTCGGTGTCGAGGAGGACCTGGAGGAACTGCTCGGTGGCCGCGCCGGCCGAGGCGCCGGCATAGTTGACCGCCAGACCGAGCTGGTCGGCGGGGTCGGTCTCGCGGACGTTCACCTGGTGAAGGGTCTGCGGGCCGACGCTGAAGAGGGTGTCGCCGACCCAGCGCCAGGCGCGGCCGACCCAGGTGGACGGGCGGCAATGGCCCTTGAGGCCCTTGTGGAGCTCGGCGATCTGGTCCTCGGTCAGCTTGGTGCCCGGGGCGCTCTCGTGCATCAGGTTGCCCTTGTCGGGGGCGTGGCCGTTGCCGTCGGCCTTGACGTCGTTGGACGGGTCGGCGTCGTCCTTGTCATCGACCATGTGGCCCTTGCCGAGGGTGTAGATGTGTCCGAACTCGTGGGAGATCGTGTTGCCGCCCTGCTTCGCCGACTGGCCCGCCTTGATGTAGATGACGGGGGAGTCCGGGTCGTGGCCCGCGAGGCCCAGGGTGCCGGGCTTGCCGTGGATTTCGTTGGTGATGCAAATCTTGCAGCCGACGCCATCGTAGCCGGTGTGGCCGTCGAGCTCCTTGACGGCGTGGGGGTCGAGTTTCTTGTCCTCGCCGGCTTCGATCTTGTCGTTGTTGTTGCCCTGGTCGTTGAAGTTGCGGTTGATGTCCTTGCCCTTGTCGAACCGCAGCTTGATGTTGCCCTGCTTCAGGAGCTTGTTGGCCTCTTCGATCTGCTTGGCGATGTCGTCGTCGCTGATGGTGACGCCCTTCTGGACGTTGACGAGGACAGGGACCTGCTTCGGATCGTCCGCGCGGCTCTCGGCGGCGAGGGCGGCAACGAGTCCGACCCCGACCAGTACGGCACACAGCGTCCGGATGCGCATCGACGGCCTCCTCCCAGTAGGAACGGTGCGGCGTCTTGTGAGCGCGACGAGCCCACGGCGTGGTGCGGCAAGGACGTGACCCCTCGACGGGTCGCGGCCGGCGCGCGCCCTGGCCGGCCTGCCCCCTTACTTATACCCCACAAATCGGGATTTGCCAAACGGGTTTCGGGGCGCGGCGGGGCGGGCCTGCGCCGGCGCCGGACAAGCCCTCCCTGATATGCAGAGAGTCCTTGACGCCGCGCCGGGAGCACCGGCCGCGGCCGCGAAAGGGGGACCACCTGTCGGACGTCCACGTACCGAACTCAGCCGAGGACCGCGACGACCCGGCCCGGGGACGCCCGACGACGTGCCGCCCGACGCCATCGCCGCCCGCGCCACCGGCCGCATCCGCTTGCCGAAGGGCAAGTCGGTTCGCGATGTCCTCGTTGAGGCGCTTCGCGCCAAGCACGCCTGACGCCGGGCGAGTTCCTGGCGGCCCACCCGGCGACGCAGTGCCCGCCCATTTGGCGCGCCCCTTTCGCGGCGGGCGCGCGGCGCGCTAGACTCCGTGGGCGTGAACCCCTGCCCCGAAGGAGGCGGCCATGACCCGCGAGGACCTCACCCCAAAGACCTGCACCCCCTGCCGCGAAGGCGCCGAGCCCCTCAAGGGCGACGCGCTGGCGGCCTACACCGACCAGGTTCCCGACTGGACGGTCATCGAGGCGCACCACCTGCAGAAGCAGTTCGAGTTCTCGGACTTCCAGGAGGCCCTGGCCTTCGTCAACCGCGTCGGCGAGGTGGCCGAGGCCGAAGGCCATCACCCCTGGATCCACTTCACCTACGGCCAGGCGACGATCGAGGTCTGGACGCACACGGTGGACGGGCTGACGGAGAACGACTTCGTGCTGGCGGCCAAGATCGACGCGCTGTGAGAGCGCCTCACCGGGCGGCCACGTCGCGGATGGTCGGCAAGAGGTAGTCGCGACAGACGACCTCCCAGGACATCTGCCTGGCCAGCTCCACACCGCGCGCAATCATCGCCTCGTGGGCGGCCGGGTCGGCCGGGAGGCGGCCGAGGATCTCCCGGGCGAGGCGTTCGGCCTCGACCTCCTCGACGCCGTCGCGTTCGCGGCTGCCGATGGAGAGGGCGGCATCGAGGGTGGTGCCGCCGGGCAGCGTCGTGTAGTCGGCCACCAGGACGTTCGGCACCGAGTGGCCGCCCGTCACCTGGCCGACGAAGCCCGCGCAGCCGCACACGTTCGTGACGACGCAGAGGCCGCCGAAGGAGAGCGGTTCGAGCTGGGCGATGCCGAAGGGCTCGTAGACGCTCTGGCCGAACTCGACGTCGGTGCCCTTGCGGATGTCGAGGAACTCCATGGCCTCCGGCATGGCCGTGCCGCACGCCGGCCGCGCCCAGCCGAACTGGTTGACGAAGACGAGCTTGATGTGGCGGGCGCAGGTGTTGAACTTCTGCATGTGGACGTAGAAGGCGGCCTCGCCGCCCGAGAGGTCGGGGTAGCCCTCGCGGTGGGCGACGGGCCAGCCGTAGCGGCCTTCCATGTCGCGGATTTCGTGGCCCTTGCGCGGGGCGCCCAGCTCGCTGGACAGCAGGAAGTAGACGCCCGTCTGCCCGGTGTCGCGGAACTGCTTCTCGAGGTGCCAGAGGACCTTGAGGTCGCGCCAGAGGCCCTTGGAGAGGGCCATGCGCGTCACGTGCGAGAAGACGAAGTCCGGCCGCAGATCCAGCAGCCGGTGGGCGTACTCCTGGAGGCGGGCCTTCGATTCCTGGACATCCTGGAGGGTGACGTCGTAGGCGGGAATGCCGTTGTAGGCGAGGCGCAGGTCGTGGTCGGCGAAGGCCGACCCGAGGAACCGCATCTCCGCCAGCACGTAATCGCCGACGCAGAGGACGGCGTCGCAGTGCGTGGCGGCGCTGACGAGGGCGTGCTTGGCGAACTGGGTCTGGAGGCCGAAGACGTCCTCGACGTGCTTGCCCTTGACCTTGGCCTCGGCCAGGACGTTGTAGAACATGGTGTCGTGGCCGGGGTGGCCCTCGACGATGCGGCGCATCGTCGCGACCTCGTGGGCGTAAAAGACGGTCTTGTAGCGCGCCGGGTCGGCGGCGAGGGCGGCCAGGGCGGTGGGCATGCCCATGAACTCGTGGGCGAGGAGGACGGCCGGCCCGTCGGCGGCCGCGCCCAGCGCCTCCAGGGCCGCCAGCGCCGGCGCCGCCAGCCGCACGTACTCCTCGTACTCCCAGTTCGGATACAGGTCGCTCTGGATGCCGAAGCGGTCGAACAGGAGGTGCTTCAGCTCGCCGAGGGGGCCGGGGGCGGGGTCGCTGACGTCGACGAGCAGGACCTCCGGGCGGCTGGAGAGACCGGTCTCGGTGTCGGTGAAGACGCGGGTGCCGTAGACGAGAGGGGTGCCGAAGCGGTCGCGGACGGGGCCGAGCTTGGCCGCCCAACCGCCGGCGTCGATGCCGCGCGCGCTGGAGTAGAGGACCTCGCCACTGGAGGCGAGAAGGTCCTCGGTCTCGTGGCCGCCGAGGGGGCCGACGAGGATGGACCGCTCGACGCCGTCGACGTAGGCCTTGGCGGTGAAGAAGCCCTGGAGGACGGCGCCGATGCCGCCGACTTTCTGCACGGCTTCGTGGGTGACGTGGACGACGGTGGGCATACGGATTCCTTTGCGGTCGGGCTCGGGACGGGGGCGCGCCCGTCGGCGCGGCCCCACCTATGGTATCGGCCCGCGGCGGGGGGGGACTTGGCCGCGTTGCCTTTTTTTGTCCCCGGGCGGGGCGGGCCTCAGGAGACGAAGAACATGCGGTAGCTGACCCAGCCGAGGAGGCCGACGAAGACGAGGCGGAGCCAGACGCGGCCGACCTTGTGGGCAAGGCTGGAACCGATGTAGGCGCCGACGATGGCCGTCGGCGCGAGCAGGAGGACGTAGCCGACGGCGGCGGTGCGGTCGAGGCTGGCCGGGGGCATGGCGTACTTGACGACGGCGGAGACGACGGAGGCGAAGAAAAGGGCGGCGGCGCTGGTGGCGATGGCCGCCCGCAGCCGCAGCCGCATGAACATCTGCATCGCCGGCACGGCCACCGACCCGCCGCCGATGCCCAGCAGCCCCGACGCGAAGCCCATCAGGAACCCGATGCCCGCGCTGCTGAGGTGGCTGGGGGGGTCGCCGATGAAGTTCCGCGGGTCCTGGTCGTCCTCGGCGAGCGGTCTGAACATCCGGTAGAGCGTGAAGACGATGATGTAGACCATGAAGGCGCCGAAGACGCGGCGCAACCACACCACCTGGTCGCCCGTGAACTGGTTGCCGAGGGCGACGCCGACCACGCCCGCGACCATGCTGACCGGGACGACGACCATGACGACGCGGGGCATGATGCGACCGGTACCGCGATGCCCCATCGTCGAGGCCAGGCCGACGCACATGTTGACCAGGAGCGCGGCCGCGATGGCCGTGTGCATGTCCGCGCCGATGATCTCGGTCATGAACGGGATGAAGAGCACGCTCCCGCCGATGCCGAGCAGCCCCCCGAGCAGCCCGCCCAGCAGGCCGGTCAACGTCAGCGCCACCATGTCCCAGAATTCGAACATCCGCTCTCCCGGCCCCGCTACAGGTTCATCAGCGTCTTCGCCCCGTCGGCGAGCAACCGCTCCGCCAGGACCGTGCCCAAGGCCTCGGCCTCGCCGGCCGGGCCGTCCCGCCGGGCGCGGAGGGCTTCGGCCCCGTCCGGCGCGAGCAGCCACGCCTCCAGGCGAAGCCGCCCGTCGGCCCCGACCGCGCCCAGGACGCCGAGGGGCGTGCTGCACCCCGCGCCGAGGCGGCGGACGGCGGCCCGCTCCGCGGTGACCGCCTGCCGCGACGGCGCGTCGTCAAGCACCGCCGCCAGGCCCCGGACGCGGGCGTCGTCGGCCCGGTGCTCCAAGCCCAAGGCGCCCTGGCCCGCGGCCGGAAGGACGAGGTCGGTCCCGAGCGGGCAAGCCTGCCCCCGGGCGAGGCCCAGCCGCGCGAGGCCCGCCGCCGCCAGCACAAGGGCGTCGCAGTCGCCCTCGGCCAGGCGCGCGAGCCGCGTGTCCACGTTGCCGCGGACCGGGCACGTCACCAAGTCCGGCCGCGCCCGCCGCAGCATCGCCCGACGCCGGGGGCTGCCCGTGGCGACGCGCGCCTCCGCGGGCAGAGCGTCGAGGCCCGACCCGCCGGGCGTGACGAGGGCGTCGCGCGGGTCGGCCCGCGGGGGCACCGCCCCGGCGACGGTCAGCCCGTCCGGCAGCCGCGTCGGCACGTCCTTCAGCGAGTGGACGGCCAGGTCCACGGCCCCGTCGAGCAGGGCCCGCTCCAGTTCCTTGACGAACGCGCCCTGGCCGCCGAGGCGGTCGAGCGGCACGGCGGCCTGGCGGTCGCCGGTCGTCCGGACGACCTCGACCCGGACGTCCAGGTCGGGCCAGGCGGCCCGGAGGGCGCGGGCGACCGCGTCGGTCTGGGCGCGGGCGAGCCGGCTGCCCCGGGTTCCGATGACAAGCGGTGCCGCCATAGCCAGCCCACCATAGAGGATACGCCGCGCCCTTGGCAAGGGGCGTATCGCCCCGCGCCGGCGGCGCGGCGGGTCTCGGCGCGCGGCCTGCACTTTGTGTTGCAAAGGGATGCCCTGTCGCCGACACTGGGTCACGGGCGCCTCTGCCTTGGCGATTGGCCGCCACCTTGACCCGCTCGCGGCGGCGCGGGGCAGCACCCCACGTTGTGGAAAGGACGCGATGGCCGCACCGGCGGAGCCGATCCTCGTCACCGGCGCAAGCGGCTTCCTGGGCCGCGCCGTCGTCCGGGTTCTGGCGGCGCGCGGCCGGGCGGTGCGGGCGCTGGTCCGGCCGGGGAGCGAGAAGCGCGTACCCGGGGGCCGGTGGGTCGAGACGGTGCGCGGCGACGTGCGGGACGCCGAGAGTCTTCGGCGCGCGGCCGCCGAGGCCGGGAGTTGTGTCCACCTGGTGGCGCTGCTGCGGCCGACGGCGGAGGCGACGCTTGAGGCCGTCAACGACCGCGGCACCGCCCGCCTTGTCGCCGCCTGCCGCGCCGCCGGCGTCCGGCGCTTCGTCCACGTGAGCGCCCTGGGCGTGGGGCGCGGCGTGGGGACGGCGTACTTCCGGACGAAGGAGGCCGGCGAGGCCCACGTGACCGAGTCGGCCCTGGCGTGGACCGTGCTGCGCCCCTCGGTCCTCCACGGCCCCGAGGGCGACTTCATGGTCCAGATGGCCCGGATGGTGGCGCGGCCGGGGCCGGTGCCGCTGGTGGGGGCCGGGCGCCAGGTGCTGCAGCCGGTCTTCGTGGAGGACGTGGCGGAGCTCATCGCCCGGGCGCTGGAGCGGCCGGCGACGGTCCGGCGGACGGTGGACGTCGGCGGGCCGGACGTGCTGAGCCTGAGGCGGTTCTACCGACTCCTGGGCCGCGCGGTGCGCGGCCGCGAGCCATGGTTCGTGCCCGTGCCGACGCCGCTGGTGCGGGCGGGGGCGTGGGGAGCGTCGAAGCTGACCCGCACCCCGCCCATCACGCCGGACGAGGTGACGATGCTGCAGGCGGCGCGGCCGTGCGACATCCGGCCGATGGCCGACCTGTTCGAGCTGGAGCCGGCGGCGCTGGAGCCGACGCTGGCCCGGTACGCCGACGCCCTGAAACGGGCGGCGGGCCTCGCCTGAGGCCGCGCCCGGAGCGACTGACAAGGAGACCCTGCATGGAAAAAGCCACACTTGAAGCGGTCCATCGCCTGATGGAGGACGTCGAGAGCCTCAAGGGGATGCTCTTCGGCCTGTACATCCTGGTGGGCCTCGTGGGCGTGGTCGTGGCCTGGGGCCAGCGGAAGATCGCCAAGAACCAAGTCGCGCTGGCCGACGGCCTGCGCGCCGCCGCAACCGCCCCCAAGGGCACGGTCTGAGCCGACCGGCCATGCTTGACCTGGCGCTCATCCGGGGCGAACCGGCCCGCGTGCTTGCGGCCTTGGCCCGGCGGGGCGTGGAAGCGAGCGCGGTGAACCGGCGCCGGAGCCGGGGCCTGCTGCGGCTGCATACGTTCGAGACGGTGGAGCTCTACGCGCTGGCGGCCCCAGGCGACGGGCCGGCGGAGCTGCAGCGGGCGGTCGAGGCGGCCGCGGGCGTGCCGGAGGCACTGGGCCTGGCGGTGGCGCGGCGGCGGCGCGCGGCCCGGGCCCTGAGCCAGGCGGCCGCGGCCACGTGGGACGTCGCCGTCTGGGCCCCCGGCACGGAGGCGTGGTTGACGGTCGGCTCGGTGTCGAGTTTCACCGATTACCAGGCGCGGCGGACGGGGACGCGCGTCGCGGGCGCGGGCGGCCGACGATTTGTGCATACCGTGGGCGGCGCGGCCGTGGCGTTGCCGCGCCTCATCGCGGCGCTGCTGGAACAGGGGCAACAGGCCGACGGGCGCGTGCGTCTGCCGGAGGCCCTGGCCGCGGGGATGGGCGGGGCGGTCCTGGCGGCCGCGGGGTGAGGGGGGCTACGACGACGGGGCACCCGCCTCTTCGGGTTCTTGGATCAGCACCTCGGCGGGGATGCCAAGGCCCTCGTGCAGGCGTCGGATCATCGTAAGCGACAGGGGCCGCTTGCGGCTGAGCACCTCGCTGACTTTGCTTCGACTGCCGATATACGGCACCAGGTCCTTCTGCCGCAGGCCGGCCTGTTCCATCCGAAAGCGGATGGCCTCGACCGGGTCGGGCAGCTCGGTGGGCCACCGGGCGTGCTGCCACGCCTCGGCGAGTTGGGTGAGCACGTCAAGCTCGTCGGCCTCGGGCGATCCGGGCTCGGCATCCATGAGGGCGTCGATGCGGGCCAGGGCCTCGCGGTAGTCCGCATCGGACTTGATTGCTTTGACCGTCATCATATGGCTCCCGCGTCGGTCCAATCGTACTGCTCGTGCGTGCCAACCCAGCGGACCTGCACCACGCCGACCACGAAGTTGATTCGCACCACCAAGCGGTACCGGTTGCCGCGGATGCGAAAGACCCACCGGCCGCCACCGACCCCACTTGCACGGGGATACCGGGCAACGACGTCGAACGGGGCCGTCCACATTGCGTCCCGGGCTTCGGCAAGCCACGCCCGTAACGCCTGCTCCGCGTCGTGGTGCCGAGCCCAAAACGCCGCCAGTTTCTCGGCCTCGATGACCCGCATAAAACATATTTCAGGTTCCCGCCCAAGACAAGCGGAAAGTTCCCCTCGTGGGAACATGGTCTGCTGGCTTGAGCTGTCTGGCTATTCTGGCCCACGTATTCAGAGCTTTCAGTGACTTGCGGTCGGAACACGCTAGCGAACGGCGCCCGCTGGCCGCGAATACACCTTTCCCCCGCGCGTCTCGGCTGGCAGAATGGCACCCCAACGGCGGCGCGGCCGCGCCCGCCCCGCGGCGGGGCGGCGGGCCGCCCGTGAACCTTACGAGGAGGCTTCCATGTCCCGCGCGTTCGCCCTGTCGCTTCTGGCCGCCATCCTGCTGGTCCCCGCCCTCGACGCCGACGCCAAGGTCCTGGTCGACCGCAAAGCCGGCCCGTGCAAGCTCCAGCAGGCCGGGGCCTTTGACGAGTCGAAACTCTTCAAGGTCAGCATGGGCAAGGCCCTGCGGCTCACGACCCGGTGGCGGCTGGACACGTTCTTCGAGAAGCAGATCATCAACGCGAACGTGACCGTGAAGAACCCGACGAAGCAGCCCCTGTTCTGCCAGTTCTACGTCGCGTTCTTCGACAAGCAGGGCGAGCTGATCGGCGCGACCGGCCAAGGCTCCTTCGGCGACGAGGGCATCGCCCCCGGCCAAGAGGAACAATTCGGGAGTTGCCTGATCGAAATCCCGCCCGACCTGGCCGGCGAGGTCGCCTCGTTCCGGGCCGTCCTCTACGAGTCCGACAAGGAGATCGGCAAGTAGCCGCGCACGCCGCCCTGGCACACCGATCCAGCCGCCAAGGAGCCGTCATGCCGGAAAAAGCCCCCGCGCCCCAGCGCCCGAACGTGATCCTGATCCTCTGCGACGACATGGGCTACTCGGACATCGGGTGCTACGGGTCGGAGATTCCGACCCCGCACCTTGATGCCTTGGCCGCGGGGGGCCTGCGGTTCTCCTCCATGTACAACTGCGCCCGGTGCTGCCCGACCCGCGCGAGCCTTCTGACGGGCCTCTACCCCCACAACGCCGGCATCGGCCACATGGTCCAGGACCGCGGCCACCCGAGCTACCAGGGCTACCTGAACGACCGGTGCGTGACGCTGGCGGAGGCCCTGCGGCCGGCGGGGTACCGGTCGATGCTGGCGGGGAAGTGGCATGTGGGCGGCTTCTGGCCGCGCCGCCCCGGGCCGGAGTGGCGCTTCGACGACCCGACGAAGCCCCTGCCGCTCGACCGCGGGTTCGACCGGTTCTACGGCATCCCGGGCGGCGGAAGCTACTGGTACCCGAGCCCGCTGGTCGTGGACGACGGGCCAGTGGACCCGCCCGAGGGCTTCTACACGACGGACAACTACACGACCGAGGCGATCCGGTTCATCGAGGCCTCGGCCCGCGACGGCGTCCCGTTCTTCCTGCACCTGACCTACAATGCGCCGCACTGGCCCCTGCACGCCCACGCCGCCGACATCGCCCGCCACCGGGGCACGTACGAGCAGGGCTGGGACGCGGCGCGGACCGCGCGGCACGAGCGGCTGAAGGGGATGGGCGTCCTGGAGGCGCGCTGGCCGATTTCGGCCCGCGACGAGGAGGCCCCGCCCTGGGACGAGGCCCCCGACCACGACTGGGAAGACGCCCGCATGGCGACCTACGCGGCCATCGTCAACCGCGTGGACCAGAACATCGGCCGGCTGCGCGCGACGCTGCGCGAACTGGGCCTCGAGCGGAACACGCTCCTGCTCTTTCTCTCGGACAACGGCGGGTCGGCGGAGTTCCTCCGCGAAAACGGCCGCACCGAGGCCGAGCTCCCCGCCACGATGGACGGGCGGCCAGTCCGGGTGGGCAACATCCGGGGCCTGGCCCCCGGCGGGCCGGACACGTTCATGAGCTACGACCTGCCGTGGGCAAACGTCTCGTGCGCCCCGTTCCGGCGGTTCAAGTGCTGGGTCCACGAGGGCGGCATCTCGACGCCGCTCATCGCCCACTGGCCGGACCGCATCGCCGCCGGGGGCCTGACACACGAGGTGGCCCACGTGGCGGACCTGGCGGCGACGATTCTGGCGGCCGCGGGGGCGGCCTACCCCGAGGCGCGGGGCAAGGTGCCGACGGCGCCGCTCGACGGGGAGAGTTTCCTGGACCTGCTGGAAGGGCGGGCGTGGCGGCGGGAGGCCCCGCTCTTCTGGGAACACCAGGGCAACGCCGCCGTCCGCGACGGCCGCTGGAAACTCGTCCGCGAGCACCGCAAGGGCCGCTGGGAGCTGTACGACATGGTCGAGGACCGGACGGAGCTCAACGACCTCTCGGCCAGGCACGCGCCGAAGGCGCGGGAACTGGAGGCGGCGTACGTCGCGTGGGCCGAGCGGTGCAGAGTGCTTCCGTGGGGGACGTTCTAGGCCGCGGGCCGCGGCAAAGATTGCCGTTGACAGCGCCGCCAGGGGGCCGATACCATTCCGTGTCCCCCCTCGGGGACGGACGCTCACCGGAAGGAGCCGGGCGTATGGGACGGGAGCCGAGCCGTCGGATGACCCCCGACGTTTGCCGCGCCAGGTCCCTGCGCCGCGGTATTGCCTGAGGGGAGCGTGCCGACCGAGGCAAGGACGTTTGCGTAAGCCGACGCGGCCCTGGCACGCCCTGACTGACGCGGTGCCGGGGCTTCGCTCTTTCCGGGGACCACCACGATGGCCAAGAACCCGTACAAAGCCACACTGAACCTGCCGCAGACCGCCTTTCCGATGAAGGCCAACCTCGTCCAGCGCGAGCCGGAGTTCCGCCGCCGCTGGGACGAGATGGACCTGTACGGCCTCATCCGGGCCGCCGACCACCCGAAGGGCCGGTACGTCCTGCACGACGGCCCGCCCTACGCCAACGGCGACATCCACATCGGCACGGGGATCAACAAGATCCTCAAGGACCTGGTGGTCAAGGTCAAGACGATGCAGGGGTACGACGCCCCGTTCATCCCGGGGTGGGACTGCCACGGGCAGCCCATCGAGCACAAGGTGCGCCAGCAGCTCGGGCCGGAGAAGGCCGACGCCCTGCCGCCCGAGGCCATCCGGGCCCGGTGCGAGCAGTACGCCCTGAAGTACGTGAAGAAACAGGCCGAGCAGTTCCGGATGCTGGGCGTGCTGGGCCGGTGGGAGAAGCCGTACCTGACGCTGAAACCGGGGTACGAGCAGCGGGAAATGGAGACGCTGGCGGCGTTGGCGGACGAGGGCCTCCTGTACCGCGAGAAGCGGGCCATCCACTGGTGCGCCAGTTGCCACACGGCCCTGGCCGAGGCGGAGTTGGAGTACGCCGACGACGCGGGGCCGAGTATCTACGTCCGGTTCCCGCTCGCCGAGAGCAACCGGCCGGCGGCGCTGCCCGACGGGCCGCTCGACCTGCTCATCTGGACCACCACGCCGTGGACGCTGCCGGCGAACATGGCGGTGGCGGTGCACCCGTCGTTCCAGTATGCCGCCGTGCGCGTCACGAAGGGCGGCGCGGCGCACACGGTCCTGGTGGCCGCCGACCTCGTGGAGACGGTGACCGCGGCGGCGGGCCTGGAGAACGTGGAGGTCCTGGCGACGGTGCCGGGCGAGGCCCTGGACGGCCTGACGTACGCGCACTCCTTCATGGGTCCGCCGCCGGGCGCCGAGGCGCGGCGGGTGATCGCCGACGCGACGATGGTGACGCTGGAAGAGGGCACGGGCCTGGTGCACTCGGCCCCCGGCCACGGGCGCGAGGACAACCTCATGGGCGTCCGGGCGCGCCTGGCCATCTACAGCCCCGTCGACGAAGGCGGCCGCCTCGACGACACCGTCCCGGAGTGGATTCGCGGCATGGGCGTCTTCGAGGCCAACCCGGTGATCATGCGGCACCTGGAAGGCAGCGGCCACCTGGTGCACGGGAGCACGGACCACGTTCACCGGTACCCGCACTGCTGGCGGTGCCGCGAGCCCGTGATCTTCCGGGCGACCGAGCAGTGGTTCGTCTCGCTTGACAAGGCCGACGAGGGCAAGAGCCTGCGGGAGCGGGCGCTGGAGGCGGTGGGCGGCGTCCAGTGGGTGCCGGCCGCCGGCGAGGCCCGCATCCGGGCGATGATCGAGACGCGGCCCGACTGGTGCGTCAGCCGCCAGAAGGTCTGGGACGTGCCCATCCCGGCGCTCTACTGCGAGGGATGCGGCCGGGCGCACCTGACGGGCGACATGATGCGCCAGGTCGGCGCCGTCTTCGGCAAGGAAGGCTCCAACGCCTGGTACACCAAGCCGGTCGACGCGCTGTTCGACCCCGTGCCCGTGTGCCCGGACTGCGGGGGGGCGGCGTGGGGGAAAGAGACGGACGTCTTCGACGTGTGGCTGGACTCCGGGGTCTCGTGGGCGGCGGTCTGCGAGGCCGAGGACCTGGGGATGCCCGTCGAGCTCTACTTCGAGGGCTCCGACCAGCACCGCGGCTGGTTCCAGTCGAGCCTGATCATGGGCGTGGTGGCGCGCGGCCAGCCGCCGTACCGGACGTGCATCACCCACGGGTGGGTGATGGACGCCGACGGGCGGAAGATGTCGAAGAGCCTGGGCAACGTGGTGAGCGTCCTGGACGAGGTCAACCGCCTCGGGGCGGACGTGGTGCGCCTCTGGGCCTCCAGCATCGACTACACCGCCGACATCCGGTGCTCCGACGAGCTGATCACCAAGCTCCAGGACGCCTACCGGAAGATCCGGAACACCCTGCGTTTCATGCTCGGGAACCTGGCGGACTTCGAGGCGGCGCGCGACGCCCTCGCCCCGGACGCCCTGGAGCCGCTGGACCGGTGGCTGCGGGCGCGGACGGCGCGGCTGGTGGCGGACGTGACGGCGGCCATGGACGACTTCCAGTTCCACCGGGCCGGGCAGCTTGTCCACGTCTTCTGCGTGAGCGACCTGAGCGCGTTCTACCTGGACGTGCAGAAGGACGTGCTGTACTGCGACGCGCCGGGGTCGGCGAGGCGACGGTCGTGCCAGACGGCCATGGCCGAGGTCGTGGACGTGCTGGTGCGGCTGCTGGCGCCGGTGCTGGTGCACACGGCGGAGGAGGCGTGGCAGCACCTGCCCGCCCCGGCCGCCGGCGAGCGCGAGCCGAGCGTCCACCTGGCCCGCTGGCCGCAGGCCGACGAGGCGATGCGCGACGACCACCTCCTGGCCTGGGGCGAGTGGCTGCAGGCCGTGCGGCGGGACGCCTACGTCCTGATCGAAGCGTTCCGGCGGCAGGAGCGGATTCACCAGGCGATCGAGGCCCGCGTCGCGCTGGTCGTGACCGACGCCGAGGAACTGGCGCGGCTGAAGGCGGTCGGGCCGGAGGCGCTGGCGCGGCTGCTGATCGTGAGCGAGCTGGTGCTGGTCGGGCCGGAGGAGGCGGCGTCGCTGGAAGGCGAGTGGGCCGAGGCCGACGAGGTCGAGCGCTTCGCCGCGGCCATCCTCCTGGACCAGCCGCACGCCAGGTGCGAGCGGTGCTGGAACTACCGGCCGACGGTCGGCGAGGGCGAGGCGGCCGTCTGCGCGAGGTGCCGGGCGGCCCTGGACGCACGCGACACCCCACCCGACGGGCCGGCCGCCTGAGGCCGGCCCCGATGAACCGAACCCCGGCCCGGGGCCGCGGCGCTTCGGGCCGGCCCCGTACGCATTCAAGCTAAAGGGCAGACCATGGCCAGTACGCAAGAGACGATCGACCTGTTCGACGCCCACGTGATCGCCAATTACGGCCGCCTGCCGCGCGTCGCCGTCCGCGGCGAAGGGCCGTACATCTGGGACGCCGAGGGCAACCGGATCCTGGACCTCTTTAGCGGGTGGGCGGTGACGGGCGTGGGCCATTGCCACCCGAAGCTGGCCGAGGCGATCAGCTTCCAGGCGACGCGGCTCATCTACATGCCCAATACGTGGTACACCGAGCCCCAGGGCCGGCTGGCCAAGTGGATCGCCGACACCGGCTTCGGCGGCAAAAGCTTCTTCTGCAACTCCGGGGCCGAGGCCAACGAGGCCGCCATCAAGCTCGCGCGCCTGGCCACGCCGAAGGAGAAGTACAAGATCGTCACCTTCGAGAACAGCTTCCACGGGCGGACGTTCGCGGCCATCACGGCCACCGCCCAGCCGAAGTACCAGCAGGGCTTCGCCCCGCTCGTGCCGGGGTTCGTCTACGCCCCGCTGAACGACCTCGCGGCCGTCGAGGACGTGGTCGACGACGAGACCGCGGCCATCCTCGTCGAGCCGATCCAGGGCGAGGGCGGCGTCAACATCGCCACGAGCGAGTTCCTCCAGGGGCTGCGCGACCTCTGCGACCAGCGCGGCATGGTGCTCGTCTTCGACGAGGTCCAGACCGGCGTCGGCCGGTGCGGCACGTGGTGGGGCTACCAGGTGAGCGGCGTCGAGCCCGACATCATGGCCATGGCCAAGCAGCTGGGCGGCGGGGCGGCCATCGGCGGCATCTGCGCCAAGGCCGAGGTCGCCCAGCACCTGAAGCCCGGCACCCACGCCTCGACCTTCGGCGGCAACCCGCTGGCCGCGGCCGCCGGCTGCGCCGTCTTCGAAATCATCGAGGGCGAAGGCCTGCTCACCAACGCCCAGGAGATGGGCGCCTACCTGCGCTCCAAGCTCCTGGAACTGAAGCAGGAACTGCCGGTCGTCGCCGAGGTGCGGGGCGCGGGCCTGATGGTGGCGGCCGAGCTCGCCCAGCCGGGGGCGCCGGTCGTTGCGGCGTGCCTCGAGAAGGGCCTGCACATCAACTGCACCCACGACACGGTCCTGCGGATCATGCCGCCGCTGACCATCACGCGGGAGCAGATCGACGAGGGCCTGGCGATCCTCGCCGACGTCCTGCGCGGGACAACCGCGCCGGCGGGTTGACCCGGGGCGCGGCCGCGCCGTACCATCGGGCCTCACTCGGCGCGCGGCCGGCTCGCCTTTCGTGTGGGCGGGGGAGCGGCGCGGGCCGCGGGAGACGGACCATGGGCGGCATCACGTTCAGGCACCTCGGCCCGGCCGCGGCGCTCGCGGCGCTGGCCGGGCTGGCCGGCTGCGAGGGCGGCGGGCTGCGCAGCGGCGGGGCGGCGGAGGCGGACCGGGAGCTCACCTACGTCCTGGTCGAGTACGAGGGCCCGGAGGCGGACGCGAGCGCCGAGCGCCTGGCCCGCGAACTCCGCACCCAGAACATCAACGACGTCTTCGTCATCGAGGGGGCCGAGCGGAGCAGCGTCTGCGTCGGCCGCTACGACGATTGGCGCGACCCGAAGGCCAAGGCCATGGCGCCGCGGCTCCGCGCCGCCCGGGACCTGAAGGGCCGGTACCCGTTCGCGGGGGTCATGCTGATGCCGGTGCCGGAGCCGGCCCCCGAGACGCGGTGGGAACTGACCGAGTCGCCGGGGTATTTCTCGCTCTACGTCGCGGGGTACGAGGCCCCCGGCCGCAAGACCCGGGCCCAGGCCGAGGCGGTCCGCCTGCGGGGGCGCGGCCACCCGGCATACGTCTATCACGGCCCGCGCCTCTCGATGGTGACGCTCGGGTCGTACGGGCCGGAGATCTTCGACGAACCCGCCAAGGTCGGCAAGCCCGACGTCATGCCGCAGGTGACGGACCCGGAGGTGCTGGCGCTGCAGCGGCAGTTCCCGAAGTTGCGGCTGGAGGGCGAGTCGACCCCCGTCAGCACGTTCTTCATCAAGATCCCCGGCAAGGACCTGCTGCCGGGGGCGTCGGAGCCGACCTACCGCATGGAGATGACTCTTGTGGGCCTCGGGACCACCCCGGTCCACGTCAAGGCCCAGGGCAGCGGTCCGAAGGGGATGTCGGCACTGGTGGCGTCGCTCCTCGGGACGGCCCTGAAGCCGGTGCCGAAAGACCGGCGGCTGCGGGTCGGCCTGCTGGGGCTGCTGGCCCCGGGCGAGGACCAGGTGCCGCGGACGGTGATCGCGAAGGCGGCCGAGGCGATCGAGGTGTACCTGAACGAGCACCCGACCCGCCGGCACCTGCGGGCCGTGGCGCCCGAGACCACCGCCCGGGCCCTGACGCGGGCGGACCTCTCGTGGGAGGACCTGCTGCGCGCGCCGGCGTCGCTCGACCGGGTCGACGACGTGGACGCCGTGCTGCTGGTGGAGATCGACCCGGCGCCCGAGGAGGGCCCCTGACGTGCCGCGCACACTCATCCTCGGTACCCGCAACGCGAAGAAGCAGGCGGAGATGGCCGCGCTGCTGGCCGGCCTGGACATCGAGCTGGTGGGGCTGGAGGCGTACGCGGCCGTGCCGGAGGTGCCGGAGACGGGGGACACGTTCGAGGCGAACGCGTCGGCGAAGGCGCTGGGGTATGCCCAAGCGACGGGGGAGTGGGCGATCGCGGACGATTCGGGGCTGGAGGTGGACGCACTCGGGGGCCGGCCGGGGGTGCATTCGAGCCGCTGGGGCGGGGAGCCCGGCAACGACGCCCTCAACAACCGCCGCCTCCTGGACGAGCTGGCCGGCGCGGCCGCCCCGTGGACCGCGCGGTACCGGTGCGTGGTGGCGCTGGCGACGCCGGAGCAGGTGCTCTTCACGGCGGCGGGGGCGTGCGAGGGCGTGATCACCGCGACACCGGCGGGGGCGAACGGGTTCGGGTACGACCCGCACTTCTTCGTCGAGGCGCTGGGGCGGACGATGGCCGAGTTGCCGCCCGACGAGAAGAACCGCCTGAGCCACCGCGGCCGGGCCATCGAGGCCCTGCGCACGCGGATCGAAAAGCTCTTGTAGCCGCGCCGCCGCCTGATACCCTATGCGGTTTCCCGTGCCGGGGGGGGGACCCGACCGGCGTGTGACCGCCCGGCCCGCCGGGCCGAGAGGAGGGCCAAGCCCATGCTGCCCAAGAAGGTCTTCTTTACCAGCGGCGTCGGCCGCCACCGCGAGAAGCTCGCGAGCTTCGAGTTGGCGCTGCGCGATGCGGGCATCGAGAAATTTAACCTCGTCCGTGTCTCGAGCATCTATCCGCCGGGCTGCCAGGAGATTCCCCGCAAGAAGGGCCTCGCGACGCTGCGGCCGGGGGAAATCGTCTTCTGCGTGATGGCCGAGGTCGCCACCAACGAGCCCGGACGCCTCATGGCCAGCTCTATCGGCCTGGCCGTGCCGGCCGACGGCCAGCAGTACGGGTACCTGTCGGAACATCACAGCTTCGGCCAGACGGCAAAGACGGCCGGCGACTACGCCGAGGACCTGGCCGCCACGATGCTGGCCACCACGCTCGGCCTGGAGTTCGACCCGGACAAGGCCTACGACGAGCGGAAGGAGATCTACCGGATGAGCGGCAAGATCGTCCAGAGCCGGAGCATCACCCAGAGCACCCGCTGCGACAAGCACGGCCTGTGGACGACGTGCATCTCGGCGGCCGTGTTCATCCGGGAGACCCTCGACGGGCGGCCCGACGCCTGAGCCTTCCCCGGCCGGAAAGGACCGCCATGGGACGCGTGCTGATCATCGGGGCGGGCGGCGTCGGCCGCGTCGTCACCCACAAGTGTGCCGCCCTGCCCGAGGTCTTCGAGCACATCACCCTCGCCAGCCGCACCCTTTCCCGGTGCGAGGCCATCCGCGACAGCCTGGACCGGGAGATCGCCGTCGACCGGGTGGACGCGGACCGGCCGGCGGAGGTGGTGGCGCTGATGCGTCGGGTGCGGCCGGACCTGGTCATTCACGTGGCCCTGCCGTACCAGGACCTGGCGATCATGGACGCCTGCCTGGAAGCGGGCGTCGATTACCTCGATACCGCCAACTACGAGCCGCGCGACCAGGCCCGCTTCTGCTACGGCTGGCAGTGGGACTACCAGGACCGGTTCAAGGACGCCGGCCGGATGGCCCTGCTGGGCAGCGGCTTCGACCCGGGCGTGACGAACGTCTTCTGTGCCCACGCCCTGAAGGAACACTTCACCCGCATCGACACCGTTGACATCGTCGACTGCAACGCCGGCGACCACGGCCTGCCCTTCGCCACCAACTTTAACCCCGAGATCAACATCCGCGAGGTCACCGCCCCCGGCCGCTACTGGCAGGAGGGCGAGTGGGTGGAGACCGAGCCCCTGGCCGTCAAGCGGACCTTCGACTTTCCCGAGGGGATCGGCCCGAAGGACATCTACCTCCTGTACCACGAGGAGCTGGAGTCGCTGGCCCGCCACCTGCCGGGCGTGAAGCGGCTGCGGTTCTGGATGACCTTCTCGGCGCGGTACCTGACGCACCTCCGGGTCCTCGAGAACGTCGGGATGACGGGCATCGATCCGATCCCGTTCCAGGGCGGCGAGATCGTCCCCCTGGAGGTGCTGAAGGCGGTGCTGCCGGACCCGGCGTCGCTCGGGCCCCTGACCAAGGGCAAGACGTGCATCGGGTGCATCGTGCGCGGCGAGCGGAAGGACGGATCGCCCGGCATGTACTACGTCTACAACATCTGCGACCACCAGGCCTGCTACCGGGAGACGGGCGCCCAGGCGGTGTCGTACACGACGGGCGTGCCGGCGATGATCGGCGCGAAGCTGATGCTGGAAGGCGCCTGGCGCCAGCCCGGGGTCTGGAACATGGAACAGTTCGACCCGGCGCCGTTCATGGCCGACCTGAACCGGTACGGCCTGCCGTGGACCGAGACCTGGGACGTGGCCCCGCCGGCCGAGTAGGCCGCGCCCGCCGCCCCCGCCGCCCGAGAGCCCCGATGGCCGAGCCCTTCTGGCAGCGTGTGCCGACGCCGTGCTTCGTGGTGGACCTCGGCCGCCTCCGCGCCAACGCCGCGGCCCTGGCCTCGGTTCGGGACCGGGCCGGCTGCCGCGTCCTGCTCTCGCTGAAGGCGTTCGCCCTGGCGCGCACGTTCCCGCTGCTCCGCGAGGCGCTCGCCGGGACGAGCTGCGCGAGCCCCGACGAGGCCCGCCTCGGGCGCGAGCACTTCGGCGGCGAAGTCCACGTCTGCGCCCCGGCCTACGCCAAGGCCGACCTGGACGGCCTTCTTGACCTGGCCGACACGATCGTCTTCAACTCGCACGCCCAGTGGCGGCGGTTCGGCGACCGCGTCCGCGGGGCCGCGCGGCCCATCGCGTGCGGCCTGCGCGTGAACCCGCGGGTCTCCACCGTCGCGGTCCCCCTCTACGACCCGTGCGCCCCGCACTCACGCCTCGGCATCGTCCCCGAGGCGTTCGACCGCGGCGACCTGGAGGGCATCACCGGCCTCCACGTCCACGCCCTCTGCGAACAGAACGCCGACGCCCTCGCCCAAGTCCTCGCGGGCGTCGAGGCCCACTTCGGCGACGTGCTCCAGCGCATGGACTGGCTGAACCTGGGCGGCGGGCACCACCTCACGCGGCCCGACTACGACGTCGACCGCCTCGTCGAGCTCGTGACAACCGTGCGGGGCCGGTACGGCGTGGACGTGATCCTGGAGCCCGGCGAGGCCGTGGCCCTCGGCGCCGGCGTCCTCGTGGCCACGGTGCTCGACGTCGTCGAGAGCGGCATGCCGGTCGCCATCCTGGACACCTCGGCCGAGGCCCACATGCCGGACGTCCTGGCCATGCCCTACCGGCCGGAGGTCGAGGGGGCGGGCCTGCCCGGCACGCGGCCGCACACCGTCCGCCTGGGGGGCCTGACGTGCCTGGCGGGCGACGTGATCGGCGACTACGCCTTCGATGCGCCGCTGAGGCCGGGGGACCGCGTCGTCCTCCGGGACATGGCCCACTACACGATGGTCAAGACGACGACGTTCAACGGGGTGCGGCTGCCGTCGATCGCCCTGTACGACCCGGAGGCGGACACGGTCGAGGTCGTCCGCCGCTTCGACTACACCGACTACGCGTCGCGCCTCGGCTGACGCGCGGAGACCTGCCATGACCGACCCGGAGCGTCTGGGCATCTCGTTTCTGGGCCTGCCGCCCGAGCGGACGGCCCTCGACGGCGCCGACGCCGTCGTCCTGCCGATCCCGTTCGAGATGACGACGAGCTACGGCGGCGGGACCCGCAACGGCCCGGCCGCCATCCTGGCCGCCAGCCCCCAGGTGGAGCTCTTCGACCACGAGATGGAGCTGGACCTGGCCGAGGCGCGGATCCACACCGCGCCGGCGCTCGCGCCGGACCTCTCGGCCCCCGGGGCGATGGTGGAGATCATCGCCCGGGAAGCGGCCCGCCTGGGCGAGGGCGGCCGCTGGGTCGTCGGCCTGGGCGGCGAGCACACCGTGACGGCGGGCCTGGTCCGCGCGGCCGCCGAGAAGGCCGGCCGCCCCCTGGCGGTCCTCCAGCTCGACGCCCACCTCGACCTCCGCGCCACCTGGGACCGCACGCCCTGGAGCCACGCGTGCGTGATGCGGCGGATTCTGGAGGAGGGGCACCGGACGGCGCACGTGGGCATCCGCAACGCCGCCCGCGAGGAGCTGGACCTGGTGCGCGAGCGGGACCTGCCCGTCTTCTGGGCACGGAGTTGCCACACCTCGCGCGGCTGGATCGACGATGCCGTCGACAGCCTCGACGGGCCCGTGTACCTGAGCCTGGACGTCGACGGGCTGGACCCCGCGGTCATCCGCGGCACGGGGACACCGGAGCCGGGCGGCCTGGGGTGGTGGCAGGTGATGGACCTGCTGGATTGCCTGTTCGACCGCAAGGAGGTGGTGGCAGCGGACGTGGTCGAGTTGGCCGCCCCGGGCGACGTCGCCGGCGAGTTTGCCGCGGCCCGGCTCGTGGCCAAGCTGATTGCCCTGCACCTGGCACACCGATAACGGCGTCGGCGGACGCGGCGGAACCTTGGGGGACGGCGCCGGATTAACCTGCGGGCGACGCGCCCGGTTGCGAGGCCGCGCGCCCGCCCCCTGGACGGCCTCCGGTCCGGCCGGGCCCGCGCCCCCGGCCCTCCTCAGGACGACCCGAGCATGCGCACGCGTGCGCCCATCCGGTGGCTCTCCCTGGCGGTCGCCTGCCTGGCGGTCGCGGCCGCCGCTGCGCCCGCCCACGGCCGCGGCGAGGGGGGCTTCCTGCGCCAGTGGCTGCTTGTCGACCCGCTGGAGGGCACGGACCTGGGCGCCCCCAAGGTGCCCGAGGCCTTTGCCGCCTACCCCGGTCTGTATGCCCTGGACCGCATCTGGCTCCCGGCGGAGGTGGGCGCCGACGGCAAGCTCGACCTGCGCGAGCGCTTCGCCGAGCCGCCCACCGGCACAGCCCTGCTCTTCACGTACCTGGAGGTGCCCAAGGCGGGCGAGTACGTCCTCCGCGTGGGCAGCGACGACGCCGTCCGCATCGACATCGACGGGCGGCCGGTCCACCGCGAGGACGCCCACCGCGCCTGGCGCGTGGACCAGGACACCGCCGGCCTCCGCCTGGAAAAGGGCTGGCACCGCGTGCTCGTCCGTGTCGTCGAGTACGGGGCCCAGTGGGCCGTCAGCGTCCGTGTGGCCGACGCGAAGAACCGACCGGTAGACCTGCGGCACCAGGTGGCGGTGCCGGAGCCGCTCCGGGACGGGCTGGACCTCGGCGAGGACGTGCCGCTGAAGGAGCGGGCGGCCGTGGCGATGGCGCTGGCGCGCCGGGCCACCGGCGTCCACTCGCTGATTACCGAGGCCCGGGAGCGGCTCCGGGCCGCCCCCGAAGGCTACGTCACCTTTGCCGAGTACGAGGGCGCGCGGAACCACGGCCTGGCGTTCTTCGACGCCCTGGACGCCCTGTGGCGGGCGATCGGCGAGCCGGAGACCGACGGCGAGGCCCTCCGCGCCGCCGAAGAGGCCGCCCTGGCGGCCGCCGGCGCCCTCGGGCCCGGCCTTGTCCCGGACACGCGCCGGCTCGTCGGCGACATGGCCGACGCCGGCCGCGCCTGGCACCGCCTCGGCGAGACCACCATGACTCGCCAGGCCCTGGCCGAGGCGACGCTCGACATGGCCGCCCTCCTGGAGATAACGCGGCAACTGGCGGAGCGGGTCGAGCGCGAGCACCTGCTGGCGGCGCGGCTGGAGAACGACATCCGGAACCTGCGGCAGCGGGACCTGACGGTCCGCGTGGTCGACGCCGAGGGGGGGCCGGTCGAGGACGCGACCGTCGAGATCGTCCAGACCGAGCACGCCTTCGCCTTCGGCTGCAACGCGTTCGCCCTGGACCGGTTCAAGGACAGGAAGCAGAACGAGACGTACCGGAAGCGATTCGAGCACCTCTTCAACACGGCGGTGGTGCCGGTCTACTGGACGCAGGTGGAGCCGAAGGCGGGCCGTCCGGACTGGCGGTCGGTGGACGCGGCCCTCGCGTGGGCCGAGATGCGGAAGCTGCGGGTCCGGGCCCACGCGCTGCTCTGGCCGGAGGCGCTGCCCCGGCACGTCGAGGGCCTGGACGCCGACGCCGCGCGCCGCGCCGTCCGCGAGCACCTCCGCCGCACCGTCGAGCGGTATCGGGACCGGGTCGCGGTGTGGGACGTGCTGAACGAGCCGTCCGAGGACGGCCGCGTCGGGCCCTGCCGCGTCCGGCCCGAAGAGGCGCTGGCGTGGGCCGCCGAGGCCGCGCCCGAGGGCGGGCTGGCCATCGTCGCGAGCGACGCGGCCCGCCTGGCCGACCTCGGCCGCGCCCTGCGCGAGGCCAAGGCGCCGCTGGCGGCGGTGGGGCTGGCGGCCCAACAGCACGCCGGGGCGTGGCCGGCGGCGCTGGTGCGAAGCGAGATCGACCGGGCGGCCCGGGCGGGCCTGCCGGTGGACGTGGCCGCGGTGACGATTCTGGGCGGCCCGGACGACGAGGCCCGCCAGGCCCAGGCGGTGGAGCGGTTCTACACGGCGGCGTTCGCGCATCCGCGGGTGGCGAGCCTCACGTGGTGGGACCTGTCGGACCGGTTCGCGTGGCGGAACGCCCCGGCGGGCCTGCTGCGGGCGGACCTGTCGCCGAAGCCGGCCTACAAGGCGCTGGAGCGGCTGCTCCGGCAGCTCTGGCGGACCGACGCCGCCGGCCGCAGCGGCGAGGACGGCCGCCTGACCGTCCGGGCCTTCCACGGCCGCTACCGCATTACCGCGAAAGAGGGCCGGCGCAAGGCCACGGTGCGGCTGGAGTTGGGGCCGCGCGGCCCGCGGACGGTGGAAGTGGTCCTGCCGGCGGGGCGGTGAGGCCCGATGCCGCGCGGGCCGACCGTCAGACCTCCAATTCCGCCTGGACCAGGTCCCCGTAGGTGCCCCGCCGCCGGATCAGCCGCGCGTCGCTCCCCTCCACCAGCACCTCGGCCGGCCGCGGGTGCGAGTTGTATTCCGAAGCCATGACCATGCCGTAGGCGCCGGCGGTGAAGACGGCCAGCAGGTCGCCGCGCTCGACCGGCGGGAGGCGGCGGTCCTTGCCGAGGAAGTCGCCGGATTCGCAGATCGGCCCGACGACGTCGACCGGCTCGGTGCCCGGGCAGTCGGCCTCCGGGCCGCGCACCGCCGGCACGAGCCCCTCGGCGGGGGTGACGGGCCAGATGAAGTGGTAGGCGCCGTAAAGGGCCGGGCGGATGAGGTGGTGCATGCCGGCGTCGCACATGAGGAACCGGCGGTCGCCGCCCGCCTTCACGTACTGGACCTCCGTGACAAGGACCCCCGCGTTGCCGGCGATGAAGCGGCCGGGCTCCATATAAAGTTCGAGCTCCGCCCCCTGGAGCATCGGGACGAGGGCCGCGGCGTAGGCATCGGCGGTGGGCGCGGCGTCGCCCTCGTAGTTGACGCCGAACCCGCCGCCCAGGTCGAACGCCCGGACCGTGATGCCCGCCTCGCGCAGCGTCCGCACCAGGCCGAGGACCTTCTCGACCGCCTGGACGTACGGCTCGACCGTGGTGATCTGGGAGCCGATGTGGCAATGGATGGCGTCGAGGGTGATGTGCTTCGGCCCGGAGGAGGCGTGGAAGTCGCGGAAGACGCGCTCGGCCCGCTCCAGGTCGACGCCGAACTTGGTCTCCTTCTTGCCGGTGGTGATGTAGCGGTGGGTCTTCGGGTCGACGTCGGGGTTGACGCGCAGGGCGGCGCGGCCCTTGTAGCCGGTCTCGGCGGCCAGGCGCGTCAGGTTCGCCAGTTCCGCCTCGCTCTCGACGGCGAAGAGGCGGATGCCCTGCTCCAGGGCGAAGACGATCTCGGTGTCGGTCTTGGCGACGCCCGCGAAGCAGCAGCGGCGCGGCTCGCCGCCCGCCTCCAGGACGCGGTAGAGTTCGCCCCCGGAGACGAGGTCGAACCCGCAGCCCTCCTCCGCCAGCATCCGCAGGAGGTGGACGTTCGAGTTGACCTTCACCGAGTAGCATATCATCGGTTCGAGCGGGGCGAACGCCTCGGCCAGCCGCCCGTAGTGCCCGAGGAACGTCTCGGCGCTGTAGACGTAGAGCGGCGTGCCGAAGCGGCGCGCGAGGTCCGCGACCTCGACGTCCTCGCAGACGAGCGTCCCGTCGCGGTACGCGAAACGGTCCATGGGGTCTCTCCTTGGCGCCCGGCGTGAGCGGGGCGGCCAGCGTAGGCCGGGCCCGGCCGGGTGTCAAGCAACCCGCGCCCGGCCCGGCCGGTCAGTCGAGCCGCGGGAAGAGCGGCGGGGCCGGGGCGGTGCTGGCCGTCTGCTCGTGCACCGTGCTGCCGCGCTTCGCCGGCATCTGCCGGATGGGGGCGGGCCTCGGTGGCGGGTGCCCGATGGACTGCGCGAAGGCGATCTTCGCGCGGCACGGCATCGGCAACGTGGTCCAGGTGAAGGTCACGGACCTGGGCGTCGAGAAGACGAAAGGCGTCCGGGCCACCGACGACCAGGTGGCCGCCTGCAAACGGGCCGCCCTCGACACCCTGGCCGGGGCCTGAGGCCGCGCGACCTGCAAGAAACGCGGCGCGGCGCGCGGGGGGGCGTGCGCGGCGCGCCGGTTCTCCGTTGGCGGTCAGGCGGCGGGGCGGGTCAGGCCCACCACATGCCGCCGGTCTTCTCGCGGAGCAGGATGTCCTTCAGGAACGCGACGCCCTTCAGGAACCCCTCGTTGACGCTCATCAGGCTGTCCTCGTGCTCGATGGAGAGGACGCCGTCGTAGCCGATGAGGCGGAGGGTCGAGACGAAGTTCCGCCAGAAGTCTTCGCCGTGGCCGTAGCCGACGGTGCGGAAGATCCACGAGCGGCGGATTTCGTCGCCGTAGTGCTTGGTGTCGAGGACGCCGTTTTCGAGGGTGTTCTGGGGGTCGACGCGGCAATCTTTGGCGTGGACGTGGAAGACGGCCTTGCCGAGGGCGCGGAGGCTGACGATCGGGTCCATGCCCTGCCAGAAGAGGTGGCTGGGGTCGAAGTTCGCCCCGAGGCTGGTGCCGCATGCCTTCCGCAGCCGCAGCAGCGTCTCGGTGTTGTAGACGCAGAAGCCCGGGTGCATCTCGAAGCCGATCTTGACGCCGTGATCCTTGGCGAAGGCGGCTTCCTTGGTCCAGAAGGGGATGAGCTTCTCGTCCCACTGCCACGCGACGGCTTCCTCAAAGTCGGGCGGCCAGGGGCAGGTGATCCAGTTCGGCACGGTGTCCTTCGGCCCGCCGCCCGGGCAGCCCGAGAAGTTGACGACCACCTTGACGCCGAGCATTTCGGCCAGGCGGACGGTCTTGCGGTGGACGTCGGCGTCGGCCTTGGCCTTCGCCTGGTCGGGGTGGAGGGGGTTGCCGTGGCACGAGAGGGCGGAGATCTCCAGGCCCCGGTCGGTGATCCGCTTCTTGAACTCCTTGACCTTGGCCTTCGCGCCGACCAGCTCGTCAAGCGGGCAGTGATCGCCGCCGGGGTAGCCCCCGGTACCGAGTTCGACGGCGTCGAGGCCGGCGTCGCAGATGTAATGGAGGGCGGCGTCCAGGGGCTGGTCGCCGAACAGGACGGTGAACACGCCGAGTTTCATCGCGCATCTCTCCTTGTCGTGGCTCCGGGGGCGGGGATGCCGCGCCGGAACGGCCCGCGGCTACAGTTTTACCCGTTTCGAATGGTTCTTGGCGCTCGAGACGGCGGCCTCGATGAACTTCATGTGCATGACACCGTCGTGGACGTTGGCGTACTTCGAGCCGTCGCAGGCGAACGTGCGGCCGGCGTTGTACTTGCGGACGTCGGCCTCGAAGCTCCGGTGGAGCCGGGCGTAGGCGTCGTGGAAGGCCTCGTTGTGGCCGAACGGGATGGTCGGCTCCTCGAGCACCCACTTCGGGACCTTGCCGAGGAACGTGTCCTTCTCGCCGACGGCGGCCCGCCAGTAGACGCGGTCGGGCTCGTTCGGCAGGCGGAGGATGACCTTCTCGCTCTCCTCCTGGCGCCAGACGAGGCTGCCCTTGGTGCCGTTGACCTCAAGGCCGAGGTCGTTCTTGTGACCGATGGCGATCTGCGAGGCGCGGACCATGGCGCGGCCGCCGCCGGAGAGTTCGCAGTAGGTCGTAAAGTGGTCGTCAAGCTGGCGTCCCTTGCAGAACGTCTCGATCATGCCGCGCAGGTGCGTGACCTCTTCGCCGGTGACGAAGCGGAGTTGCATGAACGCGTGGCTCCCGATGTCGCCGCCGCAGCAGCTCGCGCCGGCCTTCTTCGGGTCGGTCCGCCAGGAGGCCTGCATGTTGTCGCCGAGTTCCTCGCGGGTGGCGAGCCAGCCCTGGAGGTACCAGGCGTCGACCCAGCGGATGTCGCCGAGCTTGCCGCCCTGGACGATCCAGCGGCTGAACCAGCTGGACCAGTGGCCGAGGTAGGTGTGGGCGACGCCGAAGGGGACCTTGTGTTTCTTGACGGCCTTCTCCAGGTCCTTCGCCTCCTTGGCGGTGATGGTCAGGGGCTTCTCGCAGAAGACCGGGATGCCCACTTCGATCAGCTTCATGGCCGGGTCGAAGTGGACGAAGTTGGGCGTGACGATGACGGCGTAGTCGATGCGCTCGCCCTTGGGCTTGGCGGCCTGGTCCTCGATCATGGCGTCGTAGCTGGGGTAGCCCTGGATGGGGTAGGGCCACTTCCGGGCCTCCGCCATCGCGACGTCGGGGTCCGGGTGCAGGGCGCCGCAGACGACGCGCCGGGTGCCGTCCATGTGGATGGCCTTCTGGTGGGGCTGGGCGATGAACGCGCCCCCGCCGCCGCCTACCAGGCCCACGTTGAGCACGCGTTTCGACATGAGACTGCCTCCTTGCTCGATGAAGTCCAAGCGGCAGCCGGGGCGCGGGGCCGATGGCGCTACGCCTCGGCGCCGCCGTCCTCGGCCTCGCGGCCGCCGTCGATCTCGACCGCGTCCGCCTCGTCGAGGTACCGCCTGTCGAGGCGGTATGCAAGCGATTTCGGCAGCGTGTAGCGAATCCGCCGCCCGCCGCCGGCCGGCTCGACGCGGACCGCCACCTTGCCGTGGGGCGTCCAGACGCGCCCGGCCAGGCGCGTGAGACGGCCCGGCATCGGCGCCAGCCGCGCCGGCGCGAAGCCCGGCCCCCCGGGCCGCACCCCCAGCAGATACTCCGCCAGCAGCGCCTCGACGGCGGCGCCCCACCCGTGGCAGGCGACGCGCGGCGGGGGCGCGGGGTACGGGCCTTCCGGCTCCGGCTCCTCGGGGTCGGCCACGTCCGGCGCGAAGACCTCCGGGACCGTCGCGTAGCCGGCGTCGGCCATGCGGCCCCAGTAGGCGCGAACGGTCGCGAGCGCCCGGTCCGCGAGGCCGACCTCCAGCAGGGCCGCCAGCGCGATCGTCCGCCCGTACGGCGTCTGCAGCGCGCCCCAGTCGGCCTCCGGGCCGAACCGGTCGGCCACGGTCTCGACCTCGGCCCAGCAAACGAGGTGGCCGAGGACGGCGTAGGCGTTCGCCTGGGGCGAGGCGGCCTTCGAGCGCTTGTGGAACCGGCGCGCGTCGACGAAGGCCTTGCGCTTCGTGTCCCACAGGCGATTGCGGGCCAGGTTGATCACCTCGCGGGCCTCGGTCCGGTGGGTCTCGGCCTCCGCGGCGTCGCCCAGGAACTCGGCCAGGTGGGCCGCGGCCAGCGTCGCCCGGACGTACAGGGCCTGCCACCCCGTCACTTCGCCGCGCTTGTCCGTCGGCGCCAGGTCCAGCATCAGCCACCACGGCTGGGGCTCCGGCGCGTTCTCGAGGAGTCCGTCGGGGCTCTTGTAGGCGGCGGTCCAGCGGAGGACGCCCTCGGCCGCCGGCGCCAAGTCCGCCGCCAAGTCCCGGTCGCCCGTCCACGCGACGTGCTCCCACAGGGCGAGCACCCAGAGGAGGCTCCAGTCGGGCACGTGGCCGGCCAGGCCCGCCGGCACGATCGGCCGCAACGCCCCGGTCTCGTCCTGGGTGGCGGCGACGGCGCGGAGGGCGTCGGCGGCGCGCTCGGGGCGGCCATGGAGGGTCCGCTCGACGCGGCCGAGCAGCCAGAGCGCGGGCAGGCTCTGCTCGGCCTCGCGGCCGGGGCTGCCCTCGTAGGTCCGCTGGAGGCAGCACCGGACGGTGTTGCGGCAGAGGGTCAGGGCGTCGGTGAGGGCCTTGTCGTCGGCCTCCAGGCCGCCCGGGTCGGCCACCGGCACGTGGCTCTCGTTCAGGACCAGGTCGCGGACCTCGACGGCGCCCTCGCCGGCGCGGGCCACCAGGTGCAGGTACCGCGGCGCCCGCCGCGCCGTCATCCGCACCCGCTGCCACGTGCCGCGCAGCACCAGCCGGTCCGCCCGCCGCATCCCCCCGCGCAGCGGGTCGAGGACGTTGCCCGGGGCGAGTTGGTCGTCCCAGGCCAAATCGAGCAGCGCCCCCGCCGGGCCGCGCGCCTCCAGCTCCAGCGTCCCGACCGCCGGCCGCCCGAAGTCGTACCGCACGTACGTCCCGCCCTTCAGCGTCACCGGCCCTTTGCCGCGCGCCGACGCCAGCACCGACGCCGCCCCGGTGACGGCGCGGCGGGAGGGGGCCGTCTTCTCCCACGCGGCCAGGGCGGCCGGGTCCGGAAACGTGCCGGCATTCGGCGCCGGCGTCTCCGGGATCACCCCGTCCATGAACGGGCACAGGGCGTCGGTGACGATCGACCAGTCCGCCAGGTCGCCCCGCCGCTGGTCCGGCGAGAACGCCACCTTCAGGGCCCGCCCGGTCCGGGCGTCCTCGACCTTCAGCGCGAAGCCCCACGCCTCCTTCGGGTTGTAGAGGACCACGCCGAGGGCGTTCCACCCCGCGTTCAGCGGCACCTCGACCGGGCCCGCCCGGGCGCCCTGGCCGCGGTGCAAACCGATGTAGTCGTCGCGCTCGATGGGGACGAGCCAGTCGATGTACCGCTGGTGGTAGTCCTGGCGAACGGCGTGGCGGTTGTTGACGTAGAGGGCGGCGTTCTCGTCGCAGTCGAAGGTCAGGCGGACCGTCCGGGCCGTCGCCGAATGGACGAATGTCGCCGCATAAAATTCCTCGCAAACCCGCCCCGGAAAGGCCAATCCGAAGGGAATCGCGGTTATGCCGTCGCGCCAGGCCACGCGGCCCGCGGACTGGACCCGCTCAGGCCTGAGGCGCGTCTCCACCGGCCGCACCCCCGGCCACACGCGCGGCGCGGGCGGCGCCGAATCCTCCTCCAGCTCCGGCGTCACCTCGTCGGCCGCCCGCCAGCCGCGGTCCGTGAAGCCGACCGTGTCCCACCCGTCGGGCTCGCGGCGGGTGTCGCGAATCTCCGCGAACCCGGCCGACCAGTCGAGGCGCGGCGCGCGGCGGGAGAGGTCCTCGGCGGGCCGGACCTTCCACCGCCGGTCGCTCACCACGCGAAGGGTCGAGCCGTTCTTATAGGTGACCTCCAGGTCCACCCAGAGGCCGCCCGGAAGGCGCGGGTGTCGAGGGGTGCCGACGTGGTCATTTCTCGCGAGCACCGCCAGCACATTCCTGCCGCGCTTCAGCGGCAACTCCGCCTCCGTGAAGACGTCCAGCAGCGGGCGGCCGTACTCCGAGGGCGTCGGGCCGGCGGCCACGTACCGGCCGTTGACGCGCAGCTCGTAGGCGCTGTAGGCCGTGATGCGCAGGCGGGCCGCGGCGGGCTTGCCGCGCAGCGTGAACGGGCGACGCGCGCGGAGGGCAAAGCCCTCGCGGTGGCCGCCCCTGGCGAGCCATATCCAGGTCGGCGTCTTGCGGGGTCGGGGCACGGGGCCTCCGGCGGCAGCGCACGGGCCGGGCGTCGGGCCGTGCATATCCCGCTCACGGTAGACGGGCGACCGGCAAACTTCAAGCGCATTTCAAGGGGGCGCCGGGCGTCCCCCCGGCCGCGCGCGGCCGGCGCGGAAAGGCACGCCTCGGCACATGGAGACGCACGCACCCCTTCGGCCCGAGGCCCGGGCGCGGCACGGCCCGGGCGCGGCCGCGGGACCCGGGCCGGAGGCCTCCCGGGCCGCGCGCCGCGCATCTTATAGTGAACGTCTATAGCCTATACTATCGCGCCCGGCGTGCGTTTTTTGGCTCTTTTTCACCTTTTCTGACTTTTTCTGGCCGGGTTTTTGCCCCTTTCTGTCTTCTTTTGTGCCCCTTTTGCTTTTTTTTAGGGCTTTTCTGGTATTTTTTTGTCCGGTTTTTGGCTTTTTTTGATTCGGCCGGGCGGCTGTCGCCGTCAAGCGGGGCAATCTGGGCTGTCCGGGCGGACGTGGCAATCTGGGCAAGCTATGGAGCGGTGGCCCGGGCGGCTCCGAAGGGGAAGAAGGAGGCAAAGAGGCCGGGGGCCAGCCGCGGAGAACACGGAGGGCAATAAGGAATGAAGAAAGCCACAGCACTTGAGGAAGAACGGCGGAGAGGCGGGCGAGAGAGCGGGGAGAAAAGGAAGAAGAGTGAAAGCAAAGAAGGAAGAATAAAAGAACCCAAGATGCTCAGTGGCGTTGTCGGGGATGGCGGCCTTATCGGACGGCGCGGGGCGGAGGTCAGGGCGCCCGGCGGTGGGCCACGGCCAGGACGCCGACAACCAGCAGCGCGAGGCTGGCGGGTTCGGGCAGGGGCCCGCCGCTGGCCATGGGCACCGCGTCGAACCAGTGGTCGGCCATGAGGAAGTAGTCGGCCGTGTCACAGGCGCCGTCGCCGTTCAGGTCGCCCGTGGCCCAGCAGTCGCCGTCGTGGTACCAGTGCGCGGCCATGGCAAAGTAGTCGGCCGTGTCGACGGTGCCGTCAAGGGTGACGTCGCCGGGCAGGGCGGCCACGACGTCCACGCCGGTGGCATCATATAGAACGGCCAGGGCGAGGTCGTCGCCCTGGATGGCGCCGCTGACGGCACTGAACCGGCCGGTGCGGATGGTCGCATCAAGGATGCGGAACGAATTGCCATAAACGGGCAGGTAGCCATCGGCGAGCGCGAGGCCAAGAACGCTGGCGAGGGCGGCATCGCCGGTGACGGTGACCGGTACGGTGCCGCCGGCGGCGCTCAAGACATAGGAAAGGGTGCCACCGTCAGTGTGGTCCAAGGCGCCAGCCTCAACGCGGCCGCCGGCCAGATTGAGCGTGCCCAAGTCCCCGATGCCGAGGGCATCGCCGACGGTTACGTGACCCCCGTCGGTCACCGTGAGGGTGCCGGTGCCGTCGTAGCCGACGTGCAGGATGCCGTCGACGACGAGGGCGGAGGCGGTGCCGGTGACGGTGGCGGTGCCGGTCGACCCGGCGTAGTACCCCAGAGTGCTGGAAGCCTCAACCGTGGCCTGGCCGCCGTCTTCAATGGTGAGCGTGCCGGTGCCCTCGTAGCCGACGTACAGGTTGTTAGCAATGCTCCACGTGGACCCGGCCCCGGTGACGGTGGCGGTGCCGGTCGAGCTGGCGTAGAGCCCCAGATAGCTGGAAATCTTAGCCGTGACCTGGCCGCCGTCTTCAATGGTGAGCTTGCCGGTGCCCTCGTAGCCGACGTCTAGGTTGCTAGCAATGCGCCACGTGGACCCGGCCCCGGTGACGGTGGCGGTGCCGGCCGAGCCGGCGCTAAGCCCCAGATAGCCATAACTCTTAGCCGTGACCTGGCCGCCGTCTTCAATGGTGAGCTTGCCGGTGCCCTCGTAGCCGACGTCTAGGTTGCTAGCAATGCGCCACGTGGACCCGGCCCCGGTGACGGTGGCGGTGCCGGCCGAGCCGGCGCTAAGCCCCAGATAGCCATAACTCTTAGCCGTGACCTGGCCGCCGTCTTCAATGGTGAGCTTGCCGGTGCCCTCGTAGCCGACGTCTAGGCCCCTCCCGCACGTGACGGCGCTGCCCCAGCCGACGGCCAGGGCGGCGGCGTGGCCGATCCGGACGGCGTCGTCGATGTCCAGCGCAATGACGCCGGCACCGGGGGTGCCGACGCCGAAGGCGGCGCCGGTGACAAAGAGGTCGGCGGCGTGGGAGGCGTCCGTCACGGTCCACGTGTAGGGCGAACCGGGCGACGCGAGGGGGCTGAGGGTGACGTTGCCGGCCGAGACGGTGACCGAGCGGGTGGTCCGGTCGCCGGTCGTTTCGTTCCAGGAGACGGTGTAGGTGCCATCGACGCCGAAGGTGACGGTGTCGTCCTCGGTCGGGGCGGTCGCGTCAGCCCAGTAGGCCCCGTCGTGATAATAGCCGGAGAAGGAGTCGGCCCACTCGTCGTGGCCGGACCCGTGGCCCCAAGCCAAGGATGGGGCTAGCGAGGCGACGAGCACGACACAGGCGACGGCCCACGGCATCCTGCGGATCACGGTCATTGAGACGCCCCCTGCATGGTGCCGCCGGGATGAAGGGAAGCCCCCCCCCCTCCCCCCCCGTGGCGAGGTTCGGGTTCCCGGTCGGCATGAGTTTACCTTATGAACGGGCACAAAGCAAATGCGTTCAATGCGGAATGCCGGCAAACGGCAAGACATCAGACGACAGCCAACGCGGCGTCGTTGCCGCCGCAGTCCATAGGACGGCAACGGCCGAAACGGCGAAGAAGCCAAAACTCACGGGCAGGATGCCCGTGCTGCGGGAAGACAGCCAAGGCGGCCGGGGGGGGCTCGAAAACGGTGGCTGCGCGGCCGCGGGGGCGGTAGGATGCCGCCGGGACCCCGAGGGACCGGGCATGGCCAAGCGGCTCACCTACAAGGACGCCGGCGTCGACATCGAGGCGGGCGACCGGCTCGTTCGCGACATCGAGGCGGCCGTTCGCCGCACCCACTGCCCGCGCGTCGTCCCGCTCTTCGGCGGGTTCGCGGGCCTCTTCAGCCTCGATTACAACGAGAAACTCTTTCAGCGGAACTACGACCATCCGATCCTCGTGGCGGGGACCGACGGCGTCGGCACGAAGGTGCGCGTGGCCATCCTGGCGGAGCGGTACCGGACGGTCGGCCAGGACTGCGTCGGCATGTGCGTCAACGACGTGCTGACACTCGGGGCGGAGCCGCTGTTCTTCCTCGATTACCTGGGGGTCAGCGGCCTCCGGGGGACGGCCATGAGCGACGTCGTCCTCGGCGTCGCGGCCGCCTGCGAGGCCTGCGACTGTGCCCTGCTGGGCGGCGAGACGGCCGAGATGCCGGACCTCTACGCCCCGGGCGACTTCGACCTGGCGGGGTTCGCCGTCGGCGTGGTCGAGAGCAACCGCGTGATCGACGGGTCGCGGGTGCGGCCGGGGGACGTGGTGCTGGGCCTGGCGTCCGACGGCCTGCACTCCAACGGGTTCACGCTGGCCCGGAAGATCGTGTTCGAGGCGGCCGGCCTGGGCGTCGACGACGAGCTGCCGGCGCTGGCGCGGGCGGGCGACATCCCCGGCCTCGGGCCGACGGTGGCCGACGAGCTGCTGAAGCCGACGCGCCTCTACCCGCGGCCGGTGCTCAAGGTCCTCAACTACTACCGCACCAAGCGCGTCGTCCACGCCATGGCCCACATCACGGGGGGCGGCCTGCCGGGGAACCTTCCGCGCGTCCTGCCGAAGGGCCTGGAGGCCCGGCTCGACCGCACGGCCTGGCCCGTGCCGCCCGTCTTCACGTGGCTCCAGCAGACCGGCGGCGTGGCGGAGCGGGAGATGTGGCGGGTCTTCAACATGGGCATCGGGTACGTGCTGGTGGTGAGCGCGTATTACGCGCGGCACATCGCGGGCCTGCTGGAGAAGGCCGGCGAGACGGTCTACACCCTCGGCACCATCGCCAAGGGCAAGCGCGGCGTGGTGCTCGATTAGCCGCCGGGGTCGATGAGCCGGGGGACGGGAGACGGACGTGGCCAAACCGAACGTGCTTTTCATCGTGGTGGACGACCTGCGGACCCAGCTTGGGTGTTACGGGCGCGGCCAGACGAAGTCGCCGCATATCGACCGGCTGGCGGCCGAGGGGGTGGTCTTCGAGCGGGCGTATTGCCAGGTGCCCGTCTGCGGCGCCAGCCGCGCGAGCTTCCTTAGCGGGGTGCGGCCGACGCGGGACCGGTTCGTCCACTACCACGCGAAGGTCGACAAGGACCTGCCGGGGGCCCGCGTCCTGCCGCAACACTTCCGCGAGGCCGGGTACACGACCGTCTCGAACGGCAAGGTCTTCCACCACCGCGACGATTGCCGCCGCGCGTGGAGCGCCGAGCCCTGGGCGCCGCCGGCGGCCAAGGGGAACTGGCGGGATTACGTTTTGCCGGAGAACCAGGCGATTGCGGCCGCCTCGACGAAGAAGCAAGGGTGCGGCCCGGCGTGGGAGTGCGCGGAGGTCGAGGACGCGGCTTACACCGACGGGAAGCTGACGGAGCGGACGCTGGCGGACCTGGGGCGGCTGGCGGCCGAGGACGCGCCGTTCTTCCTGGCGGCGGGGTACCTGAAGCCGCACCTCCCGTTCAACGCGCCGAAGCGGTACTGGGACCTGTACCGGCGGGACGCGGTGGACCTGGCGGATAACCCCTTCCCGCCGAAGGACGCGCCCGGCGAGGCCCTGCACAATTGGGGCGAGTTGCGGGCGTATCACGGCATTCCGCGCAAGGGGCCGGTCTCGGAGGAGACCGCCCGGGCCCTGGTGCACGGGTACTACGCGTGCACGAGCTACACCGACGCCCAGGTGGGGCGGCTGCTGGACGAGGTGGAGCGGCTGGGCATCCGGGACGAGACGATCGTGGTCCTCTGGGGGGACCACGGGTGGCAGCTGGGCGAGCACGGCCTGTGGTGCAAGCACTGCAACTTCGACACGTCGCTGCACGCGCCGCTCATCGTGAGCGCGCCGGGGATGCGGCGGGGGGCGCGGTCGGCGGGCATCGTCGAGTTCGTGGACGTGTACCCGACGCTGTGCGAGCTGGCGGGCCTCGCGCTGCCGGCCCCCCTGGAGGGCACGAGCTTTCGGCCGCTGCTGGAGCGGCCGGACCGCGAGTGGAAAGAGGCCGCCTTCTCGCGCTACCACGCCGGCGACTCTGTCAAGACCGACCGGTACCTGTACACGGAGTGGCGGGACACCGAGGGGCGGCCGACGGCGCGGATGCTGTACGACCACGAGGACGACCCGGCCGAGAACGTGAACCTGGCGGACGACCCGGCGCACGCGGCGGACGTGGCGAAGCTGGGGGCGATGCTGAAGGCGGGGTGGGAGGCCGTGCGGCCGGCGTAACGGGCACGTTCGGCCGCGGCGATGGCCGGTGGCCCACGTACCGGGGTTTTCGCTTGAACCGGGCGGGGGGCGTCGATAGGGTGCCGACGCCATGGCCGACGAGATCGCCCTCAGCCGGATGAACGTCGAGACGCTCGCGCGCGTCATCGACCACACCTGCCTCAAGGCCGACCACACGGTCGAGGACATCGAGCGCCTCTGCCAGGAGGCGATCGGGTACGGCTTCGCCACCGTCTGTGTGCCGCCCTACGACGTCGCCCGGGCCGCCGAGCTGGTGCGCGGGACGGACGTGGGGGTGGCGGGGACGGTGGGCCTCCCGCTCGGGCATTCGGGGCGGCGCGTCAAGCGCGTCGAGGCCCAGGAGTGCATCGAGAACGGGGCCAAAGAAGTCGACATGGTCATGAACATTGAGGCCATGAAGAGCGGCCGGCACGCCGACGTCCGCAACGAGATCGCCGTCGTCCGCAAGGTGGCCGAGGGCTGCACCCTGAAGGTCATCCTGGAGTGCTGCTACCTGTCGGACGAGGAGAAGGCCCGGGCGGCGGAGCTGGCGGTCGAAGCCGGCGCCGACTTCGTCAAAACGAGCACGGGCTTCGGCCCGGGCGGGGCGACGGCGCACGACGTGCGGCTGATGAAGGCGGCGGTGGGCGACCGGGCGGCCGTGAAGGCGGCCGGCGGCATCCGGAGCTACCAGAACGTCTACGACATGCTCCAGGCCGGGGCGGTCCGTGTGGGCACGAGCGCCGGCGTCGCCATCATCAAGGACTTCCAGAGCCGGGAGGACGTGTGACCGCCGGCGAGGCGTCCCCGCGGGAGGTGCTGGCGGCCCTGGTAACGGGGCTGCGGCTCCGGCTGCAGGACGAGGCCCGCGCCGGCCGCACCTGTCTGCCGCGCCCCCTCGACGTGCCGCCGAGCCCCGCCGCTGAAGCGGCCCCCGCACCGGAGGCGCCCCCCGAGAGCGCGCCCGACGCGGCGCCCGCGCCGCGGGCGGCCTCGCCGGAGGCCCGCGTCGCCGACGCCGTGAAGGAGGACCTCGCCATGGCCGCCGACCGCACCTTCCAGGACGGGCTGGACTTCGGGGCGCCGGACCTGGGAGGGGGCGTCGAGCCCGCCAAGGCGCTCGCGAAGGTGGCCGAGGAAGTGGCCGCCTGCACGCGGTGCCCGGAGCTGGTGGCCAACCGCAACACGACGGTGCCCGGCGCCGGCAACCCGCGTGCGCCGCTGGTCTTCATCGGCGAAGGCCCGGGCCAGGAGGAAGACAAGCAGGGGCTGCCCTTTGTCGGGCGGGCGGGCGAGTTGCTGACGAAGATGATCGAGGCGATCGGCCTGACGCGGGACGAGGTCTTCATCTGCAACATCGTCAAGTGCCGCCCCCCGGGGAACCGGAACCCGATGCCGGACGAAGCGGCGCAGTGCCGACCGTACCTGATGCGCCAGCTGGAGGTGCTGCGGCCGAAAGTGATTGTCGCCCTCGGGGGCGTGGCCGCCCAGAACCTGCTGGAGACGAAGGACGGCATCGGCAAGCTGCGCGGGCGCTTCTATCCGTACCGGGGGGCGACGCTGATGCCGACGTACCACCCGGCGTACGTGCTGAGGAACTACACAAAGGATACGCGCCAGCGGGTCTGGGACGACCTTAAGAAGGCCAAGGCGGCCCTGGACGAAGCGTAGCCGGGCCTCCCCGGCCGTGAGGCCGCCGTGGCCATGGACGCCTTGCCGCGGGCGGGAGCGCAAAAAACGGGCGTCGCCACCATGGGGGTGAGCGGCGACGCCCCAGGGCCAAAGGGCGGTCCGGAAGGGACCGCGGCAGCCGATCGAGAGAGAAGGGGCGGTTCGACACGACTGCCACCCCCTTGAACGGCGCCGGGACCGGAAAAGTTCCGAAAAAAGAATTTTCCGATGCGCCGAGGGTCCCGGCCGGGCGGCCGGCCAAGGCCGTGCCGGCGGGCGGGCGCCTCAGCCTTTCGGCGTGCGGGCGGGGGCGGCGTCCTCGGGCTCCGCGGGGGCGCCCAGGCCCAGGCGCTTGCGCATCGCGGGCTCGGCGGCCTTGGCCTCCTTGACCTCGGCGGCGTAGTTGAAGACGGGCTCGGGGTGGCCCTCGACCTCGGCGGTCGCCGGGCCTTCCAGGCCGAAGACCCGCTGGTTGATGATGCGGCTGACGCCGGGACCGGCCTGGAGGACGTTCTCGCCGGCCCGGACGGCCCGCTCCATGAACGCGTCGTCGGCCACCAGGGCGTCCATCGCCCGGAACATCGCCTCGCCGTCGAAGGCGATGCGGACGCGGTCGCGGCCGGTGATCTCGAAACCCGAGACCGTGCCGACGCGGCCCGGGAGGCGGCAGCTGACCTGGATGTCGAACGAGGCGATGTAGGGGGCCATCAGCGTCTTCTTCTGGGCCCAGGCCGCCCGCTGCGCCGCCACCTCGGCCGCCACCGCCTCGTCGGTCATGTCGCGCACCGGGCGGGCAATGCCGGTGGGCGGGTTCGGGTCGCGGAGCTCCAGGTACGGCCCGTCCGGACTCGACGCGTGCCAGACCAGGCCCCCCTGCTTCATCAGGTGCAGCTTCAGGCCCGCCAGCCGCGGAAAATAGGCCGTGCCCTTGAACCAGATGCGGCCGTCGCGGCGGTGTTCGAAGGTCACGTCCTTCCACGCCTCCACGCCGCGCGACGTCTCCAGCACCTCGCGGACCGAGCGGAGGAGGACCAGCTGGGGGTCCTCGAGGCGGCCGATCTGGCCGGGGATGAAGACGAGGGAGAAGTCGACCTTGCCGGAGCCGTCCGGGTTGATGGCGTAGTCCTGCTTCGTCTCGACGCACCCGGCCGCCAAGGCGACGGCCAGGGCGAGGGCCGAGGGGACGAGGGTCCAGCGCGGGCGTCCGGTCATGTGCGGCCATGCCTCCGACGATGCGTCCACGTCCAATCGCTTTACCCTACGGGCGTGCGGCGGGAAAGACAATGCGAAATCCGGCGGCTCGAGGTTGCCGGCCGTGCACTCACCGCGGCGTTTCGGGGGCAATTCAGAATGGGATTCTGAACCAGACCGGAAGCCGCCGCGGTTCCAGAACAGGATACTTAAGCAGGGAAGCCGGGCGGGCGTCGCGCAACGCACTGCCATAAAGAAGCCCCGGCCGCTGGGAGGCCGGGGCTGTCAGCCATGGCGTTCCGGGTCGAGGGACGGAATGAGGGAGAGGGAAGCGAGCTTCCGTCGGCCTCGTCGGATCGCCTGTGCACTTGTCTCCGGCCCGTGGCCGGCGTGCCCCCGCATGGGGAGGGGGGCGGGTTGGCCGCCGGGGGAGGGGGACGACGGCCAACCCGCGGCTGAGGGGTTTCACCCCAGCCACGAGATAGCCTACGCACGGACGGGCCGGAGGCAAACGGGTCAAGGCAGCGGGGCCGCCCGGCGGCGCACCGCGCGCCGCAAGTGCCTGCAAAATAACGACTTACGCCGCCCGCCGGCCCGCGGAAACCGGCTCGGATTCTATGCGCGCTCGCGGCGCGCCGCCGAAAACACGCCGGGAAATCTTCGGGGGGCCGTCCGTTCGGCCGCGGGGCGCGCGCCTTGCCGCGCGGGCCGCGAAATCTCGGAACCGCCCGGCGCGGGGGCGCGTCCAAGACCCTGACGTGGACCAGGGCCTGTCCGGCAAGCAAGGAGAGACGGCGATGACCCGGAAACGATGGATCGGATGGATGGCGGCCGGGGTGCTGGCGGCGGCGGTGGCGGCGCCGGCCGCGGCGCGGATCAAGCTCGCGACCCTCCCGCCGCGGCAGCGCGTCGAGATCCAGCTCGACAACGACAGCGCCACGCTCGTGGAGGAGGAGCGGATCGTGACGCTCCTGAAGGGCACGAACCACATCGACTTCTCGTGGTCCAACACCCAGATCGACAAGCACACCATCCTGTTCCGACCCATCGGGGTCGGCGACAGCGTGCGGGTGATCCACGTGGCGTACCCGCCGGGCGAGAACGCCCTGGTGTGGCAGGTCTTCGCCGACAAGGCCGGGCCGGTCAAGGTGCGGATCTCGTACCTGATCGGCAACCTCCGCCGCACGTGCAGCTACCGGGCGGTGGCCGAGCACGACGAGAAGACCCTGACCCTGCGCAACTACCTGCGGGTCTGGAACCTGTCGGGCGAGGAGTTCGGCGACCAGGCCGGCATCTGGGCCGGGTTCGGCGAGTACTTCCGCAAGCAGCTCGGCCTCCAGGAGTCGAAGGAGATGCTCCTGGCGAAGTGGACCGACGTGCCCGTCGAGAAGGCGTTCATCTTCAACTGGCGGACCGGCCAGCCTGTCCCCGACGAGCCCAACCAGCGGTACGTCCGCTGGTACTACGTCCTGACGAACGACCAGGAACACGGCCTCGGCGCCTACCCCCTGCCCTTCGGCAAGGTCCGCATCTTCCAGAAGGACGGCCGGGGCGGCGAGGCGTTCCTCGGCGAGGACTGGGGCCAGTTCACCCCGCTCGACGACGAGATGAAGCTGTACCTGGGCCTGGCGCGCGACGTCAAGGTCGAGCGGACCGTGAAGCGGAACCAGCGGCACCCGGTCCACGGCAACCTTTATCACCAGGAGGTGATCGTCGAATACAAGATGCAGAACTTCAAGTCCGACGCGGTCACCTTGGACATCGAGGAAGACATGGACCAGCTCCGCAACGAGTTCGCCGGCCACAAGGGCCACCCCGCCCAGTGGGAACTGGGCCCGGAGACGAGCAAGAGCGGGAAGGTCGAGCGGTTGAGCGCCCGGGAGGTGGAGATCCATATCCCCCTGCCGGCCGCCCCCGAGGCCGCTGACCGGAAGCCCGAGGAAGTCACCTTCCAGTTCCACGTCTTCTTCCGCAACGAATGGTAACCCCGGCCACGGAAAGGAACCGACCATGCACGCGCGACTTCTGACGGCGGCGGTCTTCGTGGCCCTGGCGGCCCAGGCGGCATCGGCCCGGAACGTCGACCTGGTGACCTTGCCGCCACGCGACACCGTCCAGCTGACCATCTACAACAGCGCCGACCTGACGCTCGTGAAGGAGACGCGGGCGATCACCTTCAAGAAGGGCATCAACCGCCTCCAGTTCTCCTGGACCAACACGCTGATCGACCCGACGAGCGTCCACTTCCGCCCGCTGGCCGAGGAGGGCCGCATTGAGGTCCTCGACACCACGTTCCCGCAGGACCGGCCCGACGTCCTCATCTGGAACGTCCAGTCCGACGTCGAGGGCCAGGTGCCGGTGGAGGTCTCGTACTTCACCTCCGGCATCTCGTGGGCGGCCGACTACGTGATGATCACCGACCCCGGCGAGACCGAGATGGACCTGGCCGGGTACGTCACCGTCACCAACAACTCGGGCGAGGATTACGAGGGGGCCGAGGTGCGCCTCGTGGTGGGCGTGGTGAACCTGGTGCAGTCGATCGCGCAGCTGGCCCGGGGCCAAATGCCGATTTTGGAGGAGGACAGGGAAGCCCCCGGCTGGCGGGCCAGCCACATGCGCAAGGCCATCGCCCAGGCCGAAGCCGCCTCCCCCGGGGTGGCCTTCGAGCGGGCGCCCCAGGTCGTCAAGGAAGGCCTCTCGGAGTACTTCCTCTTCACCGTCGAGGGTAAACAGACCGTCAGGAACGGCTGGTCGCAGCGGATGCGGTCCTTCCGGGCCGAGAACGTTCCCTTCGAAATCCTCTACCGCTACCGCCCGCACCAGTACGGCAACCGGCCGGTCCGGTTCTTCATCCTCGCGAACGACACCGAGCACAAGCTGGGCGAGTCGCCGTTGCCGGACGGCATCATCCGCGTCTTCCGCCGCAACGAACGCGACGGCCTCGGCTACTACACCACGCAATCGACGAAGTACATCCCGCTGAAGGAGAAGATCGAACTCAACGTCGGGACCGACGACGAGCTGGTCTACGAGCGGGTCATCTTCGACGTCGCGCGCGACGGCTTCATCTTCGACGAGAAGCCCCGCGTGCCGCAGGTGATCGGCTGGAACGAGCGGCAGACATGGCAGGAGGAGGTCCGGAACTATCGGGCAAGGCCCATCCGGCTCGAGATCCGCCACCTGATTCCCGGCGACGTCGCGTTCGCGATGGAGGACTCGCCCAGGGCCTACGACTACCGCACGGTCGAGTACACGGTGACCGTGCAGCCCGGCGAGACGCGGACGTGGACGACCGAGGGCCTCTTCCGCCTCGGCAAGAACAAGAAGCAGGACCGCGTCGAGATCGTGCGGCGGCTTACCCGCCCGCGCTGAGACACATCACCCCCCTTCCCGTTTCCCCCCATGCCGGGAAGGCGCCGGGCGGGGCGGCTTTCGGGCTGCCCCGCCCGCTCCCTTTGCGTCGGCCCCGCGGCGCGGCCGCCGACTGAGTGCGCGCCTCGCCCAAAACCCCTTTGCCCCCGCGGGGACCCCCTGTATACTTTCGCTCCCCGCGGGGGGGCCGCCCGGGCCGCATCCGCCTGGCGGGCTGAACGAACCGGCAGAAGACCACGAAAGGAGCCGTTCCCATGCCGCTCTGTCCAATGCGTCAGATTCTCGACGAGGCCAAGAAGGCCGACTACGGCGTCGGGGCCTACAACGTCAACAACATGGAGCAGATCCAGGCGATCATGAAGGCCGCCGCCGACACCCGCTCCCCCGTCATCATCCAGGCCAGCCGCGGCGCCCTGGAGTACACGAACCTCATCTACCTCAAGCACCTGATGATGGCCGCCGTCGAGGACAACCCCGACCTGCCCATCTGCCTCCACCTCGACCACGGGCCGAACCTGGAGCTGTGCAAGCAGGCCATCGACCTCGGGTTCACGAGCGTCATGATCGACGGGTCGATCGACTACGACACCACGACGGCCGACGGCAAGCATCCCGCCCGCTCCTTCGAGGACAACGTCCGCGTGACGAAGGAGGTCGTGGACTACGCGCACGCGCGCGGCGTGAGCGTCGAGGGCGAACTCGGCACCCTGGGCGGCATCGAAGAGGACACCCAGACCGACAAGGTGCTCCTCACGGAACCCGACGAGGTCGAGGCCTTCTGCGAGCAGACCGGCGTCGACGCCCTCGCTCTGGCCATCGGCACCAGCCACGGGGCCTACAAGTTCAAGCACGAGCCCGTCCTCGCCCTGGACCTCATCTCCGAGTGCCGCAAGCGCGCCCCGAACACCAACTTCGTCATGCACGGCTCCTCCAGCGTCCCGAAGGAGCTGGTCGACGAGGTCAACAAGTACGGCGGCGACATGCCCGGCGCGATGGGCGTGCCGATTCCGTCGATCCAAGAAGCGATCCGGCGCGGCATCCAGAAGATCAACGTGGACACGGACGGGCGGCTGGTGGTGACCGGGACGATCCGGAAGGTCTTCGCCGAGAAGCCGGCCGTCTTCGACCCGCGAAAGTACCTGGGCCCGGCGCGGGAGGCCCTGGCGGCGCTGATCGCCTCGAAGATGCGCGACTTCGGCACCGCCGGCCACGCCGGCGACTACGAGCGGAAGACCCTCGACAACATGAAAACCTTCTACGCGTCGTGACCCGCCGACGCAACGTGACGCCACCGCGGCCGGGGCGCCTCCGGAAGGCCCCGGCCGCGTTCCATTCCGGAAGGACCGGCTTGTGAGCGACCTGCTGAAGGCGCCCCCCTCGGACGGGGCCGCGTGGCAGCCGCCCGCGGTCACCGTGCCGCCGCTCGGGCGCACCGTCCTCGCGGGCGTCGCGGCGCTCGCCGTCGGTCTGGGCCTGTGGAGCGGGGCGAGGTACCTGGCGTCAAGCGAGCCGGTGCCGCCGTTCGGCGCGGCTTTGACGCTGTTCGCACCGGTGGAGGGCTGGGACGAGCCGCCTGCGGCGCCGCCGGAGTCGCCCGAGACGGTGCCCGCCCCAACGAAGGCGCCGCCGCCGGGCGACGCGTCCGCGGATGCCGCAACACCCGACCCGCAGGCGGCCGATTCCCCGGCCGACGGAACGCCGGCCGCGCCCGAGGCGCCCGCGAAGGCGCCCCCCGAGCCGGCCCGGCCGTTCGACATCGGCGCCCTCTACAAGACCTTCTCCGACGAGGACCTCGCGGCCGCCGAAGCCGCGCTCGCGCCGTACGCGGCCGGGCGGCTGCCGCTCCGGCTGGTGTGGCAACTCGACCTGCCGCCCGCCCCGGACGCCCCGTTCTACGCCCTCGGCCGGGCCTACGCCCTGGCCCTGGTGCCGGACGAGACGGCCGACGCCGTCCTGCCCGGCGTGGTGGCCGACGGGCCGGCCGGCGCCGACGTCTACGTCGGCGGGCCGGACGCGCCCGCCGCCCTCCTCGGCCGGTACGACCTGGCGACCGACCTCGCGGGGCTGCGCGTCGCGCGGCTGGCGCCGTCGGCCCGGGCACTCGAGGGGCTGGTGCTGGTGCGGCGCTCGGCGGCGGCGCGCGTCGGCCTGGCCGACACGCCGGACGGGCGGAACATGCAGGTCCTCCCGCTGGGCGACCCGGCCGACCTGGAAGCCGCGTGCCGCGCGGCCCTGCCGCTCTGGACGGAGCGGGGCCTGTCGTACCGGCCGGTGGACCGGACGGTGCCGGCTTGGCCGGCGGGTGCGATCGGCGTTGCCGCCCTGGGGCTGATCCTCGCGGGCGGGGCGGCGCTGGCGTGGGCAGCGTGCGCGGTCGCGGTGCGGCGGGCGCCGCGGACGACCGTCGGGGGGTGGCTCCACACGGCCTTGGCCCTGCTCGTCCACCATCGCCGCGCGCTGGCGGCCGTCGTGCTCGCGCTGGTCGTCGCGGCCGTCATCGGCGCGGCCACGTTGGGCCCGGGCGTCCAGCGCTTCATGGCCGCCTTCACGGCCGGCGGGCGCGTGCCGGAACTGACGCGCGTCGGCCTAGCCGGGGCACGGCCGGGCCTCGAGCCGCTCGCCTCGAAGCTCCTCGGGACGGCCGTCGGCGACGTCGGCGTCCGGGGCGTCGTCCTCATCAGCATCCCCAGCCTCGTGCCGGGACTGGGGCTCGTCTCGGCGGCCGGCCAGCACGCCCTCTGGGGCGGCGCGCTGGCCCCGGTGACGCCGACGGGCCTGGCGCGGCTGCCGCTCCGGGCCGTGCCGGCGGCCGCCGGCCTGCTGGGGTATGCCGCCCTGGCGCTTGGGGGATGGTTGGCGCTCGTGGGCCTGGCGCGGCCGGCGGCACTCGGGCGGGCGCGGCGAAGGGACGGGTACGCCGAGGGACTGGAGCGGCTCTACCGGCTCATCCCGGCGGCGGTGGTGCTGCTGGTGGCGGCCGCGCTGATCGAGACGCTCTTCACGGCCGCCGTCGGCTGGTCCGGCTGAGTTTCGGGGACAGGATACTTAACTCCCGCGAGCCCCGGAATTAAGTATCCTGTCCCCGAAACTCCTTGGCGACACGGACGTTGGCGTCGATCCAGGCGTCGATGCTCTCGCCGGCATCGGCCCACCACCCGTCGACCACGTCGTAGGCGAGTTGGCCCTCGGCAACGTAGTGGTTGTTGACGTCGGTGATCTCCAGTTCGCCGCGCGCCGAGGGCGCCAGCGTCGGAATCACCTCGAAGACGTCCGGCGGATACATGTAAACGCCGATCACGGCCAGATTCGATGCCGGGGCCTCGGGCTTCTCGACGATGCCGGTGATGCGGTCGCCCTCGACCGTGGCGACGCCGTAGGCCTCCGGGTGGTCGACCTCGGTCAGCAGGACGCGGGCGCCGGCCTTCTGGGCGGCGAAGCGCTCGACGGCCGGGCGGATGGACCGCTGGAGGATGTTGTCGCCGAGGATGACGATGACCTTTTCGCCCTCGGCGAACTCGCGTGCCAGGCCCAGGGCCTCGGCGATGCCGCCTTCGCCCTTCTGGTAGGCGTAGTGGAGCCGCGACAGGCCGAAGGCCTCGCCGTTTTCGAGGAGGCGGATGAAGTCGCCCGCGCTCGTGCCGCCCGTCACGACCATGATGTCCGTGACGCCCGCCCCCACGAGACACTCCAGGGGGTAATAGATCATGGGCTTGGCGTAGACGGGCAGCAGGTGCTTGTTGGTGATCTTCGTAAGCGGGTGCAACCGCGTCCCCAGGCCGCCCGCGAGCACGACGCCTTTCATAGGGCCTCCTCCCTCCAGGTCGAACGGGGCCACTCTAGCGGCCGGGGGTCGCCCGGTCAATCGCCGGACGGTACAATGGACGATGAACAGGGGTGGCCCCCAATCGTCGAAACGACGGGGGCTTGTTGCCGCGCCCCTGGAAGGAGGCTGCCATGGTCCGCCGCCTGACCTGCCTTGCCGCCTGCCTCGTTCTGCTGGCCTCGGCCGCCTCCGACGGCGCGTCCGGGACCGCCGAGACCGCCCGTCGCCTCGCCATCGAGGCGAAGTATCTGCTGGGCGAAGACCGCGTGGCCGAGGCGATCGAGAAGCTGGAGCTGGCCTTGGCGGTCGCGCCGGACCATCCGCTCGCGAACGCGCTGATGACCGACGCGCGCGGCCGGCTGGCCCAGGTCGAGGACCACGTGACCGCCGCCGACCGCCACCGGCGCCGGGCGGCGTGGGACGAGGCGCTGGCGGCGGTGCGGGCGGCGCGGAAGCGGTTCCCGGCCCATGCCGAGGCGACGGCCCTGGAGACGCGGATCCGCGCCGAGGCCGCCGACGCCGTCGCCAAAGACGCCGAGTTGATCCGCGCGACCGGCGACCTCGCGGAAGCCGAGGCCGCCTATCGCCGCGCCCTGGCCTTCGACCCGGCGAGCGCGGCCGCGCGGCAGGGCCTCGCGGCACTCTACGTCCAGCGCGGGGACGCGGCGATGGAGGCGTCGCGGCCGGGCGCGGCCTTGGCGTGGTACGCGGGGGCGGCCGCGGTCGACCCCGAAGGGGCCGCGCCGGACCGCGCGGCCGCCGCCCGGGCCCCTGTGGCCGCGCGCGTCCGCTTCCGCCTGGCCGAGGCGCCGGGCGGCGACCCCGCGGGCAGTGTTCTGACGATGGCCGTCCGCGGCTGGCTGGCCCGGGTGGCCCCGCCGGCCCTCGTGGAGCTGGCGTCCCCGCCGCCGGGCAGCACCGCCGAGGGCTACGCCTGGCGCCTCCGCACGACCGGCCCGCAGGTGGCCGACCAGGTCCGAAGCGAGCCGCGTACCCACACCTACGTCGTCGGCCGCGAGGTGCCGAACCCGGCCGTCGAGCGAATCCAGTCGCAGCTGGACGCGGAACTCTTTCGCCTGCGCATCCTGCGGGAGCAGTACGACCGGCCGTGCCCGCGGTGCGACGGGCGGGGGTGGGTCCTCTGCCTGCTGTGCGGCGGGACGGGCCGCGACCCGTACAACCCGCTCCGGCCGTGCCCGCGGTGCGGGTGGCGGCACTTCCCCGGGCGGTACGACTGCCCGCGGTGCGGGGGGACGGGGCGCGGCGGGATTCCGCTGCACGAGTTGCGGGAGCAGGAACGGGTGGTCGACCGGCTCCAGGCGCTGCTGGCCCGGACGCCGCCCACGGTCGTCCGCGAGGAACCCGCCCAGTGGCCCTACACCGTGGAGCACCACGAGCGGACCGGGCGGCTGGACGCCTCGGCGGAGTTGGTGGACCTGGCGACGGGAGCGCGGCAGCCGGCGGGTGGCGCGTCGCCGCGCGCCCGCGAGGCCGATACGACGGTCCTTGGGGCGAATCCGGGCGTGGGGCTGGCGGCCGACCCGCTGGAGTTGCCGCCCGCGGCCGAGATCGAACGCCGCCTCGTCGACGAGGCCGCCGACGCCCTGGCCGACCGGGTGTTGGCGGCGGCGCTGGGGGCGCGGCGCGCGGCCCTGGAGCGCGAGGCGGCCGCACTGCGCCAGAAGGGCAACGTGGTCGAGGCCGTGGAGCGGCAGGCCGAAGCGGCCCTCATCGCGACGGTGCTGGAGCCCGAGCGCGACCCGTTCGAGGCCGTGCGGGCCGCGCTGCGCGCCCGTTAGCCGCGCCGCTTGCGGTGCGCGGCGCCTACGCCCACTCGATGACGACCTTGCCGGTCGTGCCCCGGTCGAAGAGCTCGAAGGCCTCGCGGGCCCGCTCCAGCGGGAAGCGGTGGGTGACGATCCGCTCCGGGTGCAGGTCCCAGCGGACGAGGCGCTCCAGCAGGTCCTGCATCTGGGGCAGGCTGCAGACCCAGGAGCCGTGGAGCGTGAGCTGCTTGTGGATGAGGAGCGGGCTGGGCTCGAAGTCCACCGTGCCGCCCTCGCCGACGTAGACGACCCGCCCCCAGGGCCGGGCGGCCTCGAGGGCCAGGCGCCGCGCGGCCGCGTTGCCGGAGCAGTCGATCGCCACCTCCACCCCGCGCCCGCCGGTCGCCTCCATCACGCGCTCCAAGGCGCCGTCGCCTGAGTCGATCAGGTCGCAGGCGCCGAGGCCGGCGGCCACCTGACGGCGCTCGGCCACCGGCTCAATGCCCAGGACGCGGGCGCCGAGGGCCTTGGCAAGCAGCCCCTGGCCCATGCCCACGGGGCCGAGGCCGGTGACGAGGACGACGTCCTCGCCGGAGAGGGCGGCGCGGCGGCAGGCGGCGTAGTTGGTGCCGAAGCCGCAGGCGACCATCGCGCCGTCGGCATAGGAGAGTTCGTCCGGCAGGGCGACGAGGCTGCGTTCCTCGGCCAGGAGGAACTCGGCCAGGCCACCGTCCCGCTGCCATCCGTAGGCGGCCCGCGAGGGGTCGGTGCAGGAGATCTGCCACCCGCCGCGGCAGTCCCAGCACCGGCCGCACCCGCAGATGTGGTAGACGACGACCCGGTCGCCGGGGCGGAAGCGGCGGCAACCGGGGCCGACCGCCTCGACCTGGCCGCACGGCTCGTGGCCGGCGATGACGCCGCGGTACGCCTCCGGGCCGTGGCCCTGGTCGGTGGGGCGATAGATGGCCCGCAGGTCGCTGCCGCACAGCGACGTGCACTTCATCCGGACGAGGGCCTGGCCGGGGCCGGGCTCGGGGACCGGGAACGTGCGGAGTTCGAGTTGTCGGTTGCCGGGCAGGACGACGCCTTGCATGGTGGCCATGGGGGGGGAACCTCGTCAGTCGATCGGATCGGGCTCTTCGTCGCCGGACTCGGCGGCGGCCAGGTGCTGGAGTTCCTCCTCGGGGCGACCGTGGGTCTGCTCATGGTGGACCACGTCTTTGCCGCGCATCGCCACCGCGATGCAGAGGCCCAGCCCGCCGCCCAGGACCACCAGGGCCATGGCCCCGAGGGCGGAGGCGGCCAGGGTGAGGCCGACGGCGGTGTGGAAGAGGAGGGTCGCGAGCACACCGCCCCCGAGGATGGCCAGCAGGTGCCAGCGGCGGGCGAGGAGAAACGCGACGATGAAGAAGGCGAACGCCAGGTACGGGCCGACGCGGACCATGCCGGGGGGCCAGTCGGCGGCGCCGTAGAGGCCGTCGGTGATTTCCGAGAGGAGCCCCGCGCCGAGGAAGATGATGAGGGTGAGCGGGGTGATGAGCTTGATGAGGAGTTCCCACCAGCCGCCCAGGTGGATCTCGCTCCAGGCGTTGATGAAGTGGGTGAGGCGGCGGGTGCGGAAGAAGTGGCCGACGACGAGGCACTGCATGAGGCCGACGAAGACGAAGCCGTAGCTGGCCCAGTGGTCGGCGATGTCGAGCCAGCCGAGGCCGCCGCGCGTCGCGAAGAAGAAGACGCCGATCAGGAACCCGGCCAGGCACATCAGGGCCGACGCCAGGCCCTTGGTCATCCAGCGGAAGCGGTCCTGGAGGCCCGAGCAGACGGCCTCGACGATGGAGAACTGGGAGTCGATGCCGAGGCTGAGCAGCGTCAGGAAGAAGAGCGCCGCCACGACGGGCGGCCAGAAGGCGCCGAGCGTGCCGAGCTTGGCGATGGCCGTCGGGTACGTCACGAACGCGAGGCTCAGGCCCTGGTTGACGACCGCGTCGACGGGCTGGGCGGTCTGGGCCGCCAGGAATCCGAGGACCGAGAAGACGACGAATCCCGCGAGGAAGCTGGTGGCGCAGTTGGCGAAGCTCGTGATAAAGGCGTTGTTGGTGATGTCGCCGTGGCGCTTGTTGTAGCTGGCGTAAGCGATCATGACGCCGAAACCGACCGAGAGGCTGAAGAAGATCTGGCCGTAGGCCTCCAGCCACACCTTCGGGTCGCGGAGCTTCGTGAAGTCCGGCGTCAGGTAGTACTCGATGCCCTGCAGGGCCCCCTCCAGCGTCAGGCCGCGGATCGCCAACACCACCAGCAGCACCAGCGGCAGAGGGACCGTCAGGAGGACCACGCGGCCGACGCGATGGACGCCCTTGTGGATGATCAGGAAGACCAAAGCCCACGTCAGGGCGAGGCCGCCCACCAGCGGCCAGCGGATCTGCCACAGCTCGCCCTTCTTGGCCGAGAGCTGCAGGACGTCGCCGAAGAAGTGGGCCTTGGCGTCGGCGGCCCAGGGCAGGGCCGTCCGGAACGAGGCGAAGAGGTACTGCCACGCGTAGGCCATGACGATGGCGTAATAGAAGGCGATGACGGCGGCGACGGCCAGGGCGAACCAGCCGACCCACTCGTAGTCGCGGTTGAGACGCTTCAGGGCCTTCGGGGCCGAGCCCTGGAACATCTGGCCGATGCCCATCTCCAGGATCATCAGCGGGATGCCCGCGGTGATCAGGGCCACGACGTACGGGATGAAGAACGCCCCGCCGCCCCCCTCGTACACCTTCGCCGGGAACCGCCAGACGTTGCCCAGGCCGACAGCGCTGCCGATGGCGGCCATGACGAAGGCGGTGCGGCTGTCCCAACGGTCGCGGCGGGCGGGCGGCGCGGGGGCGTCCTGGGTCATGGCGGCATCTCCGACGGGTCACGGGCCGAAGCGCGGCGGATTCTAGCGCCCGGCGGCGCGGAGCGTCAAGCAAAACGCCCGTCGGCCTTCACGCGATCCTCACCACGCGCACCTTGCCGCGCCCGCCCGCGGCTGGTACGGTGGGCCGCTCGCGGGGGGCGAAAGGACCGAGACGTGGCCGAGCGCGGCGTGATCTTCGACGTGGACGGCGTCCTGGTGGACTCGTACCGGGCCCATTTCCTGGCGTGGCAGCGGCTGGGCGACCGGCTCGGACTGCCCGTGACGGAGGCCGACTTCGCCGTCACCTTTGGCCGCCGCAACGCCGAGATCATCCACGGCCTCTTTCCGGACGCGGTGCCCGAGGCCGAGGTCGACGCCCTGGGCGACTGGAAGGAGGAGAGGTACCGGGAGATTCTCGTCGAGGCGTTCCCGGCGATGGACGGGGCGGTCGAGCTGATCGACGCGCTCCGCGCGGCGGGGTTCGGGCTGGCGGTGGGGTCGTCCGGCCCGCCGCCCAACGTGCGGGCGGCCCTGGAGGGGCTCGGGCGGGCCGGCGCGTTCGCCTCGGTGGTGACCGGGGCGGACGTCACGGTCGGCAAGCCGGCGCCGGAGGTCTTTGAGAAGGCGGCGGCCGGGCTCGGCCTGCCCCCGGCGCGGTGCGCGGTGGTGGAGGACGCGACGCCGGGCCTCGAGGCGGCGTGCCGGGCGGGGGCGGCCGCGATCGGCCTGCTGGGGACGACGACGGCCGAGGCGCTGGAGGGGGCCGGGGCGCGGCTCGTGGTCGGGTCGCTGCGGGAGTTGACGCCGGCGGGGATCGCGGGGCTGATTGGCTGACGCCTAGACCCGCATCGGCACGGCGTTGCCCGTCCGCGAACTCTCGATGGCCGCGAAGACCATCGCCAGGCTCTTGATGTTGTCGTGGCACTCGCCCTGCGGCAGGGTGCCGCGCCGCAGGTACCGCAGCAGTTCGCGCAGGGCGCCGTGCTGGCCGGTGTGCTTCATCGCGACGTCCGCGACCCGGAGGTCGCGCGTCGGCCGCTGGAAGCCCTCCTCTTTGGCGACCACCTGGCCGCGCGGCGGCTGGTCGCCCTCGTAGAGCATGGTGCCGCGGGTGCCGATAACGCGCCAGTCGCCATTCCAGCTGGTCGGGCATCCCTCGGCACACCACGACCCGCGGTAGGCGAAGCGGACGCCGCCGCTCATCTCGAAGACGGCGTTGGCGGCCACGTCGCCGCGGTACCAGGAACCGGGCGGATTGAACTCGCCGCACCAGACACCGACCGGGTCGACGCCGCCGATCATCCGGGCCAAGTCGAAGTGGTGAATCGACATGTCGAGGATCAGGGGGCTCTCCATCGCGGCCCGGAAGCCGCCGAAGTGGGCCCCGAGGAAGAAGTCGCAGTTGAGCGTCGTCAGCTCGCCCAGCCGGCCCTTGCGGACGGTCCGGGCCATCGCCTCGTGCAGCGGGTGGTACCGGCGGGACTGGCTGACCATGTAGAGGCGGCCGGCGGCGTCGGCGGCCTTGACCATGCGCCGGGCTTCGGCCATCGACGAGGCCATCGGTTTCTCGCCGATGACGTGCAGGCCCGCCTTCAGGCACGCGCACGTCACCGTGGCGTGGGCCTCCGGCACGGTCAGGTCGCAGGCGATGTCGGCCGGGACGTCGCGGAGGGCGCGGCCGAGGTCGGTCTCGGCAACGGCCTTGAGAAGCTCGTGCTTGTCGAGGGCGGCCTCGGCCCGGCCGCGGTCGAGGTCGACGACGGCGGCCACCTCGACGTTCTCCTTGGCGAGCGGCGGGAACCAGGCCCGCGAGATGGCTCCGGCCCCGACGACGATGGCTCGCAGCTTCGGCACGGCGTGCTCCTTGCTTGGTGGGCCCCCTCGCCGTGCGAGTGATGCGCCCGCGCGGCCGCGGGGACAAGGGATTTCCGCGGGCATTTGGCGCTGAGCCCCGCACACCGCTCCGAAATCGCTTGCGGCCACACCCGCCGCGCGGGTATCGATGGGGCGGACCGGAGGTGCCCCATGCCCGAAACGCCCGCCTGCCCGTTTCGCCTCGACGGCCGAACCGCTCTCGTCACGGGGGCGGGGCGCGGCATCGGGCGGGGGGTGGCCCTGGCGCTCGCCGGTGTGGGGGCGGACGTCGCCCTGGTCGCCCGCACGGAGGCCGAGCTCGAGGCCGTCGCCGCCGAGGTCCCCACCCGGGCGCTCGTGCTGCCGGCCGACGTCGCGGACCTCGAGGTCCACGCGAGCCTCGTGGAGCGGACGATGGCCGGGCTCGGCGGCTTGGACATCTTCGTCGGGGCGGCCGGCATCACCCACCGCGTCCCCGCCGAGACGATGACGCCCTCGGAGTTCGCCCGCGTCATGGACGTGAACGTGGCGGGCCTGGTGTTCGGGGCCCAGGCGGCGGCGCGGCCGATGCTGGCGGCCGGGCGGGGGCGCATCATTCTCATCGCCAGCCTCCTCTCGGAAATCGGGCGAGGCGAGAACGCCCCTTATGCCGCCTCGAAAGGGGCGGTGCGCCAGCTCGTCAAGCAGTTGGCCGTCGAGTGGTCGCCGCGCGGCGTCACCGTCAACGGCATCGGCCCCGGCTATATCGACACGGACTTGGTAGCGCGGCTTCGGCACGACGAGGCGTTCAACGCGTGGCTGATGGACCGCGTGGCCGTCCCCCGCTGGGGCACGCCCGAGGACGTCGGGGGCGCGGCGGTGTACCTGGCGAGCGACGCGGCCGCGTACGTGACGGGGCAGGTCCTGTTCGTCGACGGGGGGTTCCTCGCGAAGTAGGCGCCGGTGCCCCCGCGCCCCGCCGCATGGAGACGCCCATGGCCGGCACACCGCGGACGACGGACCTGGACCTCTCGCCCTCGCGCGTCCACGCGCGGCTCATGAAGGGCCTGGTGCCGCGCCTCCGCTACGACGGCGGCGACGTGGCGGCGTGGCAGCGGAAGGTGCGGCGGAAGCTGCGGGCGCTGCTCCGCGTCCCGAAGACCGAGAAAGGCCCGCTCCGGGCACGGACGCTCTGGACCCGCGAGACCGACCTGGGGCGGATCGAGAAGCTCGTCTTCACCGCCGAGCCGGGCGCCGACGTGCCCGCCTACTGGTGCGTGCCGCGCGGCGCCCGGCCGCCCTACCGCACGTTCATCTGCCTCCAGGGCCACTCGACGGGGATGCACAACTCGATCGGCGTCGCCTTCGACGACGAGACCACGCCCATCGAGGTGGCCGGCGACCGCGACTTCGGCCTGGGGTGCATGCGGCGGGAGATGGCGGCCCTGTGCGTCGAGCAGCGGGCCTTCGGCGAGCGGGCCGAACGCGACCAGGCCCAGCGGTGCGAGCGCAACACCTGCCACGACGCCGTCGTCCGGGCCCAGATGCTCGGCCGCACCCTTCTCGGCGAACGCATCCTCGACGTCGACCGGGCCATCGACTACCTGGCGTCGCGCGGCGACGTGGACATGGGCCGCCTCGGCTGCCTGGGCAACTCCGGCGGCGGGACGACGACCATGTACGCGGCCGCCCTGTTGCCGCGCCTCAAGGCCGTGATCCCGTCGTGCTGCGTCGCGACGATGGCGAGCAGCCTCCTGACCCTCTACCACTGCGGGTGCAACCACGCGCCGGACCTGGCCCTTTGGGCGGACATGGACGACGTCCTCGGCTGCGTCGCCCCGCGGCCGTGCGTCGTGGTGAGCGGCAAGGAGGATGCCATCTTCCCGCTGGCGGGGGCCCGGGCGGCCGTGCGGCGGCTGAAGGGGATTTACAAGGCGGCCGGCGCCGCCGACCGGTGCCGCCACGTCGTCGGCCCGGAAGGGCACCGGTTCTACGCCGACCTGGCGTGGGCGGCGATGGGGCCGATGCTGGACCGGTTGTAGGGGCACCAGCGCGTTTTCTGCTGGCACGCCCCCCGCCGCGGGGCCTATCATGGCCGGGCCCACTGCGGAGGACGGCCATGGCGATTCCCGGTTTCGTCGACTACCAGCGGCGCGAGTTCTGCCGCGACGTCGCGTGCCCCATCCAGAAGCTCCTGGAGGCCGAGCCCGAAGGCTCCGAGACCTACGACGAGATGCGGGCCGTCTGCAAGGGCGACTGCATCCACACGACCTACGAGTTCCACCACTGGCTCATCGAGCACGGCTACGAGGTGGTCCGCCCCGCCCCGGACGCCTGAGTCCGAGCGGCGGCGCGGCCCCGGCGAGACACGACGAAAGGACGTCCCATGCCAGAAGCGGAAGGCAATCTCGACGCGAAGGACTACGGCGTCGGCATCCCCCAGGCCCAGGAGGCCTTCTTCCTGAAGGGCTCGAACAGCCTCGACTGGGGCCTGAAGGACCGGCTCGCCCGCATCTTCAGCCCCGCCTCCGGGCGAACGGTCATGCTGGCCTTCGACCACGGCTACTTCCTCGGGCCGACCTCCGGCCTGGAGCGGATGGACCTGACGATCAACCCCCTGGTGCCCTACACGGACGTGCTCATGTGCACCCGCGGGGCGCTGCGGGCGATCATCCCGCCCGACGCGGGCAAGGCCGTCTGCCTGCGGATGAGCGCGGGCGTCTCCATTCTCAAGGAACTCTCGAACGAGGTGCTCGGCGTCGCCATCGACGACGCCATCCGCCTGAACGCCTCGGCCATGACGACCCAGGCCTTCATTGGCGGCGAGCACGAGAAGCAGACGCTCGACAACCTGTCGCAGCTCATCAACGCCGGACTGGCGCGCGGCATCCCGACGCTGGCCGTGACGGCCGTCGGCCGCGACATGGTCCGCGATGCCCGGTACCTGGGCCTGGCGACGCGCATCTGCGCGGAGCTCGGCGCCCACTTCGTCAAGACCTACTACTGCGACGAAGGGTTCGAGCGCGTCACGAGTGCCTGCCCGGTGCCGATCGTCATCGCGGGCGGCAAGAAGCAGCCGGAGGCCGACGCCCTGACAATGGCCTACCGGGCGATCCAGGAAGGCGCCCTCGGCGTCGATATGGGCCGCAACATCTTCCAGTCCGAGCACCCCATCCCGATGATCCAGGCGGTGCGGGCGGTCGTCCACGACGGCCGCACCGACGCCGAGGCCTACGAGCTCTACCAGGAGCTCGCCAGCCAGGCATGACCGGCCGCGACCTCACCGGGCGCGGCCGATCCGTGGGGCGCCGCTTCTGTTACCGCGGGGGCGGCGCACCCACCCCGACGCCGCCCCGCCGGGAGACCCGACCATGAGCGATCTGCCCGCCACCCAGCGCGCTGCCGTCTACTACGCCAACGACGACGTGCGGCTGGAGACGCGGCCGGTGCCGGAGATCGGCCCGGGCGAGATGCTCGTCCGCATCCGGGCCTCGGGCCTCTGCGGCAGCGACGTCCTGGAGTGGTACCGCAAGGCCAAGGCCCCCATCGTGCTCGGCCACGAGGTTGCCGGCGACGTCGTCCGGGTCGGCGAGGGCGTCGCCAGCGTGGCCGTCGGCGACCGTGTGGCCGTCAACCACCACGTCCCCTGCAACACCTGCCACTGGTGCCTGGCCGGCAAGCACACCGCCTGCGAGACACTGCACACGACGAGCTTCGACCCCGGCGGGTTCTGCGAGGTCGTCCGCGTCCCGGCCCTCCAGGTCGACCGCGGGACGTATCCCCTGCCGGAGACCGTGAGCTACGAGGAAGGCTCGTTCGTCGAACCGCTCGCGTGCGTGGTCCGGGGCCAGCGGAGCGTCGGCCTCAGGCCGGCCCAGTCGGTCGCGGTGCTCGGGGCCGGCGTCTCCGGGGTGCTGCACCTGGCCCTGGCCAGGGCGTGCGGGGCCGGACGGCTTTTGGCGACCGACGTCGACCCGTGGCACCTGGAGGCCGCGCGCCGTTTCGGCGCCGACGAGGCCTTCGACGCGTGCGGCGACGTGCCGGCGCGGCTCAGGAAGGCCAACGGGGGGCGCGGCCTGGACCTGGTGATCGTCTGCTGCGGGGCGCCGGCGGCCTTCCGCCAGGCGCTGCAGGCGGTGGACCGCGGCGGGACGGTCCTCTGCTTCGCGACGACCGAGCCGGGGGTCGAACTGCCCGTCCCCATCAACGACTTCTGGCGGAACGACATCACCCTGAAGCCCTCCTACGGCAACAGCCCCGGCGACGCCCACATCGCGCTCGAGCTGATCCGTGCGCGGCGAGTGCCGGTGGCCGAGATGATTACGCACCGGCTGCCGCTCGCGCGGACGGCCGAGGGCTTCGCCCTGATGGCCGGCCCGGGCGGCGAGAAGCTGAAGGTCGTCATCGAGCCCTAGCGGCACAGGCACGAGTCCCATGCATCGAGCCCTCCGCGGGAGCGGAGGGTCCGGTGACCCGGCCCTGACCCGCCCTTGCGTCTGACGCCCCGCCCCGATTTCCTCAAGCCCGCCGCGCCGATGCCCGATAGCCTGTATAGCACAGGCAGCACTATATCTGACATGAGCCAGTTACGGGCGGGGCGGCGGCTGGGACCGCCCCGGACCCGGCCGACCTCCGGGGGGACGCCATGCGGGTCCGGGCCTTGGTCATCAGCCATTCCGACATGCTCCGCACGGGGCTCATCCACGACCTCGCGCGGAGCCACCTGGCCGACTTCCACTTCACGGAGGTGCGGCACGCGCGGCTCGCGCTGGCGGCCGCCCGCATCGACGGCCATGACGTGGTCTTCATCGAGTGGCACGCGGCGTCGGGCGGGACGCCGGCGTTCGTCCGCCAGTTCCGCGTGCGCGACCCCAGCGGGACGCCGATCGTCGCCGTCGCGACCGAGGCGGCCTCGGCCACCCTCGACCCGGCGTTCGAGGCCGGTCTGGACTACTGCATGATCCGGCCGCTGTCGCCGGAAGCGGTGGAGCGGAAGCTGGGCCCGCTGATCGCCCGCATGCGGGCCGAACGCCAGGCCCGCGGCGCCCTCGTCTGAGCCGTGCGGCGGGCCGCCGTCAGAAGAGCGGCTCGCGGAACCCGTACCGGTCGGCCAGCGCCAACGTCGCCTCCACCGTCGAGGCGGCGTTCGTGCACGTCGGGTCCGCCAGGCAGACCGCGGCAGCGCAGACACCCAGGCGGAGCGCCCGCTCCAGGTCCCACCGCTCGTGGAGGCCGAACAGGACCCCCGCACAGAAGGCATCGCCCGCACCCGCCCCGCCGCGGATGTACCCCTCGGGGAGTTGGAGCGACGGGTGCCACCGCTCGCGGCCGTCGGCCGTCCGGACGTACCCGCCCTCGGGCATGTGGATGCCCACCAGTTGCCGCACCCCGAAGCCGAGAAGCCGCTCGGCCGCCTCCCGCACCGCGTCGGCGTCGGGCACGTCGTCCGGCCGCAGGTCCAGGCCGACCGTCTGGCCGGCCTCGAACTCGTTGAGGATGCAGTAATCGGCGTACTTCAGGGCCGGCTGGACGATCCGGGGAAACCGGTCGCTGACTTCGCTGACCACGTCCAGGCTCGTCTCGATGCCGGCGTCCTGCACGGCCTTGAGGACCCGGGCCGCCACGGTCCCGTACTGCGGGTCGGCCTCGTCGAACCGGTCCAGCAGAAGCAGGTACCCCAGGTGGAAGATCCGGGCGGCCAGCCGGTCGACCGGGACGTGCTCGGGGCCGAAGAGGGCGTTGGCGCCGCGGTTGTGGAAGAACGTCCGCCGCCCGGTCGGCTTGTTCACAATGACCAGGGTGTGGCTCGTCGGGGCGTCGGCCGTGCGGGCCAGGGCCGACGCGTCGATGCGGGTGGCCGCCAGGTCGTCGTGGATGAAACGGCCGTCGGCGTCCTCGCCGGTCAGGCCGACGGCCTCCAGGGGCAGGGCCTGGCCGCCCTCGGGCGGGCCGAAGGCCGCCAGGTCCTTCAGCACGTTGTAGGGCGACCCGCCCGTGCCGCGGCTCTCTTCGAGGATGTTGACAAGGGTCTCCTCGCGCGGCGGCCAGGCGTCGCAGATGTAAACGTGGTCGATGATCCAGTTCCCGGCACACGCGATGCCGCGTCGCTCGTTGCCCATGGCGCCCCTTTCGGCTCGGGTCCGCGTCGGGGCGCATCATAGCCCCCCACCGCGGGCCGGGCAAGCCAACGCCCGCCGCCCGGAAACGGCGCGAACCGCCCGGCCCCGAGCCACGTCCAAACAAGCCGCACAGGGAAAACGTGGTGGAGCCGTAACGTGACCTTCGACAGTGGGCTCGAAGACCGGACGGTCGTGCGCCGCGTGCTGGACGGCGACGCCGCGGCCTTCGCCGACGTCGTCGACCGGTACGGCGGGCGGCTCTACAACGCCGTCTACCGCATCGTCGGGTCGCCCGAGGACGCCCGCGACCTCGTCCAGGACGCCCTTGTCAAGGCCTACGAGCATCTCGGACGGTTCCGCGGCGGCTCGACCCTGTACACGTGGCTCTTTCGCATCGCGGTCAACACGGCGCTCAGCCACCGGCGACGCCGCGCCCGGTCCCCCGTCGTCGGGTCTGTCGGGACCGGCGGCGACGACTGCCAGCCCGTCCGCTGGGCCGACCCCTCCGGGGCCGACCCGGCCGACCCGCTCATGAGCGCCGAGACGGAACGGCTCGTCCAGGAGGCTCTGGCGAGCCTCGACGACCGGCACCGGACCGTGCTGGTCCTGCGCGACCTCCAGCATTTCGAGTACGAGGAGATCGCGTCGATCCTGGACGTGCCCGACGGAACCGTGAAGTCGCGGCTTCACCGGGCCCGGTTGATGCTGAGGGATCGGCTGCGGCCGATGCTCTCGGCCTGACGAGACGCCCGGCACGCCGCCGGGCCCGCAGGGGGTCGGAGCGACCGACCATGACGTGCGACGCCTATCGTGAGCATCTCTCGGCCTGGGTCGACGGCGAACTGCCGCCCGACCTGGAAGAGGCCGTGCGCCGGCACCTCGACGGCTGCCCCACCTGCCGCGCCACCGTCGACCAGCTCCGGGCGACGGCGGGCCTGGTGGCCCGCCTGCCGGCCCGGGCGGCGCCGCCGGACCTTGCCGACGCGGTGGAGCGCGAGATCGCGCGGGCCTCGGCCGGGACGCCCGCGGCGATGCGTGCGGCGCGCCGGCGACGGGCGCCGGTGCGCCAGCCCCCCGCGTGGCCGCGCGCCTTGGCGATGGCCGCCGCCGTCCTGCTCGTCGTGGGCATCGGGGTGCTTTCTCACCTGGCCGGGCCGCAGGTCCAGCGGAACTATGAGGCGGCCGGCGAGGCGCCCGTGCCCGACGACGCCCTGGCCATGTCCGACAGGGAGGCCGCGCCAAGGGCCAAGCGCCCCACGGAGACCTCGTACTTCCTGGCCCTGGAGCACAAGGCCCGGCCGGCCGAGACGGCACCGCTGACGCCGGTCGGCTGGGACGACACCGGCGCGGGTCTGGCCCTCGGCGACACCGCCACGTGGGCCCTGGAGCCCGTCGGGTCGCTGGAGATGCTGGGCGGCCCCGAGGCGGTCGGCCCCATAACCTGGGAGTGCGCGGCCGCCCCGCCGACCGCCGGGGCTCCCATCACCGTCCGCTTCCACGGCACGCTCTCGGCCCCGCGGGGCGGCCGCGGGAACGGCGCCCTGGCCGCGGGGCCCGAAGCGACGGTGTCGGCGCCGGCGGCGGTCCGGACGCTGGAGGACCTTCCGCCCCTCGCGATGGGCGGCGCCGGCGCACCGCCAGCCGCGCCCACCCCGGTCCCCGCGGGGCAAGCCGAGACGGCGTCCGGGCGTGCGGCCGCCGCGGAGGCGACCTCCGACGACGAAGCCGTCCGCGTCCAGGTCGCGATGAACCGGGCCGCCTATGCCAACGACGTCGCGGGCCTCCGCCAAGTCGCCAAGGCGTCAAACCTCGCGGCCGCCGAGCAGCAACTCGTCGTCGAGGCCCCGACACGCGACGAAGGCAATCGGGAGTTGCTCGACCTGTTCGCGCGGAACAACTGGTCGCCCGTGACGGGCCGCGAGGCGACCCCGGCGCCGGCGCCCGCCGGCAAGGCCGGGCCGGGCGATGACCGCGAGGCCGAACGGGCCGACGCCCCCGCCGACCCGGCGCCGGCCCGCGGGGTCTACTGGCTCGCCCGGCAGGACGGCGAGGACACGTGGCTGGTCGTCGCCGACCGGGATGAGGTCTCGCGCTTTGCCGCCGACCTGGCCCAGGCCGAGCGCCTGGAGGTCAGCCTGGACTCGAGCGACGCCTTCCTGGCGGTCCGCGACCTGCGGCGCCGGCTGCGCGCGCGGCCGGCGGAGGCCGGAGTCGCGGGGCTCGCCAGGACCGAAGCCGAGGGCGTCGTACAGCACGAGGACGGGCCCGCTCGCCGCTCAGGCAGAGCCCCGGGCGGGGCCGCGCCCATGCCCGAAGAGCCCAAGGCGGCGTCCCGCCCCGAGACGGGCGACGCATGGCGCACCCGCGCCCCGTCGGCCGGTGCGGGCAAGAAGCAGGCGAAGGACGAGGTAGCCCCCCTCGACGCCGTGGCCGCGCGGCTCCGCGACCTCGGCCGCTACGGCGGCGAGCGGGTCGTCATCGACTCGGCGGCGGACCTGCCCGAAGGCCAGGTGCTGTTGGTGATCCGGGTCCGCCCCGCCATCGGCGGCGAGGCGCCCCGGCCTGCCGCCGGGACCGCGCCCGAGAAATAGGGCCGCCCGCGTTGCCGCCCCCTGCCGCGCATGGAAACGCCCGCGGCACGCGCCGCGGGCGCCGATTCGGGCGGGGATGTCGCGTGGCCGACCGCCTCAGCCGTCCAAGCCGAAGAAGTCCAGGGCTTCCTTGCGTTTCCGGACGTCCTCGATCCGCTCCTCCAGGTTCTCCGGCCAGTACTTCCGGTCGAGCGTCTTGATCGATTCGAGCGTCTCGAGGGCCTCGGCGAACTTCTCCTGCTGCTCCAGGCCGGCGGCCTTTTCGAGCAGGTCGGCCACCTTGGTGGCGGCCTCCTCGGCGGTCATCGTATCCACCGGGGGCGTGGGCGGCCCAGCCGCCTCGGCGATGGCCTTGTGGATTCGGGCCAGCGTCGCGTCGATGTCGATCTCCGCCTTGACCAGGACCGGCGGATAGGCCGCGCGAAGCTGCTCGTAAGCCGCCCGGGCCTCCTCCAGCTTGCCGGCGTCGCGGAGGGCCTTGGCCTTTGCCAGCGCCTCGCGGAGCCGCTCCCGCTGCTGCCGGATCGCCTCGGCCACCTGCTGCTGCTCGCGCCGGAACGTCGCCTCCATCTTTTCAACGCTCACGCCGGCTTCGGCCAACACGGCCCGGTCCTCGTCGCCGATGTTGCGGAGGACGGCCAAGGCGTCGTCGAACTTGCGCTGGGCGGCCATCTGCTCGGCAAGCTGGAGCTTCTCCTTCAGGCCGTCCAGCCGGTCGCGGCGCTGCTCTTCGATGCGGCTGCGGAGTTCGCGAATCCGCGACTGCCACGTCGTGTCGCCGGTCTTGTCGATGACCTCCTGGTAGATGGCGATGGCCTGCGCATACTCGCCGGCGCTGATGGCGTCATAGGCGGCCCGGAGGCGGGCGTCCTTCCAGGCCCGGGTGGTGGCCTCGGCGTCGCCGTCCTCGCCGCCGCCTTCCTCGGGTGGCACAACCTCCTCCGTCCCCATGCCCAGCATGCCCTTCCACTTGTTCTGGAACTGGGTGACCTGGTCGTCGCAGCCGGCGGGAAGGAAGAGCTGCGGCAGGCCGGTGAAGACCAGGAGCAGGAACAGCGGGACGACCGTGCCCCAGGTCAGGCCCAGGACGACGACGAGGTTCGGGCGTTTCGGCCCGTCGGCGGCGCCCGCCGCGGGCCGCGAGGCCCCGGCGGTGGCGGCCGCGGCTTCGGCGGCCACGGCCGAGACGCGCGGCGGGGGGGTCGGCGCCGACAGGGCGGCGCCCGCGCTCACGGGCGTGGGCGGCGGCGTCACGGCCGGCCCCGGCGTCGGCGCTTCGGCCGCCTGCGCCCCCTCGCCGGCCAGCTCTTTCTCCAGCTCGTACGCCTTCGCGTGGAACGGCGGCTTGACCAAGTCCTCCGGCACCCCCGGGCGGACCGACGCCGGCCGCTCGTTCATGTTCAGCTGGCAATGCGTACAGTAGGTCTGGTCGGGCGTCGCCTCGGCAAAGCAGTGCGGGCAGAGGCCGAGGTACTTGGCGAGGCGCGGCGTCTCGGCGGCGAACATCCAGTCCAGGTGCGTCGTCGGGCCGCGCACGACCGACTCCGGCTTCAGTCGGCCCTTCTCGATCATCTTCACCAGCATCTCGAACGAGACGCCGCGCCCGCTCGGGTTCCGCGGGTCCAGGTAGAACCAGTCGCCGACGACTTCGCGGCTGGCGCGGCGGACGGCTTCGGAGAAACTGGTGCGGCAATGGGGACAGCGATCGAGGTCGCGGTCAATCACCTGGCCGCAGTAGACGCACGGCGCCTGCTCGCTTCGCCAGGGGGCGTCGCCGCCCGCATTGGCCTCCGTCTCGCTCATCCAATCCCTCAATGCAAACCATGCGGCGCCGGGTGCGCAAACCGGGCCGGGTGGGGCGATTATAGACCCCCCGCCGGGGGGCGTCAACCAATCTGGCGCCGCGGGGTTGCGCGGTTGCGCGGCCTTGGCGCGTTTTTTCCGGCCTCCGTTTTTTGCCTTTCGCCGATTTGTCGGTATACTACGGGTGGAGAATAAGGGGGTGGCAGCGCACCGGGGTTGTGGGCGGCGTCTCTCTATGCCCGTCCGGTTCGATTGACCGCCCGAAAACCGGAGTTGGGGCGGTTTCCCGCCGTGGGGTGTTTCTGCGCGGCAGACGCCGGGGTTTGCCTTGGCGGCGGGATTGCGGGGAGGTGTTTACGATGCGTTCACTTCGTTTGCTCATGGTGTTGGCGGCCGCAGGGCTCATTGTGGCCGGCGTCGCGAACCAGGCGTCGGCCATCATGGTGGTCGCCAAAGCCAAAACCGACATGAACTTCACCGGGACCAACCAGTACACCTGGTGGGGCCAGTACGGCGCCGACGGTTACTGGTTGACCTGGAACACGATCTCGAACGACCATCACACGCTCTACTTCAACGCCTTGTCGCACGCCATGCCCGACGCCCAGGCCGCCGGAGCCGCCAACCCCGCCTGGCTGCACTTCGCCACGAGCAACCCGGGCAGCGGCGGGGCGGGCCACGGCTCCGACGTGCCGCTCCAGAGCTTCGTTCTCGCCACGACCGAGGCCAAGCGGTTCGACTTCAGCGTCCTCTTCTACGACCCGGACTTCGACGGGACGGACGTCAACCTCTTCTTCGTCGGCGAGTCGGTCGAGGGCGACAAGGCCGTGACCCTGTCGGCCGATGACATCAAGAACGGCGTCATGCTGACGACCGAGATCGCCGTGGACCACGGCGAGGAGGGCAACGTCGTCGAGCTGGTCATCAGCGGCGCCTATGCCGCCGGCTTCTTCCTGGACAACATTCGCCACATGCCCGAGCCCGCCACCTTGGCGCTCATGGGCCTGGGGCTGGCCGGCCTTTCCCTCCGCCGGCGCACGTAACAGCGGCAGCACGCAGCGCAGACACAGGCCTACGACCCGGGCGGCCCCGAGGCCGCCCGGGTCGTTTTGCGTCCCCGTGCCCGGTGGCGGCAGAGGAGTTGACGGCGTCCCTCAGAAAGGGCTAAGGGGCTCAGCCCTTTCCTGAGATTTCGTCAAGACGCGGTCCCCGGCGGCACAACGTGGCTCGCTTTCCGCATGACACCGCGCGCCGTTTGCGGTACACCAGAGGCGGCCGCGGCGCCGGGTGTGCCGCGCCACGAGGAGGGTCTCCTGATGCGCAACCCCGTCTCCGGTGCGGCCGGCCCCGGCGCGCTGTTGGCCGCCTTCGCCGCGGGCGTGCTCCTGGCCGGGTGCGGCGAACCGGTGGAGGAGATCGCGTTCCGGGAGGGCATGACCACGGTCGTCACGGTCCGCGTGGTGGCCCCGGACACCGAGACCGCCCGCCGCGCCCTGGACGCCGCCTGGGCCGAACTGGCCGAGGCGGCGCAGCGGCTGGACCGGCACGCTCTGGAGGCGGCCGCCGGCGTGGGCGGCGAGGCGCCCGTGCCCTCCGACGTCGCCCTCATCAACAAGGACGCCGGCCTCTCGCATGCCCGCGTCGACCCGCTCACGGCCTCGTGCGTCGCTGCCGCCAAGGACGTCTGGGACCTCACCGACGGGGCCTTCGACCCGACGGTCGGCCCGGTGCTGGACCTGTGGCGGGCCGCGGCCGAGGCGGACCGCCTGCCGACCGACGAGGAGGTGGCGGCCGCCGCGGCCCTGGTGGGCATGGATGACGTCGAGGTCCTGATCCTCGAGTCGCAGGGCCCGCCCGGGCCGGGGGAGCGGGGCAGCGGGGAGGAGAGTTTCGGCGACGTGCTGCACCTTGTGGGCCTCATGAAGACAGGCATGGAGCTGGACCTGGGCGGCATCGCCAAGGGCTACATCGCCGGCCGCATGGCCGAGCGCATGCGCCAAGCCGGGGCCCTGGCCGCCCTGGTCGACGCGGGCGGCGACGTCTACGCCGTCGCCCGCCGGCCGGCGAGGCTCGTCTCCCCGGGCCGGGACCCCCGCTGGTCGGTCGGCATCCAGGACCCGCGGTATCCCGACCAGCGTGGGCGGCTGTACACGGCGCTGTACCTGGAGGACCAGGCGGCCGTGACGAGCGGCCACTACGAACGGGGCTTCACGATCGGCGGGCGGCACTTCAGCCACATCCTCGACCCGCGGACGGGGCGGCCGGTGGACACGCGCCTGGCCAGCGTGACGGTGGTGGCGGCCGACCCGGCCCTGGCGGACGGGCTCGCGACGGCCCTGGCGGTGATCGGGGTCGAAAAGGGGATGGCCCTGGTCGAGTCGCTGGACGGCGTCGAGTGCCTGTTGCTGGAGACGCCGCCGGAGGCGGTCGAGGGCGCGCCGCCCGAGGCCGCGGCGCTGACGGCCCACCGCTCGTCAGGGTTCGCGGCGCTGGAGTTCGACCCGGGCCAGGCGGAGTGGCCGCAACCGCCGGCGCCGTAGGGGCCGGCCGTGGATTTCTCTTGGCAAGCTCTTGCGGGAGGCGTAGGGTCCGCGCCCGCGCCGGCGGCACGTGGCCGCGGGCGCGCTGGACCGTCGGCTGAACGAAACCCAGGAAGAAGGACGCCCAGATGGCCAAGAAAGCCAAGAAGGCGAAGACCGCCAGGACATCGAAGAAGACCACCCGGCCCCGGGCCACCGGGCGCACGGCCACGCCCCGCCGGACGGCTCGCAAGGTGCTGATGCTGGTGGGCGGCAAGTACCACCTGGTCGAGAAGGCGGCGGAGCAGATGGAGATCATGCTCCGCGACGAGACGCCCGGCACCTGGGACCTGACGGTCAGCCAGGACCCGCAGGCGCTGGCCCAGCTCGCCACCGGAAAGTTCGCCGCCGTCATCCTCCACACGACGGGCTTCCGCGACGCGCTGGACGAGTCGCTGGAAAAGGCGCTGGTGGGCTTCGTGAAGGGCGGCGGGGCGCTGGTGGGCATCCATTCGGCGGCCGACAGCTTCCGCGACAGCCGCCCTTACATCGAGATGCTGAACGCCGAGTTCCAGACCCACCCGCGGTTCCAGCGGTGGCCGGTCACCATCGTCGACCGCGACCACCTGATGACCGTCCGGATGCCGGACTTTGACGTCGACGACGAGCTCTACGTCCTTCAGAGCCACGACCCGAAGCGCAGCCACATCCTGGCCGAGACGGTCTACCAGGGCGAGCGGCGGCCGCTGGCCTTCACCCACACCTACGGCAAGGGCCGCGTCGCCTACGTCGCGCTCGGCCACAACCTCAAGGCTTGGACGCACCGGGAGTTCCGGAAGCTGGTGACGCGCGGCCTGCGGTGGACGGTGGGGGAGGACCTGGACGACGGGCGGGAGATTCGGTGCGGCATCGTCGGGTACGGCCCGTCGTACAACATGGGCCTGCGGCACGGGGAATGGATCAACGCGCAGCGGGGCATGCGGACAGTGGCGGTGTGCGACACCCTGGCCGACCGCCGCGACGCCGCCGAGGCCGAACTCCCCGACGTTCGCACCTTCGCGTCGCTGGAGGCGATGCTGAAGATGCGCGGCCTGGACCTGGTGGTGAACATCCTGCCGCACAACCTGCACGCCGACCCGTCGCTTCAGTGCCTGAAGGCTGGCAAGCACGTCGTCCTGGAGAAGCCGTTCTGCCTGACGACCGAGGAAGCGACCGCCATGATCAAGGCCGCCAACCGGTCTGAGGCCATGCTCTCCTGCTTCCACAACCGCCGCTGGGACGGCGACTACCAGGCCCTGCGCGACATCGTGGCGCGCGGCCTGGTGGGCGACGTCTTCCACGTCGAGGCCTACATGGGCGGGTATCGGCGGCCGGGGTTCGCGTGGCGGAGCGACAAGGCCGTCTCCGGCGGCGCCATGTACGACTGGGGCGCCCACTTCACCGACTGGATCCTGCGCCTGGTGAACAAGCCGGTCGCCCAGGTCACGGGCCTCTTCCACAAGCGGTGGTGGCAGCACGTGACGAACGAGGACCAGACGCAGGCGGTCCTCCGCTTCGAGGGCGGCGAGATGGCCGACCTGCAGATCTCGAGCCTGGCCGCCGTCGAGAAGCCCCGCTGGCGCGTCCTCGGGACCCAGGGCGGCCTCGTGAGCGACCCGCCGGAGGCCTACCGCGTGGTCAGCCACACCTCGGGCGTCGCCGTCGACGGCCGCGTCCGCTACGCCCCCATGCACAGCGGCGCGCCGTACTACCGGGACGTGGCCGACCACCTGCTGATGGGCGAGCCGCTGGAGGTGACGGCCGAGCAGGCCCGCGAGGTCATCGCGGTGATCGAGACGGCCGAGCGCTCCAGCACCGAAGGCCGCAGCCTGCCCTTGCCGCGCGAGGTTTACGAGTAGGCCGGCGGCCGTCCGGGCTACGCCACCTGGATGGCCGTCACGCCGAAGACGTGGCTGCGCGTGAAGTCGACGCCGACGAGGATGAAGGCGGTGCCGGTAGCGCGGCGGGCCCGGCGATGGACGCGCGTCACGGCCTCGAACCGTTTGCCGAGCCGGCGCGCCCCCACCCTCACCGGCACGGCGAACGCCACCCCCGGCAGGGCGGTCCCCACGCCGAAGAGGGTCGGCAGGAGGATCGGCGACTCCACCTGGAGGCAGAGGCCGAGGCCGTTCGAGAAGAAGAGGACCGCCGAGATCGGGCAGAACGAGAGGGCGAAGAGCACGCCCAAGAGCCCCACCCCCAGCCCCCCGCCGCGCCGGGCCAGAGGGACGTCGCCGCCGCGGCCACCAGCGGCCCGCGCCTACGGCTCCACCGCGCACTGTTTCGGCCGCCCGAGTTGCACCAGGGCTTCGACCGCGAGGCCGAGGGCAAGCACCAGCGTCAGCCCGTTGACGACCACGAGCGTCCACTTCTGGTACACCGGGAACGTCTCGGTCACCTCGCGGGTCGCGAAGGTGATCTCGTTGGAGACCATGGCCCAGACGGTGAGCACGAGCATGAACAGGCAGGGCACGAGCGTCAGGACGTACCCCCACGTCCCCCGCCGCCGCAGGTACACGGTAATCAGCAGCAACGCGAGCGCCGCGAGGAGCTGGTTGACGGCCCCGAACATGGGCCAGAGGGTCAGGGCCCCCTTGCCGGACGCGCCGGCCCCGAAGGCGAGCGCCGCCGCCGTCCCGACGGCGAGGGCCGTCGCGACGTACCGGTTCGCCAGCGCGGGGAGCTTGATATCGGTCGCGAGTTCCGCCACGACGTACCGCTGGATGCGCGTGGCCGTGTCGAGGGTCGTCCCGGCGAACGAGGCGATGAAGACGCCGATGACGACGATGCCGAGGCTCTTCGGGATGCCGAGGGTCGCGAGCATGTTGGCCGAGCCGATGACCATGGCGTCGAGCTTCGCCTTGAGGCCGCCCGCCGCCGCCCACGACGCGTAGTGGTGCCGCCATGCCGCCGTCCCCGTCAGGGTCTCGTCGCCGGCCTGGTAGGCGATGCCGATGCCGGCGGCCACGGCGACGATGACAAGCGTCGCCAAGGCGGCCTCCAGCAGCATCGACCCGTAGCCGACGAAAAGGCTGTCGCTCTCGGTCGAGACCTGCTTGGCGGTGGTGCCGCCGGAGACCAGGCAATGGAACCCCGAGATGGCCCCGCAGGCGATGGTCACCCCCAGGAACGGCCAGAGCGGCGGCGCCCCCGCCGGCGACGGGTTCACCGCCGGCGCGACAATCTCGAGGTCCCCCGCGAAGGCCGTCGCGACCACGCCGACCACCAGCAGGCCCATCGCGATGAAGAGCTGCCACGCGTTGATGTAGTCGCGCGGCTGGAGCAGCGCGGTCACCGGCAGCGTGGAGGCGATGAACGCGTAGGCGAGCAGCACGAGCACCCACGCCGAGACGCTCGTCAGCGGCAGGCCGAGCACCCCCTCCGGCATCGTGAGCGGCAGCCAGTGCCCCGCCACCACCGTCGCGTACATCACCGTCACCGCCACGGCCGTCCCCAGCGCGACGTTGCCCTTCCAGCGGTACACCGCCAGGCCCAGCACCACGGCGATCGGCACCTCGCACCACACCGGCAGGACCGACTGCGGGTACAGCGCGAAGATGATGGCGATGACCATCCCGAAGACCGCGATGACGATCAGCAGCTCCAGGAAGACGACCAGGAAGAAGATCGTTCGGGCCCGCGGGCTGAGGTACCGGGCGGCCACCTCGGAGAGGCTCTTGCCCTGGTTGCGGAGCGAGACGACGAGCGACCCGAAATCGTGGACCGCCCCCATGACGATCGACCCGACGAAGACCCAGACGATGGCCGGCACCCACCCCCAGATGATGCCGATGGCCGGACCGACGATCGGGCCCGTCCCGGCGATGCTCGTGTAATGGTGCCCGAAGATGATCCCCCGCCGCGTCGGCACGTAGTCGACCCCGTCGATCAGTTCGACCGACGGTACGGTGCGGCTGTCATCGAGCTGGAATATCTTCCGGGCCAGGAACCGGCCGTACGTGTGGTACGCGACGAGGTACCCGACGAACGTGACCGCCACCAGCGCCAGCGCGTCCACCCTCACCCTCCTTCCCGTGCCCCTTGCCCCGGGGCGACCGACGGCGCGCCGGACACGCGCGGCGGCTACCCCCCCCCGTTTGCCGCGCGTCACCGTTCCGCAATTACCGCGCGACGGCCCCACGCGTCGGGTACTATGAACCCGCGCGCATCGCGATGCAACCCAAAGGGGCCCCGTCATGCCGCAGGTCATCCTCCTCGGCGATTCCATCCGCATGGGCTACGCCCCGCGGGTCCGCGAGGCCCTGCGCGGCGTGTGCGATGTCTGGGACCCCGAGGCCAACGGCGGCGACAGCGCCAACGTGCTGGCCCACCTCGACGCGTGGGTGCTCGACCGCGAGCCCGACCTGGTCCACGTCAACTGCGGGCTGCACGACCTGAAGCGGCCGTTCGGCGCCACGCTGAACCAGGTGCCCCTGCCCGCGTACAAGCTGAACCTGCAGACGATCTTCACGCGGCTGCACAGCCGCCCGGGGCTGAAGATGGTCTGGGCGTCGACGACGCCCGTGAACGAGGCGTGGCACCACGCCCACAAGGACTTCGACCGGTTCGAGACCGACGTCGACACCTACAACGCCGCCGCCACCGAAATCGCCGACCACTTCCACGTGTCCGTCAACGACCTCCACGCGGTGGTCATGGAGGCCGGCCGCGACACCCTCCTCCGCCCCGATGGGGTCCATTTCACGGACGACGGGTCGGCCCGCCTGGCCAAGGCCGTCGCCGCGGCCGTTCGCACGCACCTGTAGCACCGGCCGCCGGCGCCCCTCACCACCGCCGGTCCGTGTCGACAGGCACCGCGTCGGCCGTCTCCTGCATCCACGTCAGCATCCGGTCCTGCAGGTCGGCCCGCACCTCCGCCAGCGCCGGGTCGGCGATCCGGTTCGTCTGCTCTCGCGGGTCGGCCGCCAAGTCGTACAGCTCGTCCGTCTCGTACAGCCGCCGCACGTACTTGTAGCGGTCGGTGCGGCACATGGCGGCCTTGCCGTGCGCGGGGCTCTCGCTCCGCTGCAGGGCCATGCGCGGGTAGTAGAGGCCCTCGGGGTTCTGGCTGCTGGTGCTCTCGAGTTCCATGCACTGCCGCTCGCCGCGCAGCCGCCCCCCTTCCGAGAAGACCGCGTCCCGGTGCGTCTCGGTCTCGCCGGCGAGTACCGCCAGCAGCGACCGGCCGAAATGCGTGTGCCCCGGCTCGATGCCCGCGAGCGCCTCGATCGTCGCCGGCACGTCGATCAGCTCCGCCAGGGCCTCGGTCACGCGCGGCCGGACCGGCGCCCAGGCCGGGGGCTTCACGACCAGAGGCACGCGGACCTGGCCCTCCAGGAACGTGTTCTGCGTCTTTTCCACCAAGCCATAGTCGCCCGTGAAGTCGCCGTGGTCCGAGAAAAGGAACACGGCCGTCTCGTCCCAGGCGCCGCTCGCGCGCAGGGCGTCGAGCACGCGGCCGAAGAGGTGATCCGTCCGCGCGACCATCCCGTAATAGGTCGCCCGGAGCTCCGTCCACCGCTCCTCCGTCCAGCCCCGCATGCCCTGTGTCTCCCACAGGCCGCGCAGAATCGACGGCTTGTCCGCCCAGTCCGGCACGGGGGCGCGCGGCGGCAGGGCGGCCCGGTCGATCTGGGAGTACCACGGGTCCTCCACGCCGTAGGGCGGGTGCGGCGTGCCGAGGGCAAGGAACAGGCACCACGGTTCGGGCGGCGGGTCGGCCAGGACCTCGACCGCCCCGGACACCGTCAGCCAGTCCCCGTCCTCGTGATGCTCGCGGCCCTCGGTGTCGATGCGGCCCACGTAGAACGAATAGTAGGTGTCGCTGCCCGGCTCGCCGCGCACCTCCGGCCGCATGGCCAGCGCGTGGACCGAGGGCATCGGCTCGGTGGGTGAGCCGTAGCGGGTGGTGCTGTAGGGGCCGTAGGCGTCGGGGGTCTGGGCGGGGACGAGGTCGTTCTTCCCGCCCCACCAGACGTGGTAGCCGAGGTCCTTGAGGGTGCGAAGCAGGACCGGCTCGTCCGGCCGCATCATGTGGAACATCGTCCGATGGCCGCGCACGTGCGGATACCAGCCGCTCATGAAGCTACAGCGGGAAGGGGTGCAGACGGGGTTCTGGCAGACGGCCGTGCGGAAGCTGACGGCGCTCTCGGCGACGAGGCGGTCGGTGTGGGGGGTGACGGCGGCGGGGTCGCCGAGATGGCCCATGACGTCGCCGCGCCACTGGTCGGGGTTGAAGAGGATGAGGTTGGGGCGTCGGATCATGGCGGTCGCGTCCTTCCGTTGGTCACTGCGGACGGGCGGGGAACAGGTCCCGCACCACGTCCAAAAACACCGGCAAGCCATCATCGTGCATGAAAAGGGGGTGTTCCCGCAAGCGAAGAACGCCCAGCACGGTCGTCGTGACGCAGTACTCGGTTCGGGGGCCGCCGGTCGCTCGAATGCCGATTTTCCCAGAAGCGCCCGTTTCCCGTTCCCGGAAAAGGCCCAGAAACAGGAAAACCGGCCCCCGCGCCCCCTACAACCCCGCCAGCACCGCCGCCGCCACCACCGTCAGGCCCCCGCCCACGGCGAACGGCAACGCCGGTTCGGCCGCCATCAGCGGCCCCGCGGCAGCCGTGCCGACCACCATCCCGAGGGCCCCGAGGGCCCGGACCTTGGCCACCTGAGCCGCCCGCCGGTCCGGTCGGCTGTACCGCAGGATGAACTGTTCCTGGATCGGGAACCAGATGCTCGCCCCGACGACGTCGTGCAGCGGGAACACCAGGACCACCAGCAGCAGGCTGCCCGTGAGCCAGTCCGCCAGCGCCACCGCCGCCGTCATCACACCGCTCAGGGCCAGGCACCCGATGTAGAGCGTCTTCAGCCGCCCGCGCACCAGCGGCGCGAGCAGGACCATCGGCACGCCCAGGCACGCGCGGTGAAGGACGGCCAGGGCGGCGATGACGGCAAACTCCGGGCCGCGCTCCCCGCCCGTCAAAAGCTCGGCCGCCCCCGGCCAGGCCTCGCGCAGCCAAGCCGCCACGGCCGCCAGCTCGCCCGCCCACGGCCCCGCCAGACCGCGCCGGAAGTACAGGGCCCAGAGGGCGTGGCTCATGCCCAGGCCGCACGTGAAAATGAAGCTGCTGGCGACGATCAGCCAGAGCTTCGGGTGCAGGTCCGGGGCGAAAACGGCCGCGAGCGACAGCCGCCCCCGCCGGTCGGGCGGCTCGCGGTCGCCCTCGCGGTAACCGACGGCAATGACCAGGAACCCGAGAGCGAGGGCCGCCCCGCCGATGCCGAATAGGACCGTGTACGAGAGCGTCGCCCCCGGCCCGACGCCCACCAGGCTGACGCACGCGACGCCGAAGGTCTGGGCGATGATCTCGGTGCCCGTCAGCCGCGGGAAGACGCGACCGAAGCGGTCGGCGGCCACGGTCTCGTAGACGGCCACCGTCCGCAGCATCTGCCGCAGGCTCGTGGCGGCCGCGTGCACCGTCTTCAGGCCCGTGACGGCGGCGGGGTGGGGCACCCAGGGGGTGCCGGCGACCGCCCCGGCGGAGGCGAGGAAGGCCCCCGCAAAGAGCCCCTTGCGGCCGAGGAGGTCCGAGAGGCGCCCCCCGTAGACCACCGCCAGGAAGTTGACCGCCGCCCCCGCCGCCAGCACCAGCCCGATCGTCTCCAGCTTCAGGTGCCGGTCGTCGAGGAAGAGCGGCAAGGCCAGCTCGTACAGGCCGAGGGCCAGGCCGAAGAGGCTGCCCGCGACAAACAGGCTTCCGAGGCTGCGGTTCACGGCGCGCCTACTTCGTCTGGGGCTTCGGCAGCCACCCGAGGGCGTCGAGCCTGGCGTAGATCGCCCGGGCGTAGACCACCTCGCCGCCCGGCCTCAGGTGCACCCCGTCGACGGGGTCGACCAGTTCCGCGAGCGGCCGACCCTTGGCGGCCTCCCGCATAATCGGCCCCATGTCCAGGTACGCGAACCCGTGGGCGGCCGCCACCTCGCGGATCATCGGGTTCGTGTCATCGAGGTGCGTCCACGCGGTCTCCGGGCTCTCCGGGTTGGGCAGGACGTGGTAGCCGAGGGCCAGGCAGCGGATGCCGGCCCGCTTGATGCCCGAGAAGACCGTCTCGAGGTTCTTGCGGGTGCGGGCGGCGTCCTCGGGGGTGCCCTTGGCGTCGTTGCCGCAGATCAGGACGACGCAGACGTCGGGCGCCTCGTCGAGGACGTCGCCCTTCAGCCGCGCGACCGCCCCGGGCAGGCCCTGGCTCGGCACGGCGTAGGTCCGGTCGCCGCTCATGCCGCGGTTGAGGACGGCCGCGCGCCCGAGGCCGAGGCGGCCCTCCAGGAGCAGTTCGAGCAGGTCCGCGTACTTGATGTAGTGGTGGAGGTAGGGCTGGCGCGGCACGCCACCGGTGATGCTGTCGCCGAAGCAGACGACACGAAGGACCGGTTGGGGCGCCACACGGTCCGCGGCCGAGACCGCGATCCCCGCGACCGCCGCCAAGGCGGCCAGCGCCGCCGTCGTCGCGAGTGGCACTCGTAGCTTGCTCATCGCCGATTCCTTTGCGAGGGAACGCTGCCATTATGCCGGGCGTGGCGGCCGAAGGCGAGGGCCTTGCGTCATCCCGCCTCAACCACCTCGCGGTGCCAGAGCTCCAGGCACAGGAGGGTCCAGAGGTGGTCGGTGTGGTCGGCGCGGCGGCGGGTGTGGTCGCGGAGGAGCCGCTCGACCGCCGCTCGACGCCACCAGCCCCGCCCCAGCGTCCGCGGGTCGAGCAGCACCTCGCGCAGCCACTCGGCGCGCGGCCCGGCCAGCCACTCCCCGACCGGCACGCCGAACCCCATCTTGCCGCGCCCCAGCACCGCCGGCGGCAGGTCGCGGGCGAAGGCCTCCCGCAGCACCCGCTTGCCGCGCGGCACCCGCCCGCGCCGGCGGCTCCAGCGCAGGTCGACCGGCATGCGGCGGGCGACCTCGACAACGCGCGCGGCAAGCATCGGCGACCGGACCTCCAAACCATGGGCCATCGACGCCCGGTCCACCTTCGCCAGACAATCGTCCGGCAGGTAGTCCTGGAGGTCGATCGCCATCGCGCAATCGACGGCGTCATCGGGGTCGAGGCCGCCGGCCAGCGCCGCCCAGCGGTCGAGCGGGGCGGCCACCTCGGCCAGGTGGGCCGCAGCCTCGGGCGTGAGCAGGTCCGCGAGTGCCTCATCGCCGAAAACCGACCGCCACGCCAGGGACCGCCGCATCGCCGGCGCCGCGAGCGGCCCCATCAGCCGCCGCGCCCGCACAAGAAAGGACTTGCGCCCGAAGCCGCGCGGCACCAGCGGGGCCAGCGCCGCCAGCACGTGCCGCAGGGCCGCCGGCCAGCCCTCCGTCATCAACAATGCCGCGTGCCGCGGGTACCCGCCGAAGAGCTCATCGCCGCCGTCGCCGCCCAGGGCGACCGTCACGTGCCTCCGCACCTCGCGACAGAGGGCCCACGTCGCGAGCGACGACGAATCGGCGAAGGGCTCGCCGTGGTGCCGCACGATGGCCGGCAGGTCCGCCACCACGTCCGGCCGCACCTCGATCTCGACATGCTCCGTGCCGAAGCGGTGGGCGACCTCCCGGGCGTACGCCGACTCGTCCCACGCCGCCTCAGGGAACCGGGCCGTGAAGGTCCGGACCGTGCCGCCCCCCTCAGCCGCCAGCGCCGTAATCACCGAGGAGTCGAGGCCGCCCGAGAGCAGGACCCCGAGCGGCACGTCGGCGACGAGGCGGGCCCGGACCGAGGCCGCCAGTTCGGTGCGGATCCGCTCCGCCCAGGCCTCGGCCGTGAACCCGCCGGTCGGCGGGCGGCGGGGGATGTCCCACCAGCGGCGCGGTCCGTCGAGACGGTCGGCGGCCGCGTCGTAGACCAGCAGGTGCCCCGGCGGGAGCTTGTGGACGCCCCTCAATCCCGTCGCGGGCGCCGGCACGTAGCCAAAGCGGAGGGCGTCGGCGACGGCGACCGGGTCGACGTCGCGCGGCACGCCGGGGGCGGCAAGGAGGGCGGCCGGCTCGCTCGCGAAGACAAGGCGGCCGGGGGCGTGGTGCCAGTAGAGCGGCTTCTGACCGAGGCGGTCGCGGGCGAGCAGGAGGAGGCGGCGCTCGCCGTCCCAGAGGGCCAGGGCGAACATGCCGTCCAGGCGCGCCAGGGCGGCCTCGCCCTCGGCCGCGTAGAGGTGAAGGATTGGCTCGCCGTCGCCTTCGGTGGCCAGGGCCGCGCCACCCTCGGCAAGCTCACGCCGCAGGTCGCGGTAGTTGTAGACCTCGCCGTTGAAGGCGAGGCGCGTGCCGCCGGGACCGGCCAGGGGTTGGCGGCTGCCGGCGGGGTCGATGACGGCCAGACGCCGGACCGCCAGACCCGCGCCGGGGCCGGTCCACGTGCCGGCCTGATCCGGCCCACGATGGACGAGGCGGGCGGCCATGCGGTCGAGGGCGGCCGCGTCGCCGGGCGCCTCGCCGCTGGTCACCATGCCCGCGATGCCGCACATGCGCCGCCCCCCGTCAGTTCAGCGAGTCCCACGTCGCGCCCGCGCGGGCTTCAGCGTCGTCGAAAGCCGCGCGGAGGCGGCCCACGTCGGCGGCCGGGAGCGGCGGGTCGGCGGCCACGCGAAGGTTCTCGTCCTGGTGGGCTTCCGTCGCCGAGGAGGGGATCGCGCAGTGGACCCCCGGCACACTCAAGGTCGCCCGCAGAGCAAGTTCGCCCCACGAGGCGCAGCCGAAGGCCTCGGGCGCGACGTCCATCGCCCGCAGCCGCTCCGCATACGGACGCACGGGCTCGCCGGCCCAGCCGGGCTCGTCCAGGAACCGCCACGCGGCATTGGCCAGCGGCCGCTTCGCGATGACCGCCAGGTTCCGCTCGCGCGCCGTCGGCAGGACCGTCCGCACGTTGTGCCAGTCGCACAGGTTCACCGAGACCTCCAGGACGTCCACCGCCGGGTGCCGGGCGGCGAAGGCGGCCCGCTCGTTGTCGCCGGAGTAGCCGACGAAGCGGACCTTGCCCGCGCGGCGAGCACGGTCGAGCACGTCCAGCGCTTCGCCGCGCTCCAGCAGGTCCAGGTCGTACGAGTGCAGCAACATGGCGTCGAGGACGTCGGTCCGCAGCCGCCGCAGAGCCCCGTCGACATCGTCCATCGACACCGGCCGCGACCGCATCGACCCGTCCGGCAACACGTCATGGTGCCCGCACTTCGTCACGAGGACCATGTCGCCGCGCCGGTGGCGGAGGCGGCGGCCGATCAGGTCCTCGCTCCGCGGGTAGCACTGGGCGGTGTCGACGAGGGTGCACCCCGCGTCAAGCAGCCGCTCCATCAGGCGGACCACCCGGTCCTGCTCGGCCTCGGTCGGGCCGACCGCCAGGCTGCCGATGCCCAGGGGGGCGACGCGGCAGCCGGTGCGGCCGAAGGCGACGGTCTGCATGGCGGTCTCCTCCAGCGGGCGTCGGGACCGGGGCACTGTACGGGCGGCCGGGCGCCGCGGCAAGGCCGCCCCGGCCGAAAGGGCCTTGCATGGCCTCGGCCGCGCGCGTATCATCTGACGCGTGCCCGGCGGCATGCCGGCGCGTGGGCGATTAGCTCAGTTGGCTAGAGCGCGCGGATCACACCCGCGAGGTCACAGGTTCGAGTCCTGTATCGCCCACCACTCGCGATGCCCCCGCGGCGGGCGACCTCGCGGTCCCGGCGAAGCGCCACTGGGCCGGCCCGGGTCCATGGCCCGCGTCGCCCGGTGCGGCCCACTTCCCGCTTGACTTGCCCGGCCCCCCACCGCACCATTTCCCCCGTTCGCCCGGATCCGCAAGGAGCTCACTGTGCCGCACGCGCCGACCGACCTTCGCTGCGAGTACCGCTGCACGCCCCTGGGCCTCGACGTCCGCCGCCCGCGCCTCTCGTGGAAGCTCGTGGACAACCGGCGCGGGGCGGCCCAGAAGGCGTACCACGTCCGGGTGGCATCGTCGCCGGAGGCCCTGGCCGGCCGGGGCGAGGCCGACCTCTGGGACACCGGGCGCGTCGCCTCCGACCGGTCCGTCCACGTCGTCTACGACGGGCCGCGCCTGAAGTCGCGGCAGCGGGTCTGGTGGCAGGTCCGCGTGTGGGACCAGGCGGGGAAGGCGTCGCCGTGGAGCGAGCCGGCGTGGTGGGAGATGGGCCTCGTGCGCCCGAAGGACTGGAAGGCCGCGTGGATCGCCTCGCCGGAGCCGGGCGACCCCGCCGAGAGCACCCCGTGCCCGCTGCTCCGCCGCCGCTTCAAGGTGGGGCCGGGCCTCGCGCGGGCGCGGCTGTACGTGACGGCGCTCGGCGTCTACGAAATGTGGCTGAACGGGAAACGCGTCGGCGACCGGCTCCTAACGCCGGGCTGGACGGACTTCCGGTCGCGCGTCCAGGTCCAGACCTACGACGTGACGGACCTGCTCAAGAAGGGCCCGAACGCCCTCGGGGCGATCCTCGGCGACGGGTGGTGGTCGGGGCCGCTGTCGCGGCGCCATAAGAAGCACCCGCCGCTCGGGGGCGAGGCGCCCGCCCTGCGGGCCCAGCTCGAGCTCGTCTTCGAGGACGGCAAGCGGAAGCGCGTCGGCACCGACCACCGGTGGCGGGTCTGGACGAACGGCCCGGTCCGGGCCTCCGACCTGTACGACGGCGAGACCTACGACGCCCGGCGCGAGATCGCCCGCTGGGCCGAGGCCGGCTACAGCCACGCCCGCTGGGGCAAGGCCGTCGTCGTCGAGCCCGCGCCCCGCGCCCTCACCGCCTCGGCCGCCCCGCCGGTGCGCCGCATCGAGACCCTGAAGCCCGTCTCCGTCACCCAGTACGGCAAGAAGCGGGCCATCGTCGACTTCGGCCAGAACCGGGTCGGCTGGGTCCGCCTCGCGGTGCCGGAGAAGACGCGGCGCGGCAAGACCGTGACGCTGCACTTCGCCGAGGTGCTGGACGAGGACGGCAGCCTTTACACCGAGAACCTGCGCAAGGCCGCCTGCACCGACCGGTTCATCGCGGGCGGCGGCAAGGCCGTCTGGGAGCCCCGCTTCACCACCCACGGCTTCCGCTACGTCGAGGTCACCGGCTATCCCGGCGAGGTGGACGCCAAGGCCGTGACGGCCGTCGTCGTCCACGCCGACATGCCCCCGACCGGGACGTTCGCCTGCTCCGACGACCGCCTGAACCAGCTCCAGCACAACATCCTCTGGAGCCAGAAGGGCAACTTCCTGGACGTCCCGACCGACTGCCCGCAGCGCGACGAGCGCCTCGGCTGGACCGGCGACATCCAGATTTTCGTCCGCACCGCCTGCTTCAACCTGGACGTGGCCGGGTTCCTCACCAAGTGGATGACCGACCTGGCGGACTGCCAGACGGAGGCCGGCTCGTTCCCGTCCATCGCCCCCGTCGTCGACGACAAGCCCGGCACCGACGGCGGCCCGGGCTGGGCCGACGCCGCCGTCGTCGTCCCCTGGACCCTCTACCTCGCCTACGGCGACGTGCGGGTCCTGCGGCGGCACTACAAGATGATGAAACGGTACGCGGCCTTCGTGGAGAAGACCGACCCGTTCGCCCGGCACAACTTCTCGGACTGGCTGCATCACCAGGCCCCGACGCCGCCCGACCTGGTGGCCACGGCCTACCACGCCCGCGTCCTGGACCTGATGAGCCGCATCGCCGCCGTCCTGGGCAAGCAGACCGACGCCGACCGCTTCGCCCGCGCCTTCCGCCGCGTCGCCCGCGCCTTCCGCCGCCGCTACGTCACCCGCGACGGGCGGCTCGCCGGCGACACCCAGACGGCCTACGTCCTGGCCCTCCGGTTCGACCTGTTGCCGGATGACCTGCGGCCGCGCGCCGCCGAGCACCTCGCCCGTGACATCCTCGAAGGCCGCCAGGGCAACATGTACCGCCGCCGGGGCGGCCACCTCTCGACCGGGTTCCTCGGCGTCAAGCACCTCCTGTTCGCCCTGGCCGACGCCGGGCGGCTCGACCTCGCCCACCGGCTGCTGCTGACGACCGACTATCCCTCGTGGCTCTTCCCCGTGACGCACGGGGCGACCACCATCTGGGAACGCTGGGACGGCTGGACGCCCGACGGCGGGTTCCGCGACCCCGGGATGAATTCGTTCAACCACTACGCCTACGGGGCCGTCGGCGAGTGGCTGTACCACGCCCTGGCGGGGCTCGACACCGACCCCGCCCGCCCGGGGTACAAGCACCTCGTCATCCGCCCGCGGCCGCTGCGCGGCGGCGAGATCACCCACGCCGAGGCGACGCTCGAGACCGTCTACGGCCGGGCCGCCAGCGCCTGGCGCCTCGACGGCGACGACCTCGTGCTCGAGGTCACCGTCCCGCCGAACGCCTCGGCCACGGTCCACGTCCCGGCGACGAGCGCGCGGCAGGTGACCGAAGGCGGCAAGCCGATCTCGAAGGTCAAGGACGTGAAGGCGGTCAAGCGCGGGGCCGCCCCGGCCGCCTCGGAGGACGACGCGGGCGCCGTGGCCGCCGAGGGCACCGCGACGTTCGCCGTCGGCGCGGGCACGTACCAGTTCCGGTCGGCGGGATGGGCGGCCGAGTAGGCGCCCTTCAGCGCCGGCGGCAGACGTCCCGGCGGGGGCCGATGCGGATGGCGACAACCGTCAGCACAGCGTCGCTCACGCGGGAGACGACCCGGTAGTCGCCGACCCGGAGGCGGCAGGCGTCGTCGGTGCCGGCCGGAGGGCCTCGGGGTCGGCGGCATCCTCCAGTTGCTCGAGGCGCTCCAGGTCCTCGATGGGGACGAGGGCGAACAGCCGCTTGCCGCGCGGGGCGACGCGGTTGCCGAGGTCGGCGAGGTGATCGCGTGCGTCGCTGATAGGCCAAGTGGGCATGGAGGCCTCCACGGGGCGGGTTCGGAGAGTTGCGGGCTGGTTCGTACGTTTCGTGCGCCTCAAGTCAAGCGTTTCGGTCCCGCAGAACCGCACAGCCCCGTTCCGCGCGAGCACCCTCGCGAGGGCGGAGTGGACTGTGGCGGAACAGTCGGGGCGGTGGCCCACTGTTGCGCCCGTCCCCGCGCCCCCTTGCCCGCACCGCCCCGAGGGCCTATCATCCTGCCCTTCACACGGGCCGCGGGGGGCGGGAGCGCGCGATGCAGGCGGTGATGGCCGTGCCGATGCTGGTCAAGGTCCTGGCCAGCCTCGCGCTCATCCTGCTCGTTAACCGCCTGACCCGGCGTCTGGTCGTCAGCGTGGCCGTCGCGACGGTCGCCCTGGCCCTCTGGTCGGGGCACTCGCTCGGGGCGATGGGGGCCATCGCGTGGGCCCGGTTCAGCTCCGCCGACAACCTGATGCTCATGGTCGTGGTGGTCGGGGTCATCTGGCTCTCGATGCAGATGGACGCCGCCGGCATGATGCGCGACCTTGTGGCCGCCGTCCGGTGCCGCATCCCCCGCCGGGCCGCCATGGCCGTGTTGCCGGCGGTAATCGGGCTGTTGCCGATGCCGGGCGGGGCGCTCTTCTCGGCGCCCCTGGTGGACAGCTGCGACGAGGACGGCACCGTCCAGCCCCGCCTCAAGAGCAAGATCAACTACTGGTTCCGCCACGTCTGGGAATACTGGTGGCCGCTCTACCCCGGCGTGCTGCTGGCCCTGGCCATCACGAAGCTGGAGGCATGGCAGTACGCGGCCCTGATGCTGCCGCTGACGGGGGCGGCCGTCGTGTCCGGGTACGTGTTCCTGCTGCGGAAGGTCCATCCGGAAGAGGTGGCCGCCGAGCCGGCCGCCGAGAGCGCGGCGCCCGCGGCCGCGCGCAAGCCGCCGCTCCTGCCGCTGCTGGAGCCGATCCTCGTCGTCGTCGCCACCTACGCCATCCTCCGCGTCGGCTACGCCCTGCTCGTGCGGGCCTGGCCGGACGCCCCGCCGCTGAACCGGTACCTGCCGATGACGGTCGGCATCGCCCTGGCCATCCTCTGGCTCCAGATCCGCCGCCCCCTCGGCCAGTCGGCCTGGCGGGGCATCGTGGGCGCCCGCAAGGTCTACGTCCTGATGGCCATCGTGGCGATCATCCGCATCTACGGGGCCTTCGTGCGGGCGGAACTCCCGGACGGGACGCCGGTCGTCGAGCAGATGCGGCTGGAGCTGGACGCGGCGGGCATCCCGCCGATGGCCATGATCATGGTTCTGCCGTTCATCGCGGGCCTGACGACGGGCCTGTCGATCGGGTTTGTCGGGGCGGCGTTCCCGGTGGTGATGACGCTGGTCGGGATGGACGCCCCGACGGGCGAGTTCTTCGCCGCCCTCGTCCTCGCCCACGGCTGCGGGTACATGGGTATGATGCTCTCGCCCGTCCACGTCTGCCTGATCGTCACCAGCGAGCACTTCAAGACGGCGGTCCTGGCGAACCTGGTGCGGCTGGCGGCGCCGGCGGCGGGGGTGATTGCGGCGGCGGTGGCGTACCACCTGGCGCTACGGTATCTTTGGCCGTAGGCCGGGCCCTCAGCCCGCCGCGCGCCCAGCGGCTTTTCCCATAACCCGCCGTGTGAGGGCCGGGTTAGAGGGGCGGACCGTCCGGCCGGGGTATACGGGACGGTCGACCCCATATCCCGTCGGGCCGGCCGGACCGGGCGCCCGGAAGGACGCCGCGGACCGGTCCGGTTTCGCCAGGCAGGGCCAAGACCGTTTGGAGTGGCTTCAGAGGGAGAACGAGGCATGACGACCCGACTTCGCGCGGGCCTTGGACCGGCGCTGTGGCTGCTCGTGGCCGCCTTGGCCGCCCCCGCCCTGGCCGCCCAGCGGCCCGAGCAGGGCGGCGACTCCGCCACCGACGACTACAACATGGCCGCCTGGCTCTACGCCACCGGCAAGTACGGCCTGGCCGCCGAGGAGTTCCGGGCGTTCCTCCAGAAGCACCCGAAGCACGAGAAGGTGCCGGAAGCGAAGCTGACGTTGGCGCGGGCGCTGCTGCGGACGAGCAAACCGCAGGAGGCGGCCGACCTGCTGGAGTCCGTCGGCAAGGAGCATGACACGTTCGCGCGCCGGGCCGAGGTGCTCTTCGAGCTGGGCCGCGCCCGGGCCGCCCTCGGCAAGAGCGCCGAAGCCGCCGACACGTTTGCCGCCCTCGTCAAGCAGGACGCGGACCATTACCTGGCGGACTGGGCCCGCGACCGGCGGGGCGGGCTGCTGATCACGCTGAGGCAATACGACCCGGCCATCGAGACGCTCGCGCCGCTGGTCGAGCAGTACCGGACGAGCCCGCAGGCCGACCGGAACCGCCGCCGACGCATGGAAGAGCTCCAGAAGGTCGGCGACGCGGTGGCGGCCGGGTTCGAGCCGTTGCTGGAGCGGGTCCATCTGAACCTGGGCATCGCCCAGGCCGGGGCCGGGAAGTACGCCGAGGCCAAGGAGACCTTCGAGGAGGTCCTGGCCCTCGGCGCCAAGGGCGACCACGCCGCCGCGGCCCGGTATCACCTGGCCCAGACGCTCTACCGCCTCGGCGAGTACGCGCAGGCGGCCGAGGCGTACAAGGATGTGGCCGAGGGGAAGGACGCGCGGGCGGCGGACGCGGCGTTCGAGCGGGGCCTGGCCCTCTACCACGCCGAGAAGTACGAGCCGGCCGCCGAGGCCTTCGCCTCGTGCGCCAAGCGGTTCCCCGACGCCGACCGCGCCGGGCGGGCCGAACTCTACGTCGGCACCTGCCTTTACCTCGCGGGCAAGTACGACGAGGCCGCCAAGCGCCTTGCCGACCGCGTCAAGCGGAACGGCGGCGACGCCGAGGCCCTCTACTGGCTGGGCATGACGGAGCTGAAGCGCGGCCAGGCGGAGTCGGCCCGGGCCCGGTTCGAGCAGGTCGTGAAGGCGGCGCCGGAGAGCCCGCTGGCGGCCGATGCGCGGCTCGGCCAGGCCGATGCGCTCCTGGCCGAGGGCAAGGAGGCCGAGGCCGCCCAGGCCTACCAGGCCTTCGCCCGGAAACACGGCGACCACGCCGACTTGCCGCGCGCCCTGTACGCGGCCGCGGCGGCGCTCAACCGCTCGGGCGACTTCAAGGCCTCCGAGACGGTCGTCGCGGCCTTCCTGAAACAGGCCGGCGACCACGCCCTCGTGCCCCAGGTTCTCTTCATCTCCGGCGAGAACCGCTTTCTCCAGAAAGCGTACGAGGCGGCCGGCGAGCGGTACGCGCAGCTCCTGAAGGACCACGAGGGCGCGGCCGACGCGCCGGCGGCGCGACTGCGGCTCGCCTGGGTCCGCTACTTCGTCGAGGACTACCCCGACGCGATCAAGCACCTCCAGACCCTCCTCAAGGCCAAGGACGTCCCGGGCGACACCGCCCGCGAGGCCCGCTACCTTCTCGGCGTCTGCCGCTTCGACCAGAAGAAGTTCGACGACGCCGCCGAGGCGTTCGCGGCCTACCTGAAAGACGAGGACGCCAAGGCCCACCGGGCCGAGGCGGCGCTGAAGCGCGGCCTGGCGCTGGCGCGGGCCGAGAAGACCGACGACGCCGTCAAGGCCCTCGAGAGCTTCGTCAAGGCGCACGAGAAGAGCCCGCTCCTTCCGCGCGGCCGATACGAGTTGGCCGAACTCCTCCGCGAGGCCGGCAAGCCCAAGGAGGCCGCCGAGCACTACAAGGCCGTCGCCGAGAAGCACCCCGACGACGACCTGGCCCCGTACGCCTGGTACGGCCTCGGCCTCGCCCGCAAGGCCCAGGACCAGCTCAAGGAGGCCGCCGACGCCTTCGGCCGCGTCCCCGAGCGCTACGCCAAGGCGGACCTCGTGCCCGAGGCGCTTTACCAGCAGGGCCTGGCCCTGAAGCAGACCAAGGACTACCCGGGCGCCCGCAAGGCGCTCGCGGCCATGCTCGAGAAGGCCGCGCAGCACGAGCTGGCCGACGCGGCGCGGCTCGCCCTCGGCCAGGTCTACCAGGCCGAGGAGGCCTGGGCCGAGGCCGCGAAGGTCTTCGGCACCCTCCGCGACGGCACGAAGGACAAGGGCCTGAAGGAGCAGGCCGCCTACGAACTCGCGTGGTCGCTCCAGCAGGCCGGCCAGGCCGACCCGGCCCAGGAAGCTTACGCGTTTCTCGCCAAGACGTTCCCGAAGAGCACGCTGGCGGCCGATGCGCACTTCCAGCGCGGCGAGCGGGCGTACCGCGACAAGAACTACGACGAGGCCGTCGACGCCTACGAACGGGCCCTGGCCTCGGCCGACGCGCGCCTCGCCGACAAGCTGCTCTACCGCCTCGGCTGGTGCCACTGGGCCAAGGAGACCTGGGCCGAGGCTGCCAAGCTCTTCGACCGCCTCATCAAGGAGCACCCGGAAAGCGACCTCGTGCCCGAGGGGCGGCTCCAGGCCGGCGAGGCCTACGTCAAGCTCGGCAAGCCCGCCGACGCCGCCGACCGGCTGAAGCCGCTCGTGGAGGCCGCGCCGAAGGACTTCGACGGCCTGGCCGACGCCCGGTACCGCCTCGGCGAGGCCCAGCTCGTCCTCGGCCGCGCGGGCCAAGCCGTCGCCACGCTCACGGCCCTCGTCCAGCAACACCCGTCGTACCCGTTGCTGGCCGAGGCCCAGTTCCTCCTGGGCAAGGCCCTGTACGAGGAGAAGCAGTACGAGCAGGCGCGGCAGCGGTTCCAGCAGGCGGCCGGCATGACCCAGACCGAGACGGCCGCCAAGGCCCAGTTCTACCTCGGCGAGACCTACCTGGCCGAGGGCCAGGCCCGCGACGCCCTGAAGGCGTACCTGCGGGTGGTGGCCCTATGGTCGGGGTACACCGAGTGGGCCGCCGCCGCCCAGTTCGAGGCTGGCAAGGCCTACCTGCAACTCGACCGGAAGGACGACGCCCGCGAGGCGTTCCAAACGGTCACGACCCAGTACGCGGACACGAAGTGGGCCCAGTCGGCCAAGGAACAGCTCGCCCAGCTCGGCGGGTGAGACCCGGCCGCCCACGTCAGCACCCGAAGGAGACCCGGTCATGCGGAACGAGACCCGTGCCCTGTGGCGTGCGGCAGCGTTGGTGACGGCGCTGGTGCTGCCGGCGCTGGCGGTGGCGGCCCCGGCGGCCGAGCCGGCGGCGCCCGCCCCCGAGGCGGCGCCCGACGCCCCCGCCCCCGGCGACGGACCC